>CAIOUR010000108.1 GCA_903861575.1 uncultured beta proteobacterium | reverse complement strand
GTATCGGACTCATTGCTGCCTTCACTGGCAGCCTGAACTACACGGAAGTTTTTGCCCAATCCCAGGCGCTGGTGCCCATGACGCTGCCGGGCACTTCATGGTCTTTGCTGACCGTGATTTGTATCTGCCTCTTCATCGGCGCAATGGGCAAATCGGCCCAGTTCCCGCTCCACGTCTGGTTGCCCGATTCCATGGAAGGCCCAACCCCTATCTCGGCATTGATCCATGCAGCGACCATGGTGACCGCTGGCATTTTCATGGTGTCACGCATGTCGGCCTTGTTCGAGTTGTCGGATACCGCTTTGAATCTGGTTCTCGTGGTTGGCGCGATCACGGCCTTGTTCATGGGTTTTCTCGGCATCATCCAGAACGATATCAAGCGGGTGGTGGCCTATTCCACGCTGTCCCAACTGGGATATATGACGGTGGCTTTGGGTGCATCCGCGTATTCGGTGGCGCTGTTCCACCTGATGACCCATGCTTTCTTCAAAGCCCTGCTTTTCCTGGGGGCGGGCTCGGTCATCATGGGTATGCACCATAACCAGGACATCCGCTGGATGGGTGGCGTGCGCAAATACATGCCCATCACCTGGATCACTTCTTTATTGGGATCGCTTGCGCTTATCGGCACGCCCCTGTTCTCGGGTTTTTATTCCAAAGACAGCATCATTGAAGCGGTCGCTGAGAGTCATTTACCGGCTGCCGGTTTCGCCAGTTTCGCGGTGCTGGCCGGTGTGTTTGTCACTGCGTTTTATTCTTTCCGCATGTACTTTCTGGTTTTTCACGGCGCGCAGCGTTATGACCAGAACCCGGACAACCACCATGCCGACCACGGCAGCCACGGGCACCATGGCGCGCACGGGTCGCATGCGCCGCACGAGTCTCCCTGGGTGGTCACCTTGCCGCTGGTACTGTTGGCCATTCCCTCGGTGCTCATTGGCTACATCACGATTGAGCCTTTATTGTTTGGTGATTTTCTGTCCGATGCGATCCACGTGAATGCGGACACCCACCACGCGATGCATGGCTTGGAAGAAGCGTTCCATGGCCCGTTTGCGATGGCGCTGCATGCGCTGACTTCGCTGCCCTTTGTACTGGCATGTGCGGGTGTCTCCACCGCCTGGTACATGTATTTGGTGAATCCGGCGCTCCCGCGCTCCATTGGCGCTGCTTTGCGGCCCGTGGTGGTGGTGTTGGAAAACAAGTATTACCTGGATTGGTTCAATGAAAACGTGTTGGCACGGGGTGCCCGTTTGCTGGGTACCGCTTTCTGGCAGGGTGGTGACCGCCGTGTGATCGATGGCTTTGTGGTCAACGGATCCTGGAAAACGGTCGCCGCGCTGGCTGCGTGGGTGCGCCGCGGGCAGTCGGGTTATCTCTACCACTACGCGCTGGTCATGGCCTTTGGTCTTTTTGTGCTGCTGACGGTTTCGCTTTGGCATGGGCCGCTTGCGTCGTTGCTGCGGGCCTCGATGGCGTGGTTCCCGCTTTTCTCGAATTAAGGAATCTGCCCATGGGACTTTTGAGCCTTGCCGTCTGGACCCCGATAGCCTTCGGTTTGGTCCTGCTGGCCTTTGGGCGGGACGACCAGGTGCACGCCACGCGATGGATTGCGCTGGTTGGTGCTATCACGGGCTTTCTGGCCACGCTGCCGATTTACGCGCAATTCGATAACGCCAGCGCGGCGATGCAATTCGTCGAGAACATGCCTTGGATTGAGCGTTTCAATGTCAACTACCACTTGGGTGTGGACGGGATCTCGCTGTGGTTTGTGGTGTTGACCGCCTTTATCAATCTGGTGGTGGTCATCGCCAGCTGGGAGTCGATCACCGCCAAGGTTCAGCAGTACATGGCGGCATTTTTGATTTTGTCCGGCTTGATGATCGGGGTGTTTTGCGCGCTCGATGGCATGTTGTTTTATGTGTTCTTCGAGGCCACCCTGATCCCCATGTATTTGATCATCGGTATCTGGGGCGGGCCCAACAAAATCTATGCGGCGTTCAAGTTTTTTCTATACACCTTGCTGGGCTCGCTGCTGACTTTGGTTGCGCTGATTTACTTGTACATCCAGACGGCAGGAAGCTTTGATATTGCTACGTGGCATGCCTTGCCGCTGTCCAGGGGTGAGCAAAGCTTTTTGTTTTTTGCTTTTCTGGCGGCCTTTGCGGTCAAGGTGCCGATGTGGCCGGTACACACCTGGCTGCCCGATGTGCACGTGGAGGCGCCTACCGGCGGTTCGGCAGTTTTGGCTGCGATCATGCTGAAGCTCGGGGCTTACGGGTTCCTGCGCTTTTCCTTGCCGATTGCTCCCGACGCGGCGCATGAGTGGGCCGGCCTGATGGTCACCCTGTCGCTGATTGCGGTGGTCTATGTGGGCCTGGTTGCCATGGTTCAGCAGGACATGAAGAAGCTGGTGGCCTATTCATCGGTGGCACACATGGGGTTTGTCACGCTGGGATTTTTTATCTTCAGTGATTTGGGTGTCTCGGGTGGCCTGGTGCAAATGATCGCGCATGGTTTTGTATCAGCGGCCATGTTCTTGTGCATCGGCGTGTTGTATGACCGGGTGCACTCACGTGAGATCGGTGCCTACGGCGGTGTGGTGAACACCATGCCCAAATTTGCCGCCTTCGCGCTCCTGTTTGCTATGGCCAACTGCGGGCTGCCTGCGACTGCTGGATTTGTGGGCGAGTGGATGGTTATTCTGGCCGCCGTCAAAGCGAACTTCTGGGTGGGATTTGGTGCTGCCAGCGCGTTGATTTTCGGTGCCGCCTATACCCTGTGGATGTTCAAGCGGGTGTACCTGGGGCCTGTGGCAAACGCCAAAGTGGCGGCGCTTGAGGATATCGGTGCCCGAGAATTCCTGGTGATGGGCCTTTTGGCTTTCGCGGTACTCGGTATGGGTCTATATCCCAAGCCTTTCACCGATGTGATGGACGCCTCGGTAGCCGCGCTGTTGCAGCATGTGTCGGTGTCGAAGCTTGCCGCAGTGCCACTGAATTGAGAGACGCAGCATGATTGACCAAGCCAGTTGGATCGTAATTTTCCCTGAGGCTTTGCTGCTGGTCATGGCCTGCGTGATCGCCATAGTGGATCTTGGTGTGAAGTCCCCGCTGCGTACGCTGACCTATGTGCTGTCCGTTCTGTCGTTGCTGTGCATCGCAGCGATTGAGGCATTTTTTGGCGCGTCCGGATTCACCTTGTACGGCTTTTCGAATATGGTGGTCAGCGACAGCATGAGCGCCTGGCTCAAGTGTTTCGCCAGTTTGGCCGTGATCGTGAGTCTGGTCTACGCCCGACCCTACGCGCTTTCTCGTGACATGTTGCGTGGTGGCGAATTGTTCACGCTGAGTTTGTTCGGTTTGCTGGGCATGTTCGTGATGATTTCAGGCAACAACCTGCTGGTCATCTATTTGGGGTTGGAGCTGCTCACCTTGTCCAGCTATGCGTTGGTCGCTTTACGGCGTGACAAGGCGCAAGCGACCGAAGCAGCGATGAAATATTTTGTACTAGGGGCCATGGCGTCGGGGTTCCTGCTGTACGGCATGTCGATGCT
>CAIOUR010000107.1 GCA_903861575.1 uncultured beta proteobacterium | reverse complement strand
GCCAAAAACAATCCTGGCGAGAACCCCTGCAACCCCCAGTCCCCCCAGCCAGCCCAAACTCTGAGAGCCCTGAAAGAAGGCAGTGTTGAGCGCTACAACCGCTACAACAACCAATACCGAGTACAAAATCCAGATCGGCGTGGCATCAGGGGCATGAAGGTAGCCCTGCAATGCATCTTGGGCCAGGGTGGTGCAAGCAAGCAAGATGACCGCCCCGACAACAATCCCCCGAAAAACGCTGAGGTACAGGGGCCTCAGCTGGCCCTTGCGGCCGAGGGATAGGAGGGACGCGACCTGCCTGGCGACCAGCATGGTGAGCGCACTCAGTGGGGAGGCGGCAAACATCCCAAGAGCCATCACCGCGCTGAACAGCGCAAAGTCAGCGGGACTGAGCAGGCGGCCCATCAGCACCTGGAACACGTAACCGAGCGCTCCCCCGGCCACGCCGGCGAGTGACATCCAAAGCCCGGAGCGCAAAAGCCTGCTGCCCCTCACTTCTTCCCAGAGGCCCAATGCGGCAGCGCTCACGGGGAAGTGCCTCCACTTGGGGCGTGGATACGCTCGCGTATCACATACAGCGGACGGTTGATGACCTCCGTGTGGATGGTGCCGATGTAAAGAGCCACCAGACCTATCGCCATCAAGACCACGCCGATCAGGAACGTGTTGGCCACCACGGCCATGGCCAGCGGGGTGTAGTCGAAGCGGCCGTGGAGAAGGAAGTTGCCCAGCATCCAGAGCAGCAACATACCGCTGCTCAGGGTGATCAGCAGGCCCAGGTAGCCGGTGAGCCGCAGGGGCCAGAGCGAGAACGCGGTGATGCTGTTGATGGCCAGGCCGATCAGCTTGGAGTAGGAGTACCCCGCCTCGCCCTGCGTGCGGGCACCGGCCTGGAACTCTACGTAAACCCGCCGAAAGCCCATCCAGTCCATGATGCCGCGGAACATCCGCTGGCGCTCGGTGGCCTGCATGAAAGCCTGCACGACCCGGCGGTCGTAAAGCCGGAAGTCCGTGGTCTGGGAAACCATGGTGACCCCCGAAATCCGGCGCATGAGCCAGTAAAAGACGTGGGAGCCGACCCGCTTGAGCAGCGGCTGGCGGTCAATCTCTGTGCGCACAGTTGCCACAACGTCGTAGCCCTCGCGCCACCGAGCAATGAGGGTCGGAATGAGCTCCGGGGGGTGCTGGAGGTCAGCGTCGATGCAGATCACAGCGTCCGCAGACTCGGCAGCGTGGACACCGGCTGTCAGCGCGATCTCCTTGCCGAAGTTGCGTGACAGGTCCAGGACATGCACGCGTGAATCCGCATAGGCGAGGCCCCGCAGGACCTCCAACGAGTCGTCTGGGCTGCCATCGTTCACAAAAATGAAGTGGAAGTGATACTCGGACAGTGCTCCGCAGACAAGGTTCAACCGCTGGTGAAGCAGTACCAAGTTCCTCGATTCACGGTAGACCGGGATTACGATTGCGACTAAAGTCAAAATAACGGGAGGCATTTTCAATAACCGCTAAGTTGTCCAAAGATCGGCTGAACTTATAAACCTCATGATACCCAATTTGAATTTCATTACAAATTTTGGATTCCTGTTCGGCAACGTTGTACTCGTACTTCAATTCGCCTTGGCCATGTTGCAAGAATTTTTTTCAAAAAGCTAAAAAACGCTCACCAATAAAACCGCCCTCGTCACCGGCTCCACCAGCGGCATCGGCCTCGGGATGGCCAAGGCCTTGGCAGCGCAGGGCGCCAACATCGTCATGAACGGCTTTGGCGACAAAGACGGGCCCATGGCCGAGGTGGCGGCGCTGGGCGCGAAGGTCGGCTTCCATGGCGCCGACATGAGCAAGCCCGGCGAGATCGAGGACATGGTCCGCTACGCAGAGGCCACCTTTGGCGGGGTCGACATCCTGGTCAACAACGCCGGCATCCAGCACGTGGCGCGCATTGAGAACTTCCCGACCGAGCGCTGGGACGCGGTAATCGCGATCAACCTGAGCAGCGCCTTCCATGCCAGCCGAATGGTCATCCCCGGCATGCGCGCGCGTAACTGGGGGCGCATCATCAACATCGCCTCGGTGCACGGGTTGGTGGGCTCGGCTGAGAAGTCCGCGTACGTGGCCGCCAAGCATGGCATCGTGGGACTGACCAAGGTCTGCGCCCTGGAAAACGCCACCAGCGGCGTGACTTGCAACGCGATCTGCCCGGGCTGGGTGCTGACCCCGCTGGTGCAAAAACAGGTGGACGCCAAGGCCGCCGCGCTGGGCGTGTCCGACGACGAAGCCAAGCGCCTACTGCTGGCGGAGAAGGAGCCCTCGCTGCAGTTCACCACGCCCGAAGAGCTGGGCGCGCTGGCCGTGTTCCTGTGTTCATCCGCCGCCGACAACGTGCGCGGGGTCGCGTGGAATATGGATGGGGGCTGGGCGGCCCAATAGCCGCTAGGTTCGAACCAGCAGCACCACCGCTCGCGCCTCCATCGCCCGGCCCTCACCCACCGGGCCCATTTTTTCGGCCGTCTTGGCTTTCACATTGACGCAATCCAGATCGACACCCAGCGCCTGCGCGATGTTCTGGCGCATGGCGGCGATGTGCGGAGCCAATTTGGGGGCCTGTGCGATCACGGTGCTGTCGACATTGCCGATGGCGTAGCCCTTTGCGCGCACCAGCCGCGCGGCCTCACGAAGCAGCGCCAACGAATCAGCGCCCTGGAAAGCCAGGTCGGTATCGGGGAAGTGCGTTCCAATGTCACCCATGGCCGCAGCGCCGAACAGGGCGTCGGTGATCGCGTGCAACAAAGCGTCTGCGTCTGAATGCCCGAGCAAACCCTTGGCGAACGAGATCTGCACCCCGCCCAGGATCAAGGCGCGCCCCTCCACCAGCGCATGCGTGTCCCAGCCCTCGCCGATGCGGATAGGGGGAATGGGCGCGGCAGCGGTCATTGGGAGCTTTCGTTTGTGCGGGTTTGGAGAATAGCCTGCGCCAGCGCAAAGTCCTGCGGATAGGTCACCTTGAAGTTGTGCGCGCTGCCATTCACCAGCAGCGGCGCATGACCGGCTATCTCCATGGCGCTGGCCTCGTCGGTGATGCCGGCGAAGGCGTCCGCCAGCTTGGCAGCCAGTGCGCCATGCAAAGCACCCAGACGGAACATCTGCGGGGTCTGTGCAAGCCACTTGTCGGCGCGGGGCACGGTGGTGTGCGAGCGGCCACCGGCCTCCTGTTTCAAGGTGTCGGGCAGCGGCAGCGCCAGCAGGCCTCCCACGGGGTCGTCGGCGCAGGCGTCGATCAGCGCGTCCACCAGCTGCGGCGTGACCAGGCAGCGGGCTGCGTCATGGACCAGGACCCAATCGGCGTCGCGCACACCCAGCGCCGCCAGCGCCTGCAATCCCTGGAACACACTGTGGGCGCGGGTCGCACCGCCGCAGGCCTGGCGCACGAACAGGTCGGGCCATTGCGCGCCCGTGGGCCAGGCGAAGTCGTCGCCCGGCGTGAGCACCACCAGGCCGCCGTTTAGGCGCGAAACACCCGCTAGCGCCTGCAGCGTGTGCATCACCAAGGGCTGGCCGGCGATGAGCTGGTACTGCTTCGGTTGGACGGTGCCAGCGCGGCTGCCGCTGCCCGCGCAGGGCACCAGCGCGAAGAGGCGCGCGGGCGTGGCCGGGTCGGCGCAGGCAAAGCGTGCGGAACCAGCGGCGGGTTCTTGGGTGGGGATGGCGGCGCGCGCTCGCGGCCAGCTGGGCGCGGGGGTGAACGGGATGTGGACGGGCGCGGAGACGGCAGGGGGGACCGAAGCCGGGGCGGGATCGTGAAGTGTTGAGCT
>CAIOUR010000106.1 GCA_903861575.1 uncultured beta proteobacterium | reverse complement strand
CAACATGCACCTGCAGGGGAAACACATTGTTCTGGGCCTCAGCGGCGGTATCGCCTGCTACAAGGCGGCCGAGCTGTGCCGCGCCATGGTCAAGCAAGGCGCCACGGTGCAGGTGGTGATGACCGAGGCAGCGGCGCAGTTCATTACCCCGGTGACCATGCAAGCCTTGAGCGGGCGGCCGGTTTTCGATTCGCAATGGGACCGCCGGCCCGACAACAACATGGCGCACATCAATTTGTCCCGGGAAGCCGACGCGGTGCTGGTCGCCCCGGCCAGCGCCGACTTTATGGCCAAGCTGCTGCATGGACGCGCCGATGATTTGCTCAGCCTCTTGTGCCTGGCCCGCCCCATCGCCACGGTACCGTTGCTGATCGCGCCGGCCATGAACCGGGAGATGTGGTCGCACCCGGCCACCCAACGCAATGTCGCGCAATTGCGTGCCGACGGAACGTTTGTCCTGGATGTGGCCACGGGCGACCAGGCCTGTGGCGAACAAGGCGATGGCCGCATGCTGGAGCCCGCGGAAATTCTGGAGGACCTGATTGCCTATTTCCAGCCCAAAGTTCTTCAAGGTCGGCGGGTCTTGATCACGGCCGGCCCTACCTTCGAGGCGATGGATCCAGTGCGTGGCATGAGCAACCTTTCCAGCGGCAAGATGGGTTTCGCCATTGCCCGCGCTGCGCGGGAAGCTGGCGCGCACGTCACGCTAGTGGCCGGACCGGTGGGGCTATCTTCACCACGCGGTGTCCGCCGCATCGATGTGCGCTCGGCGCAAGACATGCTGCATGCTTGCCAGACGCAGGCCGACGCCAGCGATATTCTGATTGCCACGGCAGCGGTGGCTGATTGGCGAAGCGCCTACGCGGCGGAGCACAAAATCAAAAAAGACGGCTCCGGCCTGCCCCCGGCGCTCAACCTGGTGGAAAACCCCGACATCTTGGCGACGCTAGCCGCGTCTGAACGGGCCCTCAGCGGCGCCCTGTTTTGCGTGGGCTTTGCGGCGGAGAGCCAGGACCTGCTGGAACTGGCCAGCGCCAAACGCGTGCGCAAAGGCGTTCCCCTGATGGTCGGCAATATCGGCCCCCAAGCTTTTGGACAAGATGACAACGCGCTCCTGCTGATTGACGCTCAGGGCTCGACAGAGTTGCCGCGCAACTCCAAAATCGCGCTAGCCCGCCAGCTGATTGCGCATATCGCGCAGCAAAACAACCCAACTATTCCGCACAGGCCCTGATTCCCATGCAAGTTGACATCAAAATCCTCGACGCTCGGCTGCATGAAGCCATGCCAGCCTACGCGACACCCGGTAGCGCCGGTCTGGATTTGCGGGCCTGCCTAGATACGCCGCTGACTCTCGAGCCCAACGCATGGCAGCTGGTGCCGACCGGCATGGCCTTGTTTTTGAACGATCCGGCATATGCCGCGCTGATCCTGCCGCGCTCAGGTCTAGGGCACAAGCACGGAATCGTCCTTGGCAATCTGGTGGGATTGATAGACAGCGACTACCAGGGACAGCTCTTGGTCAGTGCCTGGAACCGCAGCACCGTCGCCTTCACAATAGCCCCCATGGATCGCATCGCCCAGCTCGTGATCGTGCCCGTCATACAGGCACAGTTCCGCGTGGTGACAGAGTTTGCGGCTAGCGCGCGAGGCGACGGCGGTTACGGCTCAACCGGCAAAGCCTGAAATCTGGGCCGCTGCTCAGTGCAGCAGGGATCCGCCGTCGCCTTGCACATGGGGCGGCTCGATCCGGAAAAAGTGCGAGCCCGTGCTGCGCCGTGCCAGCTCATCGGCCGTTGCAGCCCGGACATCTTCAATTTGTAACTGCAGCCGAATCGCGATGCCGGCCAGCGGGTGGTTACCGTCCAGTACCACGTGCTCGGGGTAAACATCGGTCACCGTAAAAAGCGCGTGGGGTGGGACGTCGGGGTTACACCCCTTAGGTAGCGCCGAGCCTTCGATCAAGGAACCGACTTCCAACTCTGCCGGGAACAGGCCCCGGGGTTCTAAAAACAGCAACTTATCGTCAAAATCACCGAAGGCTTGATCGGGTTCTATTTGAATTTGCAGCGCGTCGCCAGCGCGGTGCCCCTGCAAAGCGTCCTCAATAGCCAGGAGCAAATCACCCCCGCCCAAAAAAAATTCTAAGGGCTCGTCGAGCACGTCCAATTGTTCACCCAATGTGTCCGTGAGTACCCAAGTCAGTGCGACCACACAATCTTGATAAATTTGCATTCCTTGATTGTCGCACCGCGCGAAAAACTGAGTATTCGAGAGATCGGAAACAGCTCAATGCAACAAGCGCCAACGGGTACTGGATGCGGCAAATAGAGGTCGCCGTGCTAAAGTCGATTTCACAACTCTTGCAGCAGCCATGAAAAATCTATTCCTGATCGTTTACCTCAAGAACGATGACTATCAATACGACCAGTGGCGCGCGGACTTTGACGCTGATTCCGATATGCACCAGATGTTTATGCGTGGTGTGATAATCGGAAAGATAGATGACCGTACGGCTATGGTTGCGGCTGAAATTTTTGACAAAGCAGGTAGGGATGCTTACATGGCAGCCACGGCTGAGCGAAGTGCAAATTTGGGCATCAAGAACCAAGCCTACGCGATGATTCAAATCAGCGCTGATTGAAGCGCGGTTTCCATACCGTGTGGTGCCCGAGACCGGAATCGAACCGGT
>CAIOUR010000105.1 GCA_903861575.1 uncultured beta proteobacterium | reverse complement strand
CGAGTTGCACCATGCGCCCGTGGTCCAGCACGCCGATGCGGTTGGCCAGCGTGAGTGCCTCGACCTGGTCGTGCGTGACATACAGCATGGTGGCGCCGGTGTCTTGCTGGATGCGCTTGAGCTCCAGACGCAGGTCGTTGCGCAGCTTGGCGTCCAACGAGGACAGCGGTTCGTCCATCAAATAAACCGAGGGGTTGCGCACCAGCGCCCGCCCGATGGCGACGCGCTGCATCTGCCCGCCGGAGAGCTTGGTCGCGGGGTTTTGCAGCTTGTCCTCCATGCGCAGCATACGGGCAACTTCAAGCACTTTGGTTTTGACATCGGCTTCGTTGGTTTTGCGCAGCGGCGAGCGCAGGGGAAAGGCCAGGTTGTCGTAGACGCTCAGGTGCGGGTAGAGCGAGTATTGCTGGAACACAAAGGTCACATCGCGCAGTGCAGGCGCCAAGCGGGTGACGTCGCGTCCGGCGATAGATACGCTGCCGCTGTCGGGCGATTCCAGACCCGCCACCAGCCGCAAGGTGGTGGTTTTGCCTGCGCCGCTGGGCCCGAGCAGCACCACGAGTTCGCCACTGGCGACCTGCAGCTCCAGGTCGGTCACGGCGGTTTGCGCGCCAAAGCTTTTGCTGACGTGCGAGAGGGCGAGATCAGCCATGGGCAGCTCCCTGGTGTTGCGCGCCGGTCAAGGGCAGGTCGTCACGGGCTGTGCGGATCGCGCGGCCGCTGTCCTGGTCGAACAGGGTGATTTGCGCGCTGTCAAAGGCCAGCCCGGTCTGGTCACCGCGGGCTGCGCGGGTTTGCACGTCGACTTTGGCGCGTACCACGCTGTCCTGGGCGGTTTTCAGGGTCACGATTTGGCAGTTACCCAGGTATTCCACGCCCATGACTTCGGCGCGCAAGGGCGCATCGCCGTCCAGGCGCACATGCTCGGGGCGCACACCGTAGAGCAGCGCGCGGGCGCTGACATGTTCTTGTACGGCGGGTATTTCAAGGGCCGCGTTGCCGACTGGCAGTTGGCTTGCGCCGCGCGCCAGCGCGGCATGGGTGGGGATGAAGTTCATTGAAGGCGAGCCCATGAAGTCGGCCACAAACACACTGGCCGGGCGCTCGTAAATTTCTTGCGGCGCACCGAGTTGCTCAATGACGCCCTGGTTCATGATGGCGATTTTGTCGGCCATGGCCATGGCTTCGCGCTGATCGTGGGTGACGTACACGGTTGTCGCACCCAGGCGGTCATGCAGGGCGCGCAACTCGAGGCACATCAACTCGCGGAACTCTGCATCGAGCGCGCCCAGCGGCTCGTCCATCATGAAAGCCAGGGGCTGGCGCACGATCGCACGCCCCAGCGCCACACGCTGGCGGTCGCCGCTGGTCAGACCCGAGACGGAGTGTTTGAGCAAATGCGTGATGTGCAAGGTGGCTGCAGCCTGCGCCACCCGCGTTTCGATCTCGGCGCGCGGCATGCCTTGCGACACCAGCGGGAAGGCAATGTTCTGGCGCACCGACATATGCGGGTACAGCGCAAACATCTGGAACACAAAGGCAATATCGCGGGCCGATGCGCGCTTGAATGTCACATCCTCCTGGCCCAGAAAGATCTGGCCTTCGGTGGGCAGCTCCAGCCCCGCGATCATGCGCAGGGTGGTGGTTTTGCCGCAACCGGAGGGACCCAGCAGGCAGAAAAATTCGCCGTCGTTGACCACGAAGGACGAGTCTTTGACAGCCACAAAGTCGCCGAAGGCTTTGCGCAGTTGTTGAACGCGGATATCGGCCATGGTGTTACTCAGGAAACTTGGAAACCACCATG
>CAIOUR010000104.1 GCA_903861575.1 uncultured beta proteobacterium | reverse complement strand
GTCTCAAGCTCCGAATTTTACGATTGACCCCCTTCAGTCACCCAAAGGACCCAATATGGTCGTTATTCGACTTTCCCGCGGCGGCGCCAAAGCGCGCCCCTTTTTCAACATTGTCGTGGCCGATAAACGCAATCGCCGTGACGGGCGTTTCATTGAACGCATCGGTTTTTACAACCCGATTGCGACGGCCAACGAAGAGAGCATCCGCATCGCCCAAGACCGCTTGTCGTATTGGCAAGGCGTTGGCGCCCAAGCCTCGCCCACCGTGGACCGTTTGATCCGCCAAGCGGCCAAATCCGCGGTACCTGCAGCCTAAGCGACCCGTTTGGCGGGGTTGTCGCTCCGCCGCTCTGGTGCCTGTCCTATGATTACCGGACTCGAACCCGCCGAATTGCCGGCAGACGCGGTCGAAGTCGGGCGCATAGCGGACGCCTGGGGCGTGCAAGGCTGGTTCAAGGTGATGTCCCACAGCGCCCAACCGGAGGCGCTTTTTTCATCCAAGCGTTGGTACTTGCTGCCAACGGAGCGCGGCCCTAAACCTTTCGATGGCGTTGGACTGATGGCCATCCGCGAGGCTAAAGATCACTCCGGCACAGTGGTTGCCCGCTGCCATGACATTGTTGATCGTGACGCCGCGCAGGCTCTCAAAGGCTCTCGGGTATTTGTCGCACGCTCCAGCTTTCCAACGGCGGCCGCTGATGAGTTTTACTGGGTGGACTTGATTGGCCTTTCGGTGTTCAACCGCGAAGGCTTGGCGTTAGGTGTGGTGCGCGACCTGGTATCGACCGGGCCGCAAACGGTGCTTGTCATCGAGCACAAGCAGGGCGAGGCCTCGCGCGAGATGCTGATTCCGTTTGTCTCGGTCTACGTGGACGATGTGGACATGGCGCAGCGCCAGATCCGTGTCGACTGGCAGCCCGATTACTGAGCGTAGTCCCTGCACATCACCCGAACGCCTGCCGTCTGCCATGCGCTTTGACGTCGTTACGCTGTTTCCTGAGCTCTTTGAGCCCTTCGTCCGCGTCGGTATCACCCGCCGCGCTTTCGAATCCGGTTCGGTCGAGTTGCATTGCTTCAACCCCCGCGATGTCGTCTCGGACAACTACCGGCGCGTCGACGACCGGCCATTTGGCGGTGGTCCCGGCATGGTTTTCATGGCCCAGCCTTTGCTGGATACCCTTTCGGTTATTCGCGCGCAGCGGCTGGACCACGCTCCGGTGGTCTTATTCTCGCCATTGGGCCCGCATTTGGACCATTCCGTCGTGCAGCGCTGGTCGGACAGCACCGGCGCGATTCTGATTTGCGGCCGCTATGAGGGCCTAGACCAGCGTTTTATTGATACCCATGTCGATCAGCAAATCAGCCTGGGAGATTTTGTGCTCTCGGGCGGCGAAGTTGCTGCGATGGCATTGATCGACGCCGTAGCGCGTCTCCAGCCGGGCGTTTTAGGTGACCAGGACAGCCACCATTTCGACAGCTTCAACCCTGCTTTGGACGGTTTATTGGATTGCCCGCATTACACCCGGCCGGAACATTGGGAGGGTCAACCGGTTCCGCCTGTGCTGCTCTCTGGCAACCACCAGCAGATTGCGCTGTGGCGGCGTCAGCAGCGATTGCGTACTACCGCCATGCTGCGGCCGGATTTGCTGACCCGTGCCCGCGCTTCGGGTGCGCTCGGGCCCCACGACGAAGCATTTTTAGACACATTGCCTGTGGCCGACCTTCCCACCTGAGGTCGCCTTTGGTGGGTTTCGTATAATGTTTGGCTAACCTGATCCTCTGCCCGACCAAAGCGGCCTCCTCGTTCTGAAGAAGCTTTGCTTGGCAACAACCCTGATTGCCGGTGCGCGCATGATCAACGAAAGAAGCTATGAACCTGATCCAAACCTTAGAGCAAGAGGAAATTGCCCGTCTTGGCAAGACCATTCCCGAATTCGCCCCCGGCGACACCGTGATTGTGAGCGTCAACGTCGTTGAAGGCACGCGCAAGCGCGTGCAGGCCTACGAAGGCGTAGTAATCGCGAAGCGCAATCGTGGCCTCAACAGCGGCTTTATTGTCCGCAAAATCTCCAGCGGTGAGGGCGTAGAGCGTACCTTCCAGACCTACAGCCCGCTGATTGCCGGTATCGAAGTCAAGCGCCGTGGTGATGTGCGCCGCGCCAAGTTGTATTACCTGCGTGACCGAAGCGGCAAGTCGGCGCGTATCAAGGAAAAGCTGCCAGCCAAGAAGACCGCGGCCTGATCGATACAGACAGCGCCTCCCCGAAAGCCGCCCCAGACACCGTCTGCGGCGGCTTTTTCGTTGGCAACCCGTCCCTCATTCAATGGCACTTCCCCTATTTGATCCCCGCCAGATTCCGGTCGATGCGGTAGACAATCATTTGCCTGCCGTGGATCCGGCCGAGTTGCAGGTCGATGCCCTGATACGGCGTTTCGCGATGCCGCCCGAGTGGATCGCGGAATTACCTGGCGACCACAGCGCCGCAGCTGGGACGGTGCTGCGCCGCGCGGCTGTTCTGGTGCCGATTGTGGTTGGCAGCAGGCCGACGGTTTTGCTGACTCAGCGGACCTCCCATTTGAACAGTCATCCGGGCCAAATAGCCTTCCCAGGCGGCCGTATTGACCCCCAGGACCGTGACGAAGCCGACGCGGCGCTGCGCGAGGCCTGGGAAGAGGTTGGACTTGATCGGCGTTTCGTCACCGTATTGGGTAACTTGCCGGTCTACATTACTGGAAGCGCCTACAGCGTCACGCCGGTCGTGGCGTTGGTACAGCCCGGTTTTTCCCTGCTCCCCAATACCGAGGAGGTGGCGGAGGTGTTTGAGGTGCCTTTATCCCATTTCACCAACCCTGCCAATCACCGGTGGCACAGCACCGAATGGGAGCAACGTCGGCGTCAATGGCTGTCTATGCCCTACCTGGATCCTCGAACGGATGCAGAGCCTGTTGAGCGTTTTGTGTGGGGCGTGACCGCAGGCATATTGCGCAATTTCTATCGTTTTCTGATGGCCTGAGCTCGCGGGGTTGGTGCGCCGGACCCCCGCTATCATGTGCGCATGGGCTTCCTCTCGCTTCTGTTTGCGCTGGTTATTGAGCAGCTGCGTCCCTTTACGGGCATTAATCGTTTGCGCACGTGGGGGGGCAGCTGGATTGACGCGGTTCTGAAGAATTTCGATGCCGGTGGATCCGGACAAGGGATCCTCTGCTGGTGCATCGCCACATTGATACCTGCGGGCTGCGTCATCGTTATCCATTGGGCGCTGGCTCTGTGGTCGGGCTTATTCAGTGCCTTTGTCTGGAACGTAGCAGTGTTGTACGCCACTCTGGGATTTCGCCAGTTCAGCCATTACTTCACGGAAATTCGTACCGCATTGGAGATGGGGGACGATGACACTGCCCGACGTATTTTGCAGGGCTGGACTGGGCCGCTGCCAATGGCGCTCACGCGCGCCGAGATCATTCGGCGTCTCGTGGTGCAGTCCATCCTTAGCGCACACCGCCACGTATTTGGCGTTTTTACCTGGTATTCAATCGGTTCATTATTGGGTCTGGGCCCGGCCGGCGCGGTGGTTTACCGCATCGGGGCTTCCGTACAGGCACGGGCTCTGGCGTCTGCCGAGGTGGGTTCCCGAGCCAGTCCGGCAGTGCAAGAATTCGCCGGTCGACTCTGGTGGTTCCTGGACTGGTTACCGGTGCGGATGACGGCCATGGGCTTTGCTTTTGTTGGCAGCTTCGAAGAGTCGATCGACTTGTGGCGGCGCTGGGAAATTCTCAAGCCGGGCAATAACGATGCGCTGCTGCTTGCCGCAACGTCGGGAGCTATTGGCATTGAGTTGAGCGAAACGATTGGCGTTGGAATGGTTCTCCCGCAGGCTGAGCCGACCGCTGAAACGGCGGCCCCCCATGGCGCAGTGAATATCTCCAACTTGCCTCAGATCGGTCACCTCGCGTCGGTGGTCGGACTGGTCTGGCGTACCGTCGTTATGTGGCTGGTATTGCTGGCGCTTATGACGCTCGCCCGTTTACTGGGCTAGTCTGAATGGGCCAGTCAAGCAGGCGTTTTAATAACGTTGTTGCGAGAGTTCGGCAAATAGTTCCTGGTAAATCCGGTAGCGATTGGGGCTGATGGCCTCGGCGCTTTCGCCGCTGTCGCGTTGTGCGACCCGGGTGATGACGCCGCAGCCGGGCTCGTGCAGATGGCTGCAGTTGTAGAACTTGCATTGGTCCACCCAGGCGCACAAGTCGGGCATGAGACTGGCCAGACGCATGGGGTCAATGTGGTGCAGGCCAAACTCTTGAAATCCCGGCGAATCAATCAGCGCCGTCGTGTGCGCATCGTCAGTCCAGTAGTGGGTGGTGCTGGTGGTTGTGTGTTTGCCTGAATTCAACGCGCTGGAGATTTCCTGCGTCAAAACCTGTGCGCCCGGCACCAAGCGGTTGATCAGCGTACTTTTACCGGAGCCAGAGGGGCCGAGTACCAGGGTGGTTTTTTGCGCAAGTGCGCTCAGCAGATCAGTCCAACCGTCCGCCGGACCGGTGTATGGCGCGTCGTTTGGATCGGATTTGGGGCGTAGCGCTGTTGCCAGAACCGTGTAGCCCATCGCCCGGTAGGGGGCTAATCGCTCCCAGGCGCGGCTGAAATGCGGCTCCAGATCACTTTTGTTCAGGACGATCAGTACCGCAATATCCTGCGCCGATGCGGCAATCAAGGCACGGGTCAGTTGACTCTCTGAGAACTCGGGCTCGGCGGCAATCAGGATGAGCACGAGGTCGAGGTTGGCCGCGAAGGACTTGGTGCGTATTTCGTCCTGCCGGTAGAGCAGGTTGCGCCGCTCCAGCACTTGTTCAATCGTGCCTTCATCCTCGGACGGCATCCACAGCACCTGGTCACCGACGACGGTTTGGCTTTTTTTCCCCCGTGCGTGGCACATCCAGCGCTCGCCTTGCGGGGTTTCAATCCATACATGGCGACCGTGGCTGGCGACTACCAAACCTTCGCGTAGCGCGGCGGTGGGAGCCCGTGAAGTAGCCAAGCGGCTCAGGCTTTGCCGGCGTCGCCGCCGAACAAGCTGTCGACTTGCTGAGCCGCCTCGATATCCAGCGAGGTGATGCCGGGCGGTTGGTGGGTGCGCCAGCGCACGGTGCAGCGCTGGTACTGCAGGAGCATATCGGGATGGTGATCAATCCGTTCGGACAGATAGGCCACGGCGTTGGCAAAGGCGATGGTGGCGAGGTAGCTGTCAAATATAAAAACCCGCTCAATGGCCAATGTGGGGCCGTCGCCATGCAGTCGCCATTGCGGCAGCGCTGCAAGTTGGGTAAGTAATTGTGGTGCGGTGAACGCGGCCGGCCGGGTCATGCGCGCCAATCAGCTGTAGCTGGCCGACATGCGCGCCAGACGCTCCGTGGCCGGTGGGTGCGAATAGTAGTAGCGCACAAACAGCGGGTCGGGTGTGAGCGTTGCCGCGTTGTCCTGGTACAGCTTGAGCAAGGCGGAGGCCAAATCCTGCCCCCGGGTCTGGGCAATGGCGTAGGCGTCGGCCTGGAATTCATCACGCCGCGACACCTGCGCTAACAAGGGACGCAGCACACCGCCGACCAATGGCATCCACACCATGGCCAGGAGCAAGGCCAGGCCATCATTGGAGCCCTTTAGGTTGGGCAGCACGCCAACGCCGGTATAGAACCACACCTGGCTGCTCAGCCAACCCAAGGCGGCAAAGCCGAAGAAGCTCACAGCAAAGAGCATGATGATCCGCTTGGTGACGTGGCGGTGTTTGAAATGTCCCAGCTCGTGCGCCAGGACCGCGTCCACTTCGCCGGGGTCCAGTTGCTTGAGCAGGGTGTCGTAGAACACCACGCGTTTGGCCGCACCAAAGCCGGTGAAATAGGCGTTGGCGTGCGCGCTGCGCTTGCTGCCATCCATCACAAAAAGGCCTTTGGCATGGAACCCGCAGCGCTGCATCAGCGCAGTGACACGTTGCACCAGTTCGGCGTCTTGCAGCGGCTCAAAGCGGTTGAACCAAGGCGCGATCCAGGTCGGGTAAATCACCATCGCAAGCAGGTTGAAGGCCATCCAGGCTGCCCAAATCCACAGCCACCACAGTGGCCCCGTCGCTCCCATCAGCCACAAAAACAGGGTCAGCAAAGGCAGGCCGATAACCGCGCCCAGCACCAGCGACTTCATCGCGTCTTGCAACCACAAGGCAGGGGTCATCTTGTTGAAGCCAAAACGCTGCTCCAGCACAAAGGTCACGTACAGCGAAAAGGGCAACTCCAACAGCCCGTTAATCAGCGTGAACGCCGCAACCAGCGCGACTTGCTGCAACAAGCCGGTACCCATCCATTGCGCCAACAGCGCGTTGAGTGTCGACAAGCCCGATAGCAGCGTCCACCCCAAAGTCAGTGCCACGCCCCATGCCAAATCCAAAAGGCCGAAGCGGGTTTTAGCGATCGTGTAGTCAGCTGCTTTGTGGTGTGCTGCCAGGCTGATGCTGGCGGCAAACAAGGGCGGCACTGCCTCGCGGTGGGCCGCAACATGGCGGATCTGTCGCGACGCCAGCCAGAACTTCAGCCAGGTATGGGCCAGAAGTGCCGCAGCAAAGGCCAGTGTGAGGGTGTACGAGGGATCGAAAGCGGTGTCTTGCATGGGGGCAGAGTTTAGGTGATAGGCGACAATTCCCCTATGAACACTGCCCAATACAACACCGCTGCCAGCGTGCTGGCCAAATCCGAGAACAACCTGGTCTGGCTGGATTGCGAAATGACCGGACTCAATCCCAAAGAAGACAGACTATTGGAAATCGCTGTGGTGGTCACCGACCCGCAGGTGCAAATCCGCGTGGAGGGGCCTGTGTTTGCGATCCACCAAAGCCAGGCGCAGCTCGACAAAATGGACGCATGGAACCAGGGCACACACGGCAAAAGCGGTTTGATTGATAGGGTGCGCGCGAGCACGGTCACAGAGGCGATCGCGCAGTCGGCTCTGCTGGATTTTCTGGCGGCCTATGTGCCCAAGGGTGAGTCGCCCATGTGCGGTAACACCATCGGGCAGGACCGGCGCTTTTTGGTGGAGTACATGCCGGGCTTGGAGGCCTTTTTCCACTACCGCAACCTTGATGTCAGCACGCTCAAAGAGCTGTCCAAACGCTGGCGCCCGGAGGTCTATGCGTCTTTCAAAAAGCAACAAAGCCATACCGCGCTGGCCGATGTGCATGAATCGATTGACGAGCTGCTCCATTACCGCCAACACTTTTTGCGACTGGAAGTCGCGGGACTTCCCAGCGCTTGAGGTTTAGGTAGAAACCCCTAGCTGTGGCATACTTCCCGGCTTCGCTAGCATTTGCCCTTGCGGCATTGGAGCGAAATGTTGCATCTCCCCTCATACACTGGGTCCCGCCAAGTGGACCCTCCCGCACCGGACGCCTTTGACTGGGCTCCGACAGGTTCCGTTTGATGGTTGATGTCCTTTAACCATTGACGGAACGTCCAGGCAGAGCCTGGCGTTCGCGTGTGAGTATGAAAATATGACTGAATCTTTTGGCTCAGGCAGTGAATCATTCGCTGCCGAAGAATTTCCCGTAACTTCCGAACATGCCCAGGCTGAACAATCGGCGGTCACTGTTCAAACGGATGAACAGGCAGAGCAGGCCCCGCCGGAGCCCAACGGCTTCGCCGTGATGGGCTTGGCTCCTGAACTGGTGGCCGCAACCACTGGTCTGGGCTACACCCAACCCACTGTGGTTCAAAAAAAGGTCATTCCCCTGGCTTTGCCCACATTGCCCGGCGCTAAAGCCAGCAATTTCATCGACTTGATGGTCTCCAGCCAAACCGGTAGTGGCAAGACGGCGGCGTTTTTGTTGCCGGTTTTGCACACCTTGCTGACCCAGCGCGCCGAGGCGGAAGCCGCTGAAAAGGCCCAGTACGAGCAGGCAGTGGCGGATGCGCTCGCGAACGGCGAAGCACCCCCGAAGCGCGCCAAGCGCAAAGACCCGACCAACCCGCGCAACTTCAAAGCCGCCACGCCCGGCGCCCTGGTGCTGTGCCCCACGCGCGAGTTGGCCCAACAGGTGGCGCACGACGCCATTGACCTGGTTCAGCATTGCCGCGGTCTGCGTATTGCCAACGTGGTGGGCGGTATGCCCTACCAGCTGCAAATTGCCAAGCTGCAAAACGCCGATCTGGTAGTCGCCACGCCGGGCCGCTTGTTGGACTTGCAGCGTTCGATGCAGCTCAAACTCGACGAAGTGCAGTTTCTGGTGGTCGATGAGGCCGATCGCATGCTCGACCTCGGCTTCTCGGACGACCTGGCCGAAGTCAACCAGCTGACTATCAACCGCAAGCAAACCATGATGTTCAGCGCCACCTTTGCGCCGCGCATCCAGCAATTGGCCGCCCGCGTGATGCGCGAACCCCAGCGCATCACCATCGACAGCCCGCAGGAAAAGCACGCCAACATCAAGCAGGTTCTGTTCTGGGCCGACCACGCCAGCCACAAGCGCAAGTTGCTGGACCACTGGTTGCGTGACGCCAGCATTAACCAGGCCATTGTGTTTGCCAGCACCCAGATCGAGTGCGACGGCTTGGCCAATGATTTGCAGCAGGATGGTTTCTCAGCCGTGGCCTTGCATGGCGCGCTCAGCCAAGCCGTGCGCAACCGCCGCCTGATGGCCTTGCGCCAGGGCCAGGTGCAGATCCTGGTGGCGACCGATGTGGCCGCACGCGGCATTGACGTGCCCACCATCACCCACGTTTTCAATTTCGGCCTGCCCATGAAGGCGGAGGACTACACCCACCGCATCGGTCGCACCGGCCGGGCAGGGCGCGATGGTTTGGCCATCACTTTCGCGGAGTTCCGCGACCGCCGCAAGATTTTTGACATCGAGGCCTACAACCGCCAACCTATCAAGGCCGAAACCATCCCCGGTTTGGAGCCGCAACAGCGCATGCCCGAGTCGCGCCCTAGCTTCGCCGGTCGCGGCGGTGCTGGCCCGGCCCGTGGCTTTGGCGGTCCGCGCAAGCCAGCCGGTGGGCCGCGTGATTTCAATGGCCGCAGCGACGGCCCGTCTTATGCCCGCAAAGGCGGCTTTAACGACCGTTTTGCCGGTGATGCGCGGGACAGCCGCGATAACCGTGACAACCGCGACCCCCGGTTTGCGCAAGACGATGCACCCCGCGCTCCGCGCGCGGACTTCCGCCCTGCAACGCCCCGTCCGGATTCGCGCCCCGAGTTTCGTCCCGACAGCCGTCCGGCCGGTCCGCGCGCCGATGCCCGCCCTGCGTTTGCGGACCGTAAACCCGGCGCCGCGCGTCCAACGCTTGGCAAGCCGACTTTCGGTAAGCCCGGCGGTTTTCCCAAGCCGGCCGGTGCCGGTGGCAAGGTGTTTGTCCCACGGGACGCGAAAAAGCGTTTCGCGCCTGACGCCTGAAAGATAAACCGGGCGCAGTTCGACCGGCTGTTACTCCATGCCGTTGCGGCGGGCGAGTACGGCAAAAAATGCGGCCTGATCCATCCCGGACAGGCCGTTTTCGCTGGCGCTG
>CAIOUR010000103.1 GCA_903861575.1 uncultured beta proteobacterium | reverse complement strand
CCTGAACAACGCGATTGCCGATGGCGTGGATGAGTTGTGGCGGGGTGGGGTGGGCGGCGATATTTTGGTTTTCCTGCCCGGCGAGCGCGAGATCCGCGAGGCCGCAGACCACCTACGCCGCCACCTGAGCCACCAGCCGGTGATGCGCGGTTGCGAGGTGCTGCCGTTGTTTGCGCGCCTGAGCCCGGCGGAACAAGACCGCATTTTTGACGGCCACACCGGGCGGCGCGTGGTGCTGGCGACCAACGTGGCCGAGACTTCGCTCACGGTGCCGGGCATCCGCTACGTGATCGACGCGGGCACGGCGCGCATCAAGCGCTACAGCTTTCGCAGCAAGGTGGAGCAGTTGCTGGTGGAGCCCATCAGCCAAAGTTCGGCCAACCAGCGCGCCGGGCGTTGCGGGCGGGTTGCCGACGGTATTTGCATCCGCCTGTACGAGCAAAAAGACTTTGACGGGCGCGACCGCTTTACCGACCCCGAAATCTTGCGGTCTTCGCTGGCCGGGGTGATTTTGCGGATGAAGTCGCTGCGCCTGGGTGCGGTGGAAGACTTCCCGTTTTTGGAGCGGCCATCGGGCCGGGCGATTGCCGACGGCTACCAGCTGCTAACCGAGTTGGGCGCGGTGGACGAGGCCAACGAGCTCACGGCCTTGGGCCAGGAGTTGGCGCGCCTGCCGCTGGACCCGCGCGTGGGCCGCATGATTTTGGAGGCGCGCAGCCGCAATGCGTTGGACGAAGTGCTGGTAATCGCCTCGGCCTTGAGCGTGCAAGACGTGCGTGACCGGCCCATGGATTTGCAGGCGCAAGCGGACCAGGCGCATGCCAAGTTTGACGATGAGAAAAGCGAGTTCAGCGGGTATCTGAAGTTGTGGAAGTGGATAAGCGACGCGCGTGGTGAAAGGAAATTGGGGTTGGGTGAATCGGGGTCAGATCTCGATGCATCGGGCTCTGACCCCAATTCGCCCAACGGTCGCAGTAAAGGGGGTCAGAGCCCGAGTTTCGCTGCGGGAAATCGGGGTCCGACCCCCTTTGCTGCTCCCCACAAACTCAGCAACCGCCAATACGAGCAGCTGCTGCGCCAAAACTTCATCAACGTGCGCCGCCTGCGCGAGTGGAAAGACATCCACAGCCAGCTCCACACCGTGGTGGCCGAGCACACATGGCGGCTGAACACCACGCCGGCCTCGTATGAGCAGTTACACATGTCCATGCTCGCGGGGCTTTTGGGGAACGTGGGCTGCAAGGTCGAGAGCGAAGGGCAGCAGGGTGAATACCTGGGCGCGCGCAGCATCAAATTTTTTGCCCACCCGGGCGCGCACCTGGCCAAGAAGCCGGGGCGCTGGATTGTGGCGGCTGAGTTGGTGGAGACCACGCGCCTGTTCGGCCGTGGCCTTGCCAATATTGATCCGCAATGGATTGAGCAGGTGGGTGGCCATTTGCTGAAAAAGCAGCTGCTCGATCCGCATTGGGAAAAGAAGGCCGCAGAAGTGGTGGCGCTGGAGCGTGCCACGCTCTACGGCATCGTCGTTTACAGCGGGCGGCGGGTGAACTATGGGAGGGTTGACCTGGCCGGTGCGCGCGAGGTATTTATCCGCGAAGCGTTGGTGGCTGGTCAATGGGACAGCCCGCTGCCGTTTCTGGCCGCTAATTTGAAGCTGATCAAACAGGTGGAAGAACTGGAGCACAAGGCGCGCCGCCAGGACGTGCTGGTGGACGAGGAGCTGATTTACGCGTTCTACGACCAGCAGCTGCCCGCCGATGTGTGCAGCGGATTCAGCTGTGAGCGCTGGTACCGCGACGAGGTCAAAAAGCAGCCGCAGCTACTGCTGCTGACCCGCGAGGAGCTGATGCGCCACGAGGCCGCAGGCATCACTACCGCCATGTTTCCCAAGACCATCCGCCTGGGCGGCGTGGACTGCGCGGCCAGCTACCTGCACGCACCGGGTGATGCGCTGGACGGGGTGACGGTCACGGTGCCGCTGTTTGTGCTGAACCAGGTGAACGACGAGCGCGGCGAATGGCTGGTGCCGGGCATGCTGAAAGACAAGGTGCAGGCGCTGCTCAAAACCCTGCACCAGCGGCCCCGCTCGCGTCTGGTGCCACTGCCCGAGACAGCGGCGCGCATGGCGGCGACGCTGAGCGATGAACGCTTTGGCGCAGGCAGTCTGGTGGACGCAGTACTCAAGCTGGTGCGCGAGGCGACCTCGCTGGACATCGTGCGCGCCGACATCAAGGCCGACATGCTGAGCCCGCACTTTTTTATGAACTTCAAGGTGGTGGACGAGCATGGCCGCCAGCTGGGGCAAAGCCGCAATCTGGGCGCGCTCAAGGCCGAGTGGGGCAAACAGGCGCGCGGGGCCTTTCAGGCGCTGGCATCCATCAAGCTGGGGCAGGGTGCCGCTGCCACCGTCCCGGCCGTAGTGCGGGCGACGGACACGCCCCAGCCAGCATCCGCTGCGGCGCCCACGAAGACCGGCAGCGTAAAGACCACGCCTGCCCCCGCAGCGCGTGGGGCTGCGACCATCGTCGACCAGCGGTTCACCGACTGGACTTTTGGCGAATTGCCCGAGCTGCTGGAGATCCGCAAGGGCGCGCAAACGCTGATTGGTTTTCCGGCGCTGATGGATGCAGGCGATGCAGTCACCATCGAGGTTTTCGACGAGCCCGAGGCAGCGGCTGCCAAGCACCGCGCCGGTTTGCGCCGCCTGTTCGCGTTGCAGATCAAGGACGCGCTGAAATACCTTGAGAAGAACATTCCCGATCTGCAAAAAATGGCGGTGTCCTACATGCAAGTGGGGAGGGTTGACGGCGCTGCGCAAGCCGGCGGAACCCTGGAAGAGCTGCGCACGCAAATCATTGCGCTGGCGGTGGACCGCGCGTTTTTGCTCGACCCGCTGCCTTCGGACGCGGGGGCTTTCAAACGCCGACTGGAAGAAGGCCGGGGCCGCCTGACGCTGATAGCCAACGAGGTGGCGCGCATGGCCGGCGTCATCCTGCTGGAATACGCCGCTGCAGCGCGCAAAGTCAAAGAGAGCAAAAATGCAACGGATGCCTGTGCCGATGCGCAGCAGCAGTTGCAGCGGCTCATCCCCAAGCAGTTTTTGATGGCCACGCCCTGGGAGCGGCTGCAGCACCTGGCACGCTATTGCAAGGCAGTCACCCTGCGGCTGGACAAATACCGCGCCGATCCGGCCCGCGACGCAGCACGCGCAACGGAGCTGCGTCCGCTGGAGCAGCGCTACTGGCGGCTGGTGGCGGAGCGCAAGGGCGCGGTGGATGAGCGCATGGCCGAATTCCGCTGGTTGCTGGAGGAGTTGCGCGTGAGCTTTTTTGCGCAAGAGCTACGCACGCCGCAGCCGGTGAGTGTGAAGCGGCTGGAGAAGGCCTGGACGCAGCTGCAATAAGCGCGCTGCGTCCGGATACCCCAATCGCTCTTAAATTGCCAGGTACTGCTGACGCAGTTCGGCGTTGTCGATAACTTCTTTGGCGGTGCCGTCGAACACGATTTCACCCATGTCCAGAATCAGCGCGCGGTCGGAGAGGTGCAGTGCAGCAATCGCGTTTTGCTCCACGATGATGGTGGTGAAGCCCAGCGTCTTGATCTCCTCCAGAATCTTCTCGATTTCACGGACGATCACCGGTGCCAGACCTTCGTAGGGCTCGTCGAGCAGCAGCAGTTTGACATCACGCGCCAGCGCGCGGGCCACGGCCAGCATTTGCTGCTCGCCGCCGGACATGGTCACAGCTTCCTGCTTGCGGCGCTCGGCCAAACGCGGAAAGTGGTCGTAAATGCGCTCGATAGACCAGCCTATGGGCTGCTCAATCTGCGCGAGTTGCAGGTTTTCTTCCACCGTCAAGCTGGGGATGATCCGGCGGTCTTCCGGCACCAGACCCACACCCAGGCGGGCGGCTTGGTAAGCGCTCATGGTGTGAAGCGGCTGACCGTCGAGCCAAACCTCACCCCGTTGCAGATGCGGTGCATCCAATCGGGCAATGGAGCGCAGCGTGGAGGTTTTGCCCGCACCGTTGCGTCCCAGAAGGGCGACGATTTCACCCTTCTGGATTTGAAAGCCCACACCCTGCACGATATAGCTTTCGCCATAGTAGGAGTGCATGTTGCTGCATGAGAAATAAGCGTTGGGTGCGGTCACAGATGCGCTCCTCCGAGGTAGGCTTCCTGCACGCGCGGGTCGGTCTTGATGGCGTCGGGTGCGCCTTCGGCAATGATGGCGCCTTGGGCCATCACGCTGATTTTCTCGGCCAGCGAGAAGACCACGTGCATATCGTGTTCGATGATGATTTTGGTGACCTTGCCGTCGCCCAGGCGCTGCAGCAGGTCAATGGTGCTGTTGGTATCGGCGCGCGACATACCGGCAGTGGGTTCGTCCAGCAGCAGCAGTTTGGGTTCTTGTGCCAAACACATGGCCAGCTCCAGACGCCGCTTGTCGCCACGCGACAGGCTGTTGGCGATCATGTTGCGCTTGCCGTAGAGGCCCACGTCTTCGAGCATGTGCTTGGCCACTTCATGGACCGAGGCCTGCTCGGCCGCATGCGACCAGCCATTCAGTTCGAACTCACCATCGCGGTGGGAGAAGGCCGGTATCAGCACGTTGTCCAGCAGACTTAATTCACCGAAGATTTCCGGCGTCTGGAAAACGCGCACCACGCCGGCCTGGTTGATCTGATGCGGTTGCAATCCGACCAGCGAGATGCCGTTAAATACCACGCTACCCTCGTCCGGTATCAAGCGGCCTACGAAAGAGTTAAGCAGGGTGGATTTGCCAGCACCGTTGGGGCCGATGATGGCGTGGACGGTGCCGAATTGGACGGTGAGGTTGACGTCATTCAGCGCCTTGAGGCCGCCGAAGCTTTTCTTCAGACCAGAGACTTCAAGTGCAGCCATCAGTGTGCTCCTGGGGTCGCATCAGCGCCAGCGTGCGCGGGTGCCGGAAACAGGCGGCGTTGCAGGCTTTCGATACCTTGCATCAAACCACCGGGGACAAAAATAATCAGTACCAGGAATAGCACGCCCAAGGTCAACTCCCAACCTTCGCCCACAAACAAGCTGGCTACTTTGATCAACGGGTGTTCGATAGCGCTGGGCAGAAAGCCGAATACGCTGTGCAGAATCTGCTCGTTGAAGGACGAGAAAATGTTCTCCAGGTACTTGATCACGCCCGCACCGAGCACGGGGCCCAGCAGGGTGCCCACGCCACCCAAAATGGTCATGAGCACGACTTCGCCGGAAGCTGACCAATGCATACGATCAGGCCCGGCCAGCGGATCGGTTACTGCCAATAAAGCGCCAGCCAGACCCGCATAGCAACCGCTGATCACAAATGCGGTAAGGGCATAGGAGCGGGTGTTGATACCGGTGTATTTCAAGCGGTTCTGGTTGGACTTGACCGCCTTGAGCATGAGGCCGAAGGGCGAGCGGGTGATGCGGATAGAGACGTAAAAGCTCAGAATCAGCAAAACGGCGCAGAAATAAAAACCGCTGTAGCCCACCATG
>CAIOUR010000102.1 GCA_903861575.1 uncultured beta proteobacterium | reverse complement strand
TCCCGTGGTCTATGTGGACAACGGACAAATCGTCGCCGCTAAGGGGCCGCATAAGCACTTTCTGAATTTGGCGGAAATACCACTAACTCACGGCGGCAAAATCGGATTCCAAGTTGAAAACGTGATGGCCAGCGTTGCCGCAGTCTGGGCCTTGGGCTTGGACTGGGCTACTTTGCGCGCCGGCCTGGCCGGTTTTCGCGCGGACCAGGATAACGCCGCGGGACGCTTCAATGTTTTCGATTACCGGGGTGCCACCGTGATTGCTGACTACGGGCACAACCCCGACGCGATGATGGCGCTGGTGCACGCGGTCAAGGCCATGCCAGCGAGCCGTCGCTCAGTCGTGATCAGTGGTGCCGGTGACAGGCGTGACGAGGACATCCGTCAGATCACCGAAGTCTTAGGGACGGCATTTGAAGAAGTGGTGATGTACGAGGACCAGTGCCAGCGGGGTCGCCGCGATGGCGAGGTCATGGCCTTGCTGCGCGAGGGCTTGGCTGGAGCCACCGTGACAACACGCAAGCACGAGATTTATGGCGAATTTTTAGCTATCGACACCGCCATGGACGGCCTGCAAGCCGGTGAGTTGTGCCTGATTCTGGTAGACCAGGTTGACGCTGCGCTGGCGCATATTGCCCGCAAGGTGCAACCCCCAGTCTGACGGTCCGCTGTAGATGTTTCAAACGCGGTCTGATTCTGGCCGCGGTTCTCTTCCCATCAACAGCGCCACAACCTGACGGGCTTGCAAACTGCCGTCGAGCAGTCGCACAACGGCTTCGGTAATCGGCATATCCACCCCGAGGGTACAAGCCCGCTGCAACACGGTGCGGGCGCAGTACACGCCCTCAGCCACATGACCCAATTCGGCCACCGCCGCGTCCAAGCTCCGCCCACGAGCCAGGGCCAGACCCACCTGTCGGTTACGAGAGAGGTCTCCCGTAGCGGTCAGCACCAAATCACCCAATCCGCTCAAACCCGTAAATGTGGAGGCCCGCGCGCCCAGAGCCACACCCAATCGGGTCATCTCGGACAACCCTCTGGTGATCAAAGCAGCACGGGCGTTGGCACCGAGGTCCAGCCCGTCACACAGGCCGGTGGCGATAGCCAGCACATTCTTGATCGCACCGCCCACCTCAACGCCAGGCAAATCGTCGCTCGCGTATATCCGCAACACCGGGCTGTGGAAGGCGTTCACCAGCGTTTCACGGACCCCTTCATGGTTACTGGCAGCAACCAAAGCGGCCGGCTTACCTTGCGCCACCTCGGCGGCAAAGCTGGGGCCGCTCAGGGCACCGCACAGCGCATGGGGCGCTACCTCCCGCTGCACTTCATGACCCAGCAGCCCCCAGGCGTGCCCATTGCGTGCCGCTTCAAACCCTTTGCACAGCCATACCGCCGGCACTGTCGACTCGGATAGGGCCTGCAACATCGGCCGCAAAGCAGCCATAGGGGTAGCGATGATGACCAGATCCCACGCCGCGCCAACCTCCAGCAACGACTGCAAAGTTCCATTGGCTATGCGGAGGTCCTCTGGCAGCGCGACGCCGGGCAGATATCGGGAATTACGACGTTGGTATTGGAGATCCTGCGACAAAACAGGATCGCGCGCCCACAGCGTTACGGCGTGTCGCCCCAGGCCAGCAGCGGTGCACGCCAAGGCCGTGCCCCAAGCCCCCGCACCCAGCACCAGAATTTGCATGGCTATGGGCGGTGCCCTTTACGACGTCTCGAACTATTGGGGCAGGTTGGCGCCATTGCTTTGCGCCATGGCTTGACTTTGCTGTTGTTCGTACATGGCCTGGAAATTGATCTCAGACAGATGCACCGGAGGGAATCCACCGCGTTGGATGAGATCGGCCACATTGCCCCGCAAGTAGGGATAAATGATCTGGGGGCAGGCAATGCCCATGATCGCACCCATCTGGTCCTCGGGGATGTGGCGAACTTCAAAAATCCCGCCTTGCTTCACTTCGACGAGAAACACCGTTTTATCCTTGATCATGGTCTGCACCCGAGCGGTCACACAAACCTCAAAAATGCCGTCAGCAACCGGATTGGCTTCGATGTTGAGCTGGATATCCACGGCGGGCTGTTCCTGCTCCAACAAGATGCCGGGGGAATTGGGCTGCTCCATCGATGCCTCTTTGAGGTACAAGCGCTGGATCTGGAACACAGGGGTCTCGTTGCTGGGGCTGGAATCGGCCATGGGAGTCTTTCAACAAATTAAGGTCAGTGCACCGAGTTCATTGTTTGAAACGGGCATCGGATTATGTCAGGCGGTGCCGGTATTGCTTCAAGCAGCCTGCAGCAAAGGCAGCAATCCGGCGCGGGCATCCAGCGCGATCAGGTCATCGCATCCGCCTACGTGGGTGTCGCCGATGAATATCTGCGGTACGGTCCGACGTCCGGTGCGCTCCATCATGTGCTGGCGTGCCTGGGGCTCCAGGTCGACCCGCACTTCCGTTATGGCTTCAACGCCCTTGGACTGCAGTATCCGCTTGGCTTGCACGCAATACGGGCAGACGGCGGTGGTGTACATGGTCACTTCTTGCATGGTGGGTCTCCGTGATTCACGCCGCGTGGGTCTCAAGCGGCAAAGCAGCTTCGCGCCAGGCCGATATACCGCCTGCGAGGGATTGGGGCTGCGCGTACCCCAGCTTGCTCGCGGTTGCCGCAGCACCCAGTGAGCGAGCTCCGGAGCGGCATACCAAAATCAGCGGCAGATTCTTATTTTTCACGGCGGCTGCGAGCTTGGCTTCAAGCTCGGCCAGTGGGATATTTTTGGAACCTGCGATATGACCCGTGGCGAATTCCTGGGGATCACTCACATCCACCACCACGGCTTTTTCACGGTTCATCAGTTGCACCGCTTGCGCAGCACTGATACCGCGCGCCGCCATGCCCTGTATGACAGGCATCAAGAGAAGTCCCCCCGAGACCAGCGCAAGCGCCACCAGCATCCAATTGTCCAAAATAAATTTCACATACGTCCTTGTTGATAAGCAGGCTTAGCCGCGCATTTTAGAATGGGGCTTCGGCTCGCCTGGCCGCTGCATCTATTTCCCCCACCCGCGCCCACCACTATGTACAAAGTTGTGTTCATTCGCCACGGCGAATCCGTATGGAACCTGGAAAACCGATTCACCGGCTGGACCGATGTGGACCTGACGCCAACCGGCGTAGCGCAGGCGCGCTCCGCCGGAGCAGTTTTGAAGCAACACGGTTTTGATTTCGATATCGCCTACACCAGCATGTTGCAACGCGCAACGCGCACCCTGTGGCATTGTCTGGATGAAATGCAACGTACCTGGCTGCCGGTAGTGCATGCCTGGCGGCTTAAC
>CAIOUR010000101.1 GCA_903861575.1 uncultured beta proteobacterium | reverse complement strand
GCAGGCCTGCGCACAGCGCGTAGCTGATGCGTTTGCCCCATGAACAGGGTGCAAATCGCGCGCTGGTTTGCGAGAGTACGTAACTTACTTTATTGGGTTGAGCCATATGAAGCCATTGATTGAAAAAGCCGTTTTCCCCATCGCCGGTCTCGGCAGCCGCTTTTTGCCGGCCACCAAAGCCTCGGCCAAAGAAATGCTACCGGTGGTGGACAAGCCGCTCATTCAATACGCGGTCGAAGAGGCCTATGCCGCAGGTATCCGGCAGATGATTTTTGTCACCGGCCGCACCAAGCGCAGCGTCGAAGACCATTTCGATACCGCTTACGAGCTGGAGAGTGAACTCGAAGCCGCAGGAAAACATGAACTGCTGCAAGTCGCCCGCTCTATCGCGCCGGACGATATGACCTGTGTCTACGTGCGACAGCCCCGCGCCCTGGGCTTGGGGCATGCCGTTTTGTGCGCTAAAGAGCTGGTGGGCGCGAACCCGTTCGCGGTTTTGCTGGCAGATGATCTGATGGTGGGACCCGCTGGCGGTTTGGGCATCATGCAGCAAATGGTGGCGCAATATGCCAGCTGGCGCGCGAGCGTGCTGGCGGTGCAAGACGTGCCGCGCGAACACACGCAGCGCTACGGCATTGTTTCGGGCAAGGTTGTCGCGGATGGTGTAGTCGATATTTCCGGGATCGTGGAAAAACCCAAGCCGGAAGACGCGCCTTCCACCCTGGCTGTAGCAGGGCGCTACATCCTGACGCCCGGCATCTTTGCTGAGCTCGAGCACCTGCCGCGCGGTACCGGCGGCGAGATTCAGTTGACCGATGCCATTGCCCAACTCTTGCGCCGCGAAAAGGTTTTCGCGTTCCGCTACGCCGGTGCGCGCTACGACTGCGGCAGCAAGCTCGGGTTTTTGCAAGCCACCGTCGATCTGGGGGAAACGCACCCGCAGGTGGGGCGAGAGTTTGCGGATTGGTTGGCGGGTCGGAGCGCGTAAACGCCATAGGACAGGCGTAAAAAAACCCGGGGCAAGCCCCGGGTATTAAAACTCCAGAGAGAAAGAGATTGATGGTGTTCGAAGGTGTACTTCATGTTGACTTCGATTGCGTCATCAACATCCCATAACCTGTGCAATCAATTTACTCAGGAGCATTTGCATGCCTTTCTCGTTCTTATCCGCCGGTCGCGCCGGGCTCATCGCTGTATTGTGTGGACTCTTTGGTCTTGCAAGCGCCGAGTCGCTGATGCACACCCAACCATTCAGCTTTGGCCTGTGGGGCGATATGCCTTACAAAAAGGCCGGTGATGATCCCAAGTTGCCCGCGGTCCTGCAAAGCATCAACCGCTCGGACATCGCTTTCTCCATGTACGACGGCGATATCAAAGACGGCAGCTCGGTCTGCTCCGACAATGTGTATACCGATGCATTGGCCATGTTTGGCTCCATGGTGAAGCCCGTTGTGTATGTGCCCGGCGACAACGAGTGGACCGATTGCCACCGCACCAATAACGGCGGCTATGACGGCTTGGAGCGATTGGCCCATATCCGCAAAGTGATGTTTCCCACCGCCAACAGCTTGGGTCAAACTACCATGCCCTTAGAGCACCAAGGCAAACTGGGCGAGAAGTTTGTGGAGAACACCCGTTTCAGCCACGGCGGTGTGGTCTTCGTTGGCGTGAACCAGCCGGGCAGCAACAACAACGTGATCATGAGCGCCAAGGAGTGCACCAACAAGAGCGCCCGCACGCCGGCCAAGTGCGATGAATCCAACGCGGAATACCTGGAGCGCGACGCCGCTAACGTGGCCTGGATGCGCGCATCGTTTGAACTAGCCAAAGCCCAAAAAGCAGCAGGCATTGTGTTCGTAACGCAAGGTGACCCCGGCTTTGACTGGCCAGAGACCGAAGACTTTGATGAAAGCACCCTGCCGGAGTTCAGCGGCTTTCGTAACTTCATGGCGCAACTGGCCAAGGAAACCGAGCAGTACGCCGGACAGGTTTTGTTTGTGCACGGTGATACCCACTTCTTCAAGCTGGACAAGCCCCTGTACAGCCCTACCAAGCTGCTGCCCAACTTCACCCGTCTGCAAACCTTCGGCAGCCCCTCGCTGCACTGGATCAAGGTGCATGTGGATGTGAAGAGCGCCGATGTGTTCCGCGTGGAGCCGGTGATCGTCAAGCAGCCCTAAGGCATTGGCGGCCCTCAGCCTCGGGTCAACAGCCCCCGGCTGATTGCCGCAGCGGCATCCGGGGTGAATTGCCCACCCTTGATGAGGCGGTAAATTTCCGTAGCCTCCAGCAATTGGAAGTCCTGCACTTCCCCGTCCTGGTTGGTCGGCTGCTCACCGCTTGCCAGTAAAAGGTTGTACACCTGCAATCGTTCTTCGTGCCAGCCGCCTTCGCGCACCCGGCTCACGCTCACGCTGCCGGCATGGCGCAAGCTGTGCTCCGCCTGCAGGTGCAACCCAGCCTCCTCCCACAGCTCGCGCGTCACGGCTTGCATCGGCGTTTCATCGGCGCACAGCCCGCCCGCGCACAGGTTGTCGAGTAATCCCGGATCTACCGATTTGTTGGCGCTGCGCCGGGCGATCCACATTCGCCCATCGGCCGTTATGCCGTTGACATGCACCGCATCGCTGCGCATTCCCAAAAAGTAAAAGCCCGCTCGCTCTGCCCGCACAAACGGACGCTCCGAATTTGCCTCTAGAAAACTAAAGGTCTCGTCCCGCCAACCTGGCAAATGCCCCGCATCGCGCAACAAGTGCAAGACACGCTGCAACGTTTCGCTGCGCTCGCCCACACTCCAGTGACCCGCATCCCAATCCAGCCGGTCAGTGTTCAGGCGGGTGTGCGGCAGATGTTCGGCTAGTAGACGGGCGCGCGCTGCACTCAGGAATCCCAGTTGTTGCACGCCGCAGAACCAGGGTAAAAAATCACGCGGTACCCTGGCCGTCAGCGCGACAGTAAGCCCATTTGCGGCGTGGTTCTGCCCCCTGTTCCAGGCCAGATGAAACTGCTGTATGGCACCGGTAAGCGGATCGTTTTCGGGGAGGCTGGTGTTAGGCATGTCGTCATTGTCTACACGATGTACCCGCGCGTCGTAATAAAAAATTCACATGGATGACGCACCGTTGACATTGAGCTTGACGAAACTATTCAGTTAAGTAGCGCAATTTTGGCATTTGTAAACCAATCAAACCTGCACGATGAAATACCGATGGATTCCCGCGTAAAAGGTTTTGTTGCCGCCGCTATGGCTATGCCGCCCGTTGCCGAAGATGAGGATACGCCTCGCTTTCGCTCGGTATTCATATCGGATCTTCACCTGGGAACCGCCGGATGCCAGGCGGAGGCCCTCTTAGATTTTTTAAAACATCACCCTAGCGAGTACTTGTACTTGGTGGGTGATATTGTGGACGGCTGGCAATTGCGCAAGCGCTGGTTCTGGCCTCAGGCGCACAACGACGTGGTGCAAAAGCTCTTGCGTCGGGCGCGTAAAGGTAGCAAGGTAATTTTTGTGCCGGGCAACCACGATGAATTCGCCCGTGGCTTCTGCGATCACCATTTTGGCGGTATCGAAGTGATGCACGAGGCGGTTCACATCACGGCCGACGGTCGCCGCATGTGGATTACCCACGGCGACTACTTCGACGGGGTCATCCGCTTTGCGAAATGGCTGGCCTATCTGGGCGACAACGCTTACGAGTTGACATTGCGGGTTAACCGCTATTTCAATCTGATTCGCAAGCGTATGGGCTTCCCATATTGGTCACTCTCCGCCTACCTCAAAGACAAGGTGAAGATGGCGGTGAATTTCATCTCTGACTTTGAAGTAGCGTTGGCCAATGAGGCACGCCACCGCGGCTACGACGGGGTCATTTGTGGTCATATCCACCGGGCGGAAATGCGGGACATTGGCGGCGTCTTGTACTGCAATGACGGCGACTGGGTCGAGAGCCTGAGCGCTTTGGTGGAGCACATGGATGGACGGCTTGAGCTGGTGTACTGGCACCAGGTGGT
>CAIOUR010000100.1 GCA_903861575.1 uncultured beta proteobacterium | reverse complement strand
GCAGTTCTCCGGCCTGGTTACCGGCATGGTGATGTCGGCCTATTTCGCCGGTTTTGTGTATGGCACCTACGCCTGTCCGCGCCTGATCAAGCGGGTTGGCTACATCCGCGCTTTCGCCGTGCTGGCCTCGGTGGCGTCGGCCCTCCCGATGTTGCATGCGCTGTGGACCAATCCCTGGTTCTGGGGCGGTTTGCGGTTTACCACCGGGCTCTGCATCGTCGGCTTGTATATGGTGATCGAGAGCTGGCTCAATGTGGTAGCCGGCAGCGAAGACCGGGGCAAAGTATTTGCCGCTTACATGACGGTCAGCTGCGTGTCGATGGCGCTGGGGCAGTGGTTGATTCTGGCGGGTGACCGCTTTGGCTTCGTGCCATTTGCCTTCACCTCGATTTTGTTTTCGTTTGCCCTGGTGCCCACCACCATGACCACCATTGCCGAACCGGTGCAAACCGACACACCCGCCCTGAGCATGCGCCGCCTGTTTGCGGTCTCGCCCATCGGGACCTTGGCTTCCATGGGCTCGGGGCTGATCAACGGCACCTTCTTCAGCCTGGGCAACGTCTTCGGGCACGGCGTGGGTTTCAGCGACGGGCGCACCGCGACCTTCATGGCCATCACGATTTTGAGTGGTGCCGTTTTTCAGTGGCCGATCGGACATTTGTCGGACCGCTACGACCGGCGTTGGGTCTTGTTCTGGGTCTGTGCAGCCGCTTGTGGCTTTGCGTTTTTGGGCTTCTATCTGGCGCGGGAGTTTGAGAATCTGTTGCTGCTGCTGGGTGTCGCGTTCGGGGCACTGGTGTTTGCGATCTACGGCCTGAGCGTGGCGCACACCAACGACCTGATTGATCCGTCCGAGGTGTTGGAGACCACCGGCGGTTTGTTGCTGCTGTACGGCATTGGCGCGACCATCGGCCCGACCCTGGCCGGGGGCTTGATGGATGTGCTGGGACCCGAGAGCCTGATGCTTTACTTCGCCTTGACGCTGGGCTTGCTGGCCATGGCTGTCTGGTTTTTTGCGACCCGCAAAGGCCGCATCTTCAGCAACCCCGGCCACACCAGCGACTATGTGCGCATGGAGGCCAGTTCGCTCGTGGTCTTGCAGCTCGATCCGCGCGCTGCCAAACGGCAAGCCACAATCGAGGCGCAGGAAGTTCACCCATAAATCGCTACCGCCCCACATCCGCAGGAAACCGCTATGGAACATGTTGCTTTCACCGCCATGCAAGACGGCACCCAGGCCGAATACGCCTTGTTGCACGCTTTGGAAGCCGATTACATGCGCGCCTTGCCCCAGCGCATCCTGGCGTCTTTGGAGCGCACCGCCGATACGCTGCCCGGCTACCAGATCAACCGCCTGACCCACGCGCTGCAAAGTGCGGCGCGGGCCGAGGCGGATGGCGCGGATGTGGACATGGTGGTGGGCGCCCTGGTTCACGATATGGGTGACGAGCTCGCACCTGCCAACCATGCGTCCTTTGCAGCCGCGCTGCTGCGGCCCTACGTGCGCGCCGAAGTGACCTGGGTGGTCGAGAAGCACGCGCTGTTTCAAATGCAGTACTACGCGCACCACCTCGGGCAGGAGCGTGATGGACGCCTTCGCTACCGCGAGCATCCCTGGTTTGACAGCTGCCAGCATTTTTGTGCGGCCTACGACCAGAATTCTTTCGACCCCGATTACCCCACGCCCCCACTGGCCCACTTTGCGCCACTGGTCCACGCGGTGTTCAGCCGCACGCCGTATGACCCGGCGGTCTTGCAAGAGCCCCTAGAGTCGGCGCGCGCTTGAGCGGCCTGAGCGCTTCCTTGCGCGCCATCCTGGCGATGCTGGCTGCGGTCGGCTGTTTTTCCTTGATGGACGCCGCGCTCAAAGGCCTGACCGGCGCCTACCCGCCGCTGCAGGTGGCCGCGCTGCGCGGCCTGGCGGCTTTTCCACTGGTGTGCGCCTACATCGCCTGGCAGGTGCCGCTGTGCACGCTGGTGCAGGTGCGCTGGCCTATGCACCTGTTGCGTGGCGCACTCAACGTGGGCATGTTGTGCAGTTTTTCTATCGGGATCGGCCACCTGGCCATTGCTGAGGCTTACACCCTGTTTTTCATTTCGCCGCTGGTCGTGACCGCGCTGGCGGTGCCTTTGCTGAAAGAGCCGGCGCGGCGGGCGCATTGGATTGCGATTGGCATCGGCTTGTGCGGCGTGCTCATCGCCATGCGACCGGGCGGCGACAGCATGGTGTCCTGGGGCGCGCTGGCGATTTTGGTGTCATCGCTGTGCTACAGCGGCACGGTGTTGACCGCACGCATCATCACCCGGATCGAGGGCACGGCCAGCGTGGTGTTCTGGACCACGTTTTTCATGGCTGCCGGGGCCAGCGCCTTGGCGCTGCCCGATTGGCAGCCGGTTCAGACGGTGCACTGGCCCATGATCGCGGCGATGGGTTTGACGGGTTTTGGCGGCACCGTGGCAATCACCTATGCCTTCAAACACGGCAAGACCGCCAGCGTCGCGCCCTTTGAATACAGCGCCCTAGCCTGGGCGATTGCCATCGATTACCTGATTTGGAACACCACGCCCGACCGCTACACCTTGATTGGCGGTTGTATCGTTATCCTGAGCGGCTTGTATTTGATTCGCGACGAGCGCGGGCAGGCGGCTGAGGCGGCCAAGTTGGCGCAGCACCCTTAATCGGCTCAAGCGGCGGCTTCCAGCCCGCTGCTGAAATGCTCCCGCATGCGCTGCGTGGCCAGCGCCGCGTCTCGCGCCACCAGTGCATCCATGATGGCCTGGTGTTCGCGCAATGACTCCTGGATTCGCCCGACCTTTAGCAGTGAGTTGTGGCGGTTGAGCTTCATCACCTTGCGCAGGTCGGCGCAAAGCTGGTCGCGCCAGCGGTTGTCCGCGATCTCCAGCAGGCGCATGTGGAAGCGCTCATTCACGGCAAAGAAGGCACTGGTGTCGCCCACGGCGGCAGTGAGTTCTGCGTGGATAGCCAGTAAATCCTGCAACTCGCGCGCGCTGGCGCGGCTGGCCACTACGCCGGCGGCGTCGGATTCCAGCAGCGAGAGCAGGTGGTAGACGTCGGACTGGTCTTTGGCATTGACCTCGGTGACATAGGCGCCGCGGCGCATCTTCATGGTCACTAGCCCCTCAGTCGCCAGCACCTTGAGCGCCTCGCGCAGGGGTGTGCGGCTGATGCCGTATTCCTCGGCCAGGCGGGTCTCGTCGATCCAGCTGCCGGGCGCGAGTTGGCTGCTGAAAATACGTTCGCGCAGCAGCTCGGCTACCTCTTCATAGAGGGCGCGGGGCGTAAGGGTCAGGGGCGGCATACACAGAATTGTAAGGCAAAATAAGGTTTTGAATTCATAATTACGGCGGTTATACTGGACGCTCTCCGTCCTGTCCTGATACGAAAGCACTTACCATGAGTTCCAAGCCGCCCGCATCACCCTCCAGTTCCAGCACCTGGCCCGCCTTTGAGCAGGGTGATCACGCGGCGTGGTTGCGCGCGGCGGCCAAATCAGCGCCCGGCGGCAATGTTGATGCACTGAACTGGACGACGCCCGACGGCATCGTCGTCAAGCCGCTGTACACCGCAGCGGATACGGCCAACCTGCCGTACGCCAACACGCTGCCCGGTTTTGCGCCCTATGTGCGCGGCCCGCAGGCCACGATGTATGCGGTGCGGCCCTGGACCATCCGCCAGTACGCGGGCTTCTCCACCGCCGAAGAAAGCAACGCCTTTTACCGGCAGGCCCTGGCCGCAGGCGGGCAGGGCGTGTCGGTTGCCTTTGACCTGGCTACGCACCGTGGCTACGACTCAGACCACCCGCGCGTGACGGGGGATGTCGGCAAAGCCGGGGTGGCGATTGATTCGGTCGAGGACATGAAGATCCTGTTTAATCAGATCCCCTTGGACAAGGTGAGCGTGTCCATGACCATGAACGGCGCGGTACTGCCGGTTTTGGCGGGTTACATCGTGGCGGCCGAAGAGCAAGGCGTTGCACAGGCGCAGCTGAGCGGCACGATACAGAACGACATCCTCAAAGAGTTCATGGTGCGCAACACCTATATCTACCCGCCGGCTCCGAGCATGCGCATCATCGGCGACATCATTGGCTATACCGCCAAAAACATGCCGAAGTTCAATTCGATTTCGATCTCGGGTTACCACATGCAAGAGGCCGGGGCCAACCAGGCTTTGGAGCTGGCTTTCACGCTGGCTGACGGCAAGGAATACGTCAAGACCGCCATTGCCACCGGCCTGGATGTGGATGAATTCGCCGGACGCCTGAGCTTCTTCTGGGCCATCGGCATGAACTTCTATTTAGAGGTTGCCAAGATGCGCGCAGCGCGCCTGCTGTGGTGCCGCATCATGCAAGGCTTTGGTGCCAAGTCACCCAAGAGCCTGATGCTGCGCACCCACTGCCAGACCAGCGGCTGGAGCCTGACCGAGCAAGACCCCTACAACAACGTGGTGCGCACCACCATCGAAGCCATGGCGGCGGTGTTTGGCGGCACGCAAAGCCTGCACACCAACAGCTTTGACGAAGCGATTGCGCTGCCCACCGAGTTTTCCAGCCGCATTGCCCGCAACACGCAGCTGATCATCCAGGAAGAAACCCACATCAGCAGCGTGATCGACCCCTGGGCTGGCAGCTACATGATGGAAAAGCTGACGCAGGACATGGCCGACGCGGCCTGGACCATCATCGAAGAAGTCGACGCCATGGGCGGCATGGTCAAGGCCGTGGACAGCGGTTGGGCCAAGCTCAAAATTGAAGCCGCCGCCGCCGAAAAGCAGGCGCGCATTGACAGTGGCAAAGACGTCATCGTCGGTGTGAACAAATACAAGCTCAAAAGCGAAGACGCCATCGAGGCGCGCGACATTGACAACGTGGCGGTACGCGAAGGCCAGATCGCCCGCCTACACAAGGTCCGCGCCAACCGCGACAATACTGCCGTCCAGGCCGCGCTGGATGCACTCACATTCGCCGCCGGGCACGAGGGCAATTTGCTGGAGCTGAGCATTGCCGCCATCCGTTTGCGCGCCACAGTGGGTGAGGTGAGTGACGCCCTGGAAAAAGCCTTTGGCCGCCACCGCGCCGATACCCATAAAGTGTCCGGCGTGTATGCCGCTGCTTATGACGCCGACCACAGCCACGGAGACACCATGGAGTACTGGAACGCCCTCAAAACCGACATCGCCGCTTTCGCCACCCAACAGGGCCGCCGCCCGCGCGTGATGATCTCCAAGCTGGGGCAGGACGGACACGACCGCGGAGCCAAGGTGGTCGCGACCGCCTTCGCCGATTTGGGCTTTGACGTGGACATCGGCCCGCTGTTCCAAACGCCCGAAGAATGCGCCCGCCAGGCGATTGAAAACGACGTCCATGCGGTGGGCGTGTCGACCCTCGCGGCGGGCCACAAAACCTTGGTTCCGGCCATCATCGAAGAGCTGAAAAAGCAAGGCGGCGAAGGCATCATCGTGTTCGTGGGTGGTGTGATTCCGCGCCAGGACTACGACTTTTTGTACGCCGCCGGTGTCAAAGGCATCTATGGGCCCGGCACGCCGATCCCGGTCAGCGCGAGCGATGTGCTGGACCAAATCTCCAAGGCTTTGTCGGCTTAAGCCTCCTTCGTTATACTGTATTACCGTATCTCAATAGGAGCGAATCATGGCAGTTTCCGTGCGCATGGACCCTCTGCTGGAAAAGCAGCTGGAGCAGGCTGCCAAGCGCCAAGGCATCACCAAATCGCAGTTCATCATCGACGCTGTGGAGCGCGCGCTGGGGCGCAAAAACCCGTATGAGCTGATGCAGGCCTTGAAAGCTGAGGAAGAGCAAAAAGCCTACGGCCCCCAGGCCAATCCAGCCGATTCCGCAGCTGCCAAGGCCTTCGAGGGCTACGAGCGGCCCTACGACACCGAGCGGTCCCGCGCCCAGTTATTGGCCAAATTGCAGGACAAGCATGGCGTTCGCAGCGATAGTTGATGCCAGTGCCATGGTTGCGTTGTTCGGGCGTGATCAATCAGATCATGCGCACTACAGCAGTTTATTTGCGCAGGCTGCGCAGGAGCAGTGGTCGCTTACGAGTACCTGGCCTTGCATCACCGAGGCCAGCTATTTGTTGGGATTGCCGCAGCGTTTTGCCTTTTTGCGCTGGGTTGCTGCCGACGGCTTGTCTATCTTTCCGTTTGACCAAAGCACCTTGGAAGGGATGACCGAATTGATGCGCCGCTATACCGAGTCGCCCCGCACCGAGATGGACTTTGCCGATGCGTCCTTGGTGTACCTGGCGTCGGATACCGGCGTCAACCGCATCATGACCCTCGACGTGCGCGACTTCTCCCGCTACCGCCTGGCCGATGGCCGCGCGTTTGAGATTTTGTGATGGCGCTTGAATCTGTCCCGTCTGTCTCCGATGTGCGCAGCACCACGCCCGCTGTGCAACGCCGCGCCATGGCCAAGGCCATCACGCTGCTGGAATCCACGCGCGCAGACCACCGCGCCATGGCCGACAACTTGCTGACAGCCATGCTGCCGCACACCGGGCAATCGATACGGATCGGGATCAGCGGTGTGCCGGGCGTGGGCAAATCGACTTTTATCGAAGCGCTGGGGCTGTATTTAATTACCAAGGGCCATCGCGTGGCCGTGCTGGCGGTGGACCCGTCGAGCAGCGTATCCGGTGGCTCCATATTGGGTGACAAAACCCGCATGGAGCATTTGTCGGTGCACCCGCAGGCGTTCATACGCCCCAGCCCCAGCAGCGGAACTTTGGGCGGTGTGGCCGAGAAGACGCGCGAATGCATGCTGGTCTGCGAGGCCGCAGGTTTTGATGTGGTGCTGGTCGAAACCGTGGGCGTGGGTCAGTCCGAAACCGCTGTGTCTGCCATGACCGATATGTTCGTGCTCTTGCAGTTGCCCAACGCGGGTGACGATTTGCAAGCGATCAAAAAAGGCGTGATGGAGTTGGCCGATCTGGTGATCATCAACAAGGCCGACATTGACCCGGATGCGGCCACCCGCGCGCAAGCGCAGATCACCAGCGCGCTGCGTTTGCTGGGTTTGCACGGCAACCCCGAGCGCGCCGGTTGGAGTCCGCAGGTCGTGCCCATGAGCGCTTTGGCCGGCAGCGGTGTGGCGCAGTTCTGGGAAGCGGTGCAGACTTTTCGGGATCTGCAAACCACCAGTGGCCGATTCGCCGCGCGCCGCCAGAGCCAGGCCCTGGCGTGGATGTGGGAGCGGATTGACGCCGGACTCAAGCAGGACTTCCAGGCGCAAAGCAGCGTTCAAACGCTTATTCCAGAACTCACCCGCCAGGTGCTGCAGGGCAGCCTGGGTGCTTCCACGGCGGCCCGCCGACTTTTGCAGGCTTATGGCGTGCGTCAAAGCCCCCTTACGAATTTTTCGGAGACCTAAGCATGCATGAAATTCTCGAACAACTTGAAGCCAAGCGCGAACGCGCGCGGCAAGGTGGCGGACAGCGGCGCATCGATGCGCAACACGCCAAAGGCAAACTCACGGCGCGCGAGCGCATCGAGGTGCTGCTCGATGAAGGCACCTTCGAAGAGTGGGACATGTTCGTCGAGCACCGCTGCACCGATTTCGGCATGGCCGAGAACACCATCCCCGGTGACGGCGTGGTGACCGGTTACGGCATGATCAACGGGCGCTTGGTCTTTGTGTTCAGCCAGGACTTCACGGTGTATGGCGGCGCCTTGTCCGAGACCCATGCCGAGAAGATCTGCAAGATCATGGACCAGGCCATGAAAGTCGGCGCGCCGGTGATTGGCCTGAATGATTCGGGCGGCGCGCGCATCCAGGAAGGTGTGGCCTCGCTTGGTGGATATGCCGAAGTGTTCCAGCGCAACATGCTGGCCAGCGGCGTGGTGCCGCAAATCAGCGTGGTCATGGGGCCATCGGCCGGGGGCGCGGTGTATTCCCCGGCGTTGACCGATTTCATCTTTATGGTGAAAGACAGTTCGTACATGTTCGTCACCGGCCCGGAGGTGGTGAAGACCGTTACGCATGAGGAGGTGAGTGCCGAGGAGCTGGGCGGCGCCATCACCCACACCACCAAAAGCGGCGTGGCCGATCTGGCTTTTGAGAATGATGTCGAGGCGCTGCTGATGGTGCGACGCCTTTACAACTACCTGCCGCTGTCCAACCGCGAAAAATCGCCCTTGCGCCACAGCGGCGACCCGGCGCACCGCATGGACGCCAGCCTTAACACCCTGGTGCCGGACAACCCCAACAAAGCCTACGACATGAAGGAGCTGATCGTCAAAACCGTGGACGACGGCGACTTCTTTGAGCTGCAACCCGATTACGCCAAAAACATCCTGATCGGCTTTGCCCGCATGGACGGCCAGACGGTGGGTATCGTCGCCAACCAGCCGCTGGTGCTGGCCGGTTGCCTGGATATCAAGAGCAGCACCAAGGCTGCCCGCTTTATCCGCTTCTGCGACGCGTTCAATATTCCGGTGATCACGTTTGTGGATGTGCCCGGTTTCATGCCTGGCACCTCGCAGGAGTTCGGCGGCATCATCAAGCACGGCGCCAAGCTGCTGTACGCCTACGCCGAGTGCACGGTTCCCAAAATCACCGTGATCACCCGCAAGGCCTACGGCGGCGCCTACGACGTGATGGCGTCCAAACACTTACGCGGTGATGTCAACTTCGCCTGGCCGCATGCCGAGATCGCGGTCATGGGCGCCAAGGGCGCGGTGGAGATCATCTTCCGCGAAGACAAGGGTGACCCCGAAAAGCTGGCGGCCAAAGAGGCCGAATACAAAGCCCGTTTTGCCAACCCGTTTGTGGCCGGTGCGCGCGGTTTTATCGACGACGTGATCCTGCCCGCCGAAACCCGCAAACGCATTTGCCGTTCGCTGGTGATGCTCAAAGACAAAAAACTGGAAAACCCCTGGCGCAAGCACGGGAACATTCCGTTGTGATTTTTGTTTCACAGTCAGGTGTTGGCAAGTGTGTTGGTGGACGCGGAGTGCCCATGCGATTTGCTCCGTGTCCCCCGGCCTTCGGCCTCCTCCTTTACCTGCGCAAATCGCACAGGCACCCCGCGCCTGGCCAAGGCGTGGTTCATTGAATCGGGAAACATGTATGAAATTCGGTTACGCCATTACCTATGTGAAAGATGTCACGCAGACTGTTGCGTTTTGGAAGGCTGCATTCGGTATCGAAACGCGGTTTGTAGTCCCAACGGGCGACTATGCGGAGCTGGAAACGGGGCACACCGCTATTGCTTTTGCAGCCCATGAATTGGGCCGCTCAAATCTCCCGCAAGGGTATGCTGCTGCCGATGGGTCCGCGCTGCCGCAGGGGCAAGAGCTAGCGCTGATAACCGACGATGTGGAGTCTGCATTAGCCCAAGCCATTCAAGCCGGCGCACGCCTCGTCAGTCCTGCCAAAGTGAAACCATGGGGCCAGACAGTCGCTTATGTCTGTACGCCCGATGGGAACCTCATTGAACTGTGCAGCCCCGTGACGGCGGCGACGGCATAGCGCGTGAGCCCTGCGCGGTCATATCTCTCAAAGGAAATTCACCATGTTCACCAAAATTCTGATTGCTAACCGTGGCGAAATCGCCTGCCGCGTGATTGCTACCGCCCGCAAGATGGGCATTGCCACCGTCGCGGTGTATTCCGATGCGGACAAGGACGCGCGCCATGTGGCGCTGGCCGATGAGGCTGTGCGCATCGGCACGCCGCCCAGCCGCGAGAGTTATTTGCTGGCCGATGTAATCATCGCGGCCGCCAAGTCCACCGGCGCGGAGGCTATTCATCCCGGCTACGGTTTTCTGAGCGAGAACGCCGAGTTCTCCAAGCGCTGTGAGGCCGAGGGCATCGTGTTTATCGGCCCCAAGCACCATTCGATTGCTGCGATGGGT
>CAIOUR010000099.1 GCA_903861575.1 uncultured beta proteobacterium | reverse complement strand
CCGATTGGCTTGCAGGGCGCGGTCACCCAGGCCCTGCCCTTTATTTAGCCGCTGCTTCCAGGCGGCGCGGCCAGGGCAGGCTGCCCCACATGCCGCTGGACATGGACGTGCCCGCCACGATGACCAGCGCGCAGGTGACCATCCACGGCGTCACCACCTCGCCGAAAAACACCACGCCGTAGAGCACCGCAAACATGGGGATCGCGAAGGTCACCGACAACGTGCGCGCCGGGCCAGCGCGTTGGATCAGCCGGAAAAAAAGCAAATACGCAGATCCGGTGCACAAGACCCCCAGCGCCAGCGCGGCCAGCCACGCGGCGTGTGAAGCCGTTTGCTCGGGCCAGTAATAGATTGTCAGGGGAGCGAGGGCAACCGTAGCCCCGAGCTGGCTCCCGGCGGCCATTACCAGCGGCGGTACGCCCGTAGCAAAGCGTTTGGTGATACTTGCGGCCAGACCGTAGCAAATGCAGGCGAATAAACAGGCCAACACCGCCCATCCGGTGGCCGTACCGCCCGCGACCGGCTGAAAACTCACCTTGTCCCAGGCCAGCATGGCCACGCCGCCAAAGCCGATGGCCAGACCCACCATGCGCGTGGCGTTCGGCCGGTCCTTGAGCCAGGCCCAGGCCACCAGCGCACCGAACAGCGGAACGGTCGCGTTCAGGATGGACGACAGACCGATGGAAATCGACAAGAGCGCAAAGGTGAAGCAGGCAAAAGGAATCGCCGAATTCAGCAGGCCAATCGACAAAGCCAGTTTCCAGTGTGTGCGCAAGTCTGTCAGGTGACCGCGTATCGCCAGAAGCGGCATCAGCATCAGCGCGGCAATGCCCACGCGCAAACCGGCAGTGGGCAGCGCGCCGAACTCTACGGTGGCGATGCGCATGAACATGAACGACGCACCCCAAATCGCCGCCAGCACGACAAATTCGACCTGCCAGGGCGGCGAAAAATTCTTCAAGGGGAAATTCATAGAGCCTTTTCTAATTGCAGCAAGGCGATCTTGCGCTCCAAACCACCGGCGTAACCGGTTAGCGCACCGTTGCTGCCCACCACGCGGTGGCAGGGCACGATGATACTGAGCGGATTGCGCCCGACCGCCGCACCCACCGCGCGCGAGGCCGCAGGCTGCCCCAGGTAGCGCGCAATCTCGCCGTAGCTTTGCGTCACACCATACGGAATCGCCCGCAGCCGCTCCCACACGCTTTGCTGAAACGGGGTTCCCAGCGCCATATCCAGCGGCAGATCAAAACGCGCGGCTTGCGCGGCAAAGTAGGCCGTGAGTTGGCTGCAAGCGGCTTGCAGCACCGGGTGCGCGGTATTCATCTCCCACGGTTGCGAATCAGGCTGGTGCGCTTGCCCGTCGAACCACACGCCGCAAAGGCCTTGCGCGCTGGCGGCCAGGGTCATGCTGCCCAAGGGGCTGTTGTACGTGGTGCGTTCGATACAAAGGGGTGGGTTGGAACGTGTCATGGGCAAATCATACAAAGCCGTTTTTTAATAGCCAGACCTACAATCTGCGCATTGGACTGGGTTGAAAAAATCCGGTTTGTGATTCGTTGTTTAAGGGAAACATGCAACTCTCTCCCAGCATCTTCAAAGCCTATGACATCCGTGGCGTCGTACCTTCCACGCTGACTGAAGAAGTGGCGCTTGGCTTGGGTCGGGCGTTTGGCACCGTGGCCCGCACGCAAGGCGAAACCACGGTGGCGGTGGGGCGCGATGGGCGCCTGAGCGGTCCCGCGTTAGCCGACGCCTTGATGCGCGGCTTGCAGGAGGCCGGCATCCAGGTGATTGATGTGGGCATGGTGACCACGCCGATGTTGTATTTCGCCGCCAATACGCTGTGCGCCAGCGGCATACAGGTCACTGGCAGCCACAACCCCAAGGATTACAACGGCTTCAAGATGGTGATGGCGGGCAAGGCGATTTACGGCGACGAAATCCAGGCCCTGCGGCAGATGATGGTTGATGAATCCTGGGCCCTGCGCAGCGGCGGATCGCGCAGCCGTGCGGACGTGCTGCCGGCTTACACGGCGCGCATCGTAGACGACATCCGCCTGGCGCGGCCTTTGAAAATCGTCGTCGACTGCGGCAATGGCGTGGCCGGTGCGTCGGCCCCCGCCATTTTGCGCGCCGTGGGCTGCGAGGTGATCGAGCTGTTCAGCGAAGTCGACGGCAACTTCCCCAATCACCACCCGGACCCAAGCAAGCCCGAGAACCTGCGCGACCTGATCGCAGCCCTGCATAGCAGCGATGCCGAACTGGGCCTGGCTTTTGATGGCGATGGCGACCGACTGGGCATTGTGACCAAAGACGGCACGAATATCTTCCCGGACCGGCAGATGATGCTGTTCGCGCAAGACGTGCTGTCCCGCGTGCCCGGCGGAACGATATTGTTTGACGTGAAATGCTCGCAGCGCTTGGCCCCGGCCATCACGGCGGCGGGCGGTGTGCCCATGATGTTCAAGACCGGGCATTCGCTCATCAAAGCGCAGATGAAGGCCATCAACTCCCCGTTGGGCGGCGAAATGAGCGGGCATATCTTTTTCAAAGAGCGTTGGTACGGTTTTGACGATGGGACTTATGCCGGTTGCCGTTTGCTGGAAATTGTCTGCAAAGTCGCCGATGCGAACGCGCTCTTGAACAGCCTGCCGTCGAGTTTCTCCACGCCCGAGCTCAACGTGCTGTGCGCCGAAGGCGAGCCGCCTGCCGTGGTGGCGCAACTGGTGGCGCGCGCAGCGTTTGCGGCGCCTGCCGTAGTGAACACCATCGACGGTTTGCGGGTCGACTGGCCGGACGGCTTTGGGCTGGTGCGCGCCTCCAACACCACGCCGGTGTTGGTGCTGCGTTTTGAGGGCCACACCCAGGCGGCGCTGGAGCGCATTGAGCACGCCATGCTGGCGCTGCTGCGCGAAGTCAAGCCCGGCGCGCAGATTCAGACCGCGGCGCACTGACGTCTGAGCCCGCGCGTGGCGTTGCAACTGCTGATCGTCAAACTGTCCTCGCTGGGCGACGTGGTGCAAACCGCGGCTGTGGTGCAGGACGTGTTGCAGCGTTTCCCTGACGCGCAGATTGATTGGGTGGTGGAAGAAGCGTTTGCGCCGCTGGTGTCCCTGGTAGCCGGCGTACGCCATGTCATTCCGGTGGCGCAGCGGAGATGGCGCACAGCGCGCTGGAGCGCCGACACCCGCCGCGAACGCGCTGCGTTCCTGCGCGACCTGCATACCGATGCCTATGACGCAGTGCTCGATTTTCAGGGCCTCATCAAATCCGCGCTGGTCGCGCGCCAGGCGCGCTTGCGTCCAGGGGGTTTCAGCGCAAGTTTCGCCAATGGCAGCGATGCGTGCTCCTACGAGTGGCCGGTGCGCTGGCTGCTGCGCCGCAGCTATCCCATGCCGCAGCGCACCCATGCGGTGGCCCGGTATCGCTTACTCGCCGCCTTAGCGTTGGGCTACACCACGCACGATGCACCTGTGGTGCGCTGGCAATTTACAGCCGCTGCGCCCACCAACACCCTGGTCTTTGCGCACGGCACGACCCGTCCTGACAACGAATGGAGCCCGCAGAACTGGCTGGCGCTGGGGCATCAGCTGATCGCGCAAGGCTTTTCACTGGCGCTACCCCAATCGAATGACGCGGAGTTGGCGCGCGCGCAGGCGCTGGTGCAGGCCTGGGGGCCGCAGGCCCATGTGTGGCCGCGCGAGTCGCTGGCCGATGTGACCCGGCGTATGGCCGCTTGCGCGGGTGTGGTCGGCGTGGATTCGGGCCTGAGCCACATCGCGGTGGCGCTGGGTTTGCCGCACGTGCAAATCTTCAGCCAGGATCGCGCCTGGCGCGCCGGACCGGTTGGTGCGGCGCATCAAATTGCGGTGGGCGGCACTTTCACGCCCGATGTGCCAGAGGTGCTGCAAGCCTGGGAATCGGCATGGTTCGCGCGTCCGGGGAAAGCGGCGTGATAGCGGCTGGTGGTTTGTCTGCGCGGCTGGCCTTGCGGGTGTACGGGTTCTTGTGTTGGACTCTGATTCCGGCGCTGCGCTGGCGTTTGCGCCGCCGCGCCGGCGCCGAGCCCATGTACGGGCAGCGGGTCGACGAGCGCTTCGGCTATTACGCGGCGGACGTTTTGGATTCTTTGCGTCAAGGGTCTGGTCCTCGCATATGGGTACACGCGGTCTCGCTGGGCGAAACCCGGGCTGCGGGCTTGTTGCTGACGGCTTTGCGCGAAGCCATTCCCGGTGTACGTGTGGTCCTGACCCACGGCACAGCGACCGGGCGCGCAGCCGGCATGGCCCTGTTGCAGCCCGGCGATGTACAGGTTTGGCAGCCCTGGGATACCGCCGGCGCAGTGCAGCGATTTTTGAAGGTATGCAGACCGGAGTTCGGTCTGTTGATCGAGACCGAGGTCTGGCCGCAGCTGGTGGCTGGCTGTGTGCAAGTCGGAGTGCCTGTGTATTTGGTGAATGCCCGTTTGAGCGAAGCGTCTTTACGCGCCTATCAGCGTGTGCCGTGGCTCTCCGGTCCCGCATTTGCGGCACTGGCTGGTATCTGGGCCCAAACTGATGCGGATGCAGCCCGCTTGCGTGCCTTGGGTGGGTCCGTGCTCGGCGTTCCGGGCAACTTCAAGTTCGATGCCCGTCCGGATACCCACCTGGTGGAACAGGGCCGGACCCTGCGCGCGGCGCTGCACAAACCCGTGGTGATGTTGGCCAGCAGCCGCGATGGGGAAGAGGGCCTGTGGTTGCAGACCTTGAACACTTTGCAGAGTGACTTCCCCGATTGCCATTGGCTGCTGGTTCCGCGCCATCCGCAACGATTTGACGCTGTGGCGGATCTGCTGCGCAGTGCCGGATTGTCTGTCGCCCGACGCAGCGAGCAGAGCACCGTAATGGATTGGGTCGCCGATCCTGTAAAGGTCTGGTTGGGTGACAGCCTGGGCGAGATGGCGCTGTACTACAGCCTGGCGGACGTGGCTTTGTTGGGAGGCAGTTTTGCACCTCTGGGCGGCCAGAACCTGATCGAGGCTGCAGCCTGTGGCTGCGTCGTGGTGATGGGGCCGCATACTTTCAATTTTTCCGAGGTTGCTGAACGGGCGGTAGAAGCAGGTGCTGCGGTTCGCGTGGCAGATATGGCTGAAGCGTTCGCCGCGGTTGCTACGCTACTGCAGATGGACGCGCAGCGGCGCCGTGCGCGCGCGACAGATTTTGCTTCGACCCGCGGGGGTGCGCTTGCCCGCACCGTGGAAGCGCTGGCGGCGCTACGGCCCCGGCTTACTTAGCGAGCAAGCCGTCGATTTCTTCGAGGTTGCTCTCGGCCAAGGTACCCGCCGCTTGACGCAGCTTGAGGTTGCTCACCAGCACGTCGTAACGTGCTTTGGCTAGCTTGGCTTTGGTGTCATACAACTGGCTTTGGGCGTTCAGCACATCGATGTTGATGCGCACCCCGACTTCGTAACCTAGCCGGTTGGCGTCCAAGGCACTTTGGCTGGACGCTTCAGCCGCCTCGTAGGCTTTGACCTGTCCTGCCAGAGATTGCAAGCCGTAATAAACGGTGCGGGTGGTTTGTTGGGCGTTGCGGGTAAGCGCTTGGAGGTCATTGCGGGTTTTGTCTTCCAAGGCTAAGGTTTCACGCAGCTTGGCCCCCCGTGTGCTTGCTGTGAACAAAGGGATGTTCACTACCACGCCGACAGATCCACTTTGGGTATCGCGGCTGTGGGTGAAGGTGTTGAGCCCGGTGGTGTCATTCGAGGTGTTGTACCCGCCCCATGGGAAGACTTTGCCCAAAGAGCCAGTTAAAGACACGGTAGGCGATGTATCGGCACGTGCCTTCTCGGTTTCCAATCGCGCCAGGTCGAGCTCGGTACGCTTACTTTGAATTTGCGGTAAGTACTGCTCTGTCAGCGCGGCCCACTCGCTATCAGTTCCTAAAACCGCCGGCAGTCGCAGCGGCAGGCGGATGGTATTGGGCTTCAAATCTTTGCGCCCCACCAGTTGCTCAAGTTGGCTCTGCCGAACCGTGAGATCGTTTTGCGCAGAGATTTCTTGCGCAATCACCAGGTCAAATTTGGCCTGGGCTTCACGGGTGTCCGTGATGGTGCTGGTGCCGACTTCAAAATTGCGCTTGGCCGCGGCAAGCTGTTCGCTGACTGCCACTTTCTGCGCGCGGACAAACTCTAAGCTGTCGCGCGCAGCCAGTACATCAAAGTAAGCGCTGCTGACCCGCACCATCAAGTCTTGCCGCGCGGTGGCCAGAGCCAGCTCCACCACCGCTGCGTTGCGCTGGGCGGAGGTCATCGAGAGCTCGTTGATGCGGCTGTACAGGGTTTGGCTGAATGCCAGACTCAAGGTGCCATCGGTTTCATTTTTTTCGGTGGTGTAGTCATAGCTGCTGGTGTACGACTTGCTCTGCTGCCAGCCTTGGGCGAGGGAACCCTGCAGGCTGACCACCGGCGCATACAGTGCTTGCACTTGTTCTGTTTTAGCCGATGTGGCGTCTAGCTGCGCCTGCACTGCTTGGTACGCAGCGTCATAGCTTTGGGCGGCTTGGTACATCTCCAAAAGGCTTTGCGACTGCGCGTTAACGACAAAGCCGATGCCGAAGAGCGCCAGACAGAGCCGGCGTGGAAGGGGTGGGCGGATGCGGGTGGTCATAGGCGTTTTCAGCGGCACTGGTTAAAACCGGAATTGCGGCAACTCGGCAAAACCTTGCAGCCGCGGGGCTACGGTGTCCCAGGGTTGAGTTGTCAGGAAGTCTGTGGCGCTGTTGCGCCGAACAATCGTTGTGCGCATGATGGGCAAGTCGCCCACGATGGCAGCCAAGCGTCCGCCCACGCGCAACTGGGATAAAAGCCATTGCGGCACTTGGGCGACGGAGCCACTGAGCAAAATTACATCGAAGGGGCCGCCCTCGGTACCACCTTCTCCTTCGATGGATCCATTGGCGATCCGCACTTCCACGTTGCGTACGCCCGCGTCCCGCAGCTTGTGGTGCGCAACGTCAGCCAGTTCGGGCACCAATTCCAGCGAAAGCACATGGTTGGCGCGGTGACCGAGTAGCGCCGCCATGTAGCCGGATCCTGTTCCAATTTCGAGCACCCTGTCAATTGGTTCTACCTGCAAATCCTGTAACAGTCTGGCCTCTAAACGTGGGGCCAGCATGTATTGCCCGTGGCCCAGCGGCAACTCGGTATCGGCGAATGCCAGTGCCCTGTGTTGCTCGGGCACGAAGTCTTCGCGGCGCACCCGCGTCAGCGCTTCCAAAATATCTCCCTCTAAGACATTCCAGGGTCTGATCTGCTGCTCGATCATGTTGAAGCGGGCGATTTGCGTGTCGGAGAGTTGCATGTGCGGATACTTTCAGCCTAGGCCTTGCGATGAACTCGATTCTCTATCGGGCCGGGTATACCAATTTTCATTGTAATTTAGCGCCCAACCCAAGGAAGCGGCGAGTCCACGCTGCCAGATCGTCGGTGTAACAGTACACCACAGGTACGACAACCAGCGTCAGAAGAGACGATGTAATCACCCCGCCAATCACGGCCTGCCCCATCGGTGCGCGCATCTCAGACCCTTCGGTCAGGGCAAACGCCAGCGGCACCATGCCGAAAATCATGGCCAACGTGGTCATCAAAATCGGCCGCAACCGCACCCGGGCCGCCATGAGTAAAGCTTCGGTGCGCTCCACCCCGTCGCGCCGGGCCCGGTTGGCAAAGTCCACCAGAAGAATCGCGTTTTTGGTGACCAGCCCCATCAGCATGATGACGCCGATCACTGAGAACATCGAAATCGCCGAGCCAAAAGCCATCAGCGACAGCACCACGCCGATCAAGGTGAGCGGCAGTGCGGTCATCAATGCGAGCGGCTGCACAAAACTTTGGAACTGGCTGGCCAGAATCATGTAAATGAAAATGACCGCCAGTGCCAGTGCCGAAATCGCATAAGCGAATGATTCGGCCATGTCTTTGGTGGAGCCGCTGAACTGGTAGCTGTAGCCCGCAGGCATCGCCAGCCCGTCCATCACTTTGCGGATATCGGCCGAGACTTCGCCTGCCGAGCGGCCGCTGACGTTGGCGCTGATCGCCACTTCGCGCTGCAGCGCGCGGCGGTTGATCTGGTTGAAGCCGGTCGCCGCTTCGACCTGTGCCACCTGGCTCAATCGAACCACGCGGCTGCTGCCGTCGGCATTGGTTCCCATCGCAAACGGCAGACGCTCCATGTCCTGCGGCTGCATCCGCGCTTGCGGGTCGAGTTGCACATTCACGTCATAGGTTTGTTCGTCGGGCGCGCGCCAGGTGCCCACGGTTTGACCGGCCACCAGAATGCGCAAGCTGTTGCCGATTTGCGCCACCCCCAGGCCCATGTCGGCGGCCACTGCACGTTTGATGCGCACCTCCAGGGTGGGCTTGTCGGGCTTGGCGCTGGAGTCCAGGTCCACCAGACCGGGCACCTGGCGCAACAGCGGCATGGCGGCTTGTGCGATGCGCTCCAGCTCGCGCCCGTCCGGGCCTTGCAGCGAAAACGTGATTTGCTTGCCACCGCCTGCGCCATCGCCCAGGCCCACTTGCGTCACGGTGATGCCCGGCACGCTGCGCAACTGGTCGCGCAATTGCACGGCGATCTCTTCAATGCCGCGCTGGCGTAGTTTGCGGTCCACAAAACGCACGTAGGTGCTGCCGTACATCTTGCCTTGCGCGTTACCGGTGTTGATGGTGGTCAGGGTGTAGCGCACCTCGGGAAAGCTGCGAATCAGCGCCTCGACTTGTCGCGCTTTGGCCTCGGTCACTTCCAGCGAGGAACCAACCGGGGTGTAAAAGTTGACCGAGGTTTCTGAAAAATCCGACTTGGGCACGAACTCGGTTCCCAACAACGGTACCAGCGCCACGCTGGACGCAAAAATACCAATCGCCAGCAGCACCGTGGCGATTTTGTGCAACAAGGCCCAACGCAAAATGTCCTGGTAACCCCTGGCCATTGTCTCGGTGGCGCTATCAAACCAGCCGGTCACGCGGCCCAGGGTTTTGTCGTACCAACCCCCGGCCTGACCTCTGCCCTGGGCGTCCAGCGACGGGTCGTGCCAGATGCTGGAGAGCATGGGGTCGAGCGTGAAGCTCACGAACATCGAGATCAGCACCGCCACCACAATGGTCAGCCCGAATTCGTGAAAAAACTTGCCGATGATCCCGCCCATAATACCGAAGGGCAGTAACACCGCCACGATGG
>CAIOUR010000098.1 GCA_903861575.1 uncultured beta proteobacterium | reverse complement strand
CTGCGTCCGGCGCGCAAGCGCAGCGCGGTTTCTTTGCCGGCGCTCACCACCGGATCGCACCCGATCACCAAATCCGCGCAAGCCATGCCCACGCGGGTGGTGCGAATCGCGTCCTGGCTTACGCCAATCAGCACATGGCTCCATGTCGCGCCGCCTTTTTGCGCCAGGCCGCCCGCGTCTTGCGTGACGATGCCGCGCCCCTCGATGTGCGCCGCCATGCCCAGCAACTGGCCGATGGTGATCACGCCGGTACCGCCCACACCGGCGACCACCACGCCCCACACGCCATCGGTCGCGGCATCGAGGTCGGGCAACACCGGATCGGGCAGTCGCGCTTGCGGGGCCGCTGCGCTGCGCGCTGCTGCGGGCTTGCGCAGACTGCCGCCTTGCACCGTGACAAAGCTCGGGCAAAAGCCTTTGACGCAGGAAATATCTTTGTTGCACGTGCTCTGATTGATCTGGCGCTTGCGGCCGAAGTCGGTCTCCAGCGGTTCCACGCTGATGCAGTTGCTTTGCACGCCGCAGTCGCCGCAGCCCTCGCACACCAGCGGGTTGATCACCACCCGCGTAGCCGGGTCCACCAGGGTGCCGCGCTTGCGGCGGCGGCGCTTCTCGGTGGCGCAGGTCTGGTCGTAAATGATGACGGTGGTGCCTTCGATCTCGCGCAGCGCGCGCTGTACCGCATCCAGCATGTCGCGGTGCTCCACCGCCACACCGTCGGGCAGGCCTTGCACGCCCTCATATTTTTCCGGCTCATCCGTCACCACCACGATGCGCTGCGCGCCCTCGGCGCGCATGCTTTGCGCGATCTGGATCACGCTGTGGCCCTCGGCGCGCTCGCCAATCGCCTGCCCGCCGGTCATGGCCACCGCGTCGTTGTACAGAATTTTGTAGGTGATGTTCACGCCCGCCGCAATCGCCTGGCGCACCGCCAGGATGCCGCTGTGGAAATAGGTGCCGTCGCCCAGATTGGCAAAGATGTGGCGGTCATTGGCAAAAGGCTGCTGCCCGACCCAGGGCGCGCCTTCGCCGCCCATTTGCGTAAAGCCCGTGGTGGAGCGGTCCATCCACAACGTCATGAAATGGCAGCCGATACCCGCCATAGCGCGCGAGCCCTCCGGCACGCGGGTCGAGGTGTTGTGCGGGCAACCCGAACAAAACCAGGGCTGGCGCTCGGGCAGCGGCGCGCCCAGTGTCAGCGCCTGCATGGAGCGTTCTTTGGCGTCCAGAATCGCCAACTGCGCGTCCATGCGGGCCTGCACATCGGCATCTACGCCCAGCGCTTTGAGTCGCTGCGCAATCGCACGGGCAACCATGGACGGCGACAAATCGGCGTTGGCGCGCAGCAAGCGGTTGGCAGCCGGGTCCGGCGCAGACCATTCACCGCCAATGCCGTACGGGCTGGCCGCATCGTCCGACACCGTGAACTTGCCGACCACGCGCGGGCGCACATCGGCGCGCCAGTGGTACAGCTCTTCTTTGAGCTGGTATTCAATGACCTGGCGCTTTTCTTCGACCACCAGAATCTCTTGCAAGCCGGTGGCAAATTCGCGGGTGAGCTGCGCCTCCAGCGGCCAGACCACGGCCACCTTGTGCAGGCGTATGCCCACGCGGCGGCAGGTGGCATCGTCCAACCCCAAATCGAGCAGGGCCTGGCGCGTGTCGTTGTAGGCCTTGCCGCTAGCCATCAGGCCGAAGCGGTCGTTCGGGCCTTCAATCACGTTGCGGTTCAAGCGGTTGGCGCGCACATAGGCCAGCGCCGCGTACCACTTGGTGTCAAACAACCGCGCCTCCTGCTCCAAGGCCGTATCCGGCCAGCGGATGTGCACGCCGCCCGCAGGCATCACAAAGTCGGTCGGCATGGCGATCTGCACGCGCTGCGCGTCCACGTCCACTGCTGCGCTGGACTCCACAATTTCCTGGATGGTCTTCATGCCCGCCCAGACGCCGGCGTAGCGGCTCATGGCGATGGCGTGCAGCCCCAAATCCAGAATGTCCTGCACGCTGGCCGGGAAGAACAGCGGCGTCCCGCAGGCCTTAAAAATATGGTCACTCTGGTGCGCGGCGGTGGAGCTTTTGGACACATGGTCGTCCCCCGCCACCGCCAGCACGCCGCCCCAGGGCGTGGTGCCCGCCATGTTGGCGTGCTTGAACACATCGGAGCAGCGGTCCACGCCCGGCCCCTTGCCATACCAGATGCCGAACACGCCGTCGTATTTGTTGGTGCCCGGTGGCGCAAAGCCCAGTTGCTGCGTGCCCCACAAGGCGGTGGCGGCCAGCTCCTCATTCACGCCGGGCTGAAAAACAATGTGGTGCGCTTTTAAATGCGGCTGCGCCTTGGCCAGAAACTGGTCGTAGCTGCCCAGGGGTGAGCCGCGATAACCGCTGATAAACCCCGCCGTGTTCTTGCCCGCCGCCAGGTCGCGCACCCGCTGCAACATGGGCAAACGCACCAGCGCCTGCACGCCGCTCATGAAAGCCATACCCGCAGACTGCGTGTATTTGTCGTCCAGCGAAACCGTTTGCGCGCGCAGTTGTTCGGGCTTGATCGGGGCGTTCATGGCAATGGACTCCTGGGGTCGATAGCCCGTCTGGTGTGCGGGTGCAAAGCTGGGGCACTGCGAATTGCCAAGCGGGCTTGGATGCAGTGTAAACAGCTTGGACATGACGCCAGACCAGCAGCGGTCCAGCAGTAATGGCGGGGACTAGAATCAACCTGACGTTGCAAGGCGTCGCCGCTAGGGGTGCTGCATCGCTTTTCAAAGCGATGTGGCTGAGAAAGTCCCTTTGAACCTGATTGAGGTAATCCTCGCGCAGGGAAGCATGTATCTCCCCGTCCAGGGAATGTTTGCCTTCCTGCCACCTATCCGCTTGGAGCACAGAGATGGCATTGGACAATTCTTCATCCACAGGCACAGCTTCCGCGCCCATCCCATCGGATTTGCCGTCCGCGCGCATCCCCGTAGCCGATCATGAGCGGGTGTTCAGCTGGCGCAGCCAGGCGAGCCTATGGTTTAGTTTGGGCGTGGGGCTTCTGGTCATGCAAATGGGCGCGTACCTGGTTCCCGCACTGGGAACGCAGGATGCCGCGCTGGCCATCGGCGTGGGCTCCTTGCTAGGAGCTGCGTTGTTGGCATGGGTTGCACATATTGGCGCATCAACGGGTCTCGGCAGCGCGGGCCTGATGCAGCAGACCTTTGGCGCATCGTTTGCGCGGCTTCCCGTGGTGCTCAATATTGCGCAGTTGCTGGGTTGGACCGCGTTTGAATTGGTGATCATGCGCGACGGCAGTGTGGCTATTGCGGGTGCGCAGGCCTCTGAGCCCTGGATGGGCGCGGGCTTCACCCTGTTGTGGGGTGGCGTGCTGACACTGCTGATGACTGCTTCGATGCTGACCTTAGTGCGAAAAGCCCTGGCGCGTTATGCCCTTCCACTGGTTGTTCTTTCCTTGCTGTGGATCACCTACCAATTTGCTATGCAGCTGAGTGCGCAAGGTTTGCAAACGCTGTGGCAACGCCCCGGTGATGGCAGCATGGGGTGGGCAGGGGCTTTGGACTTGGTGATCGCCATGCCTGTTTCTTGGCTGCCACTGGTGGCCGACTACGCCCGGTTTGGCCGCAGTGCGCGCGGCACCATGGGGGGCACCTGGCTGGGTTATGGGCTGGCCAATATCTGGTGCTACGGCCTGGGCGTGATGGTGGCCAGCGTGGCAGCGCCTGGCGCGGACTTGGTCACGGTTCTGTTACTGGCCCAGGGCGGCTTGATTGCACTCAGCCTGATTTTGGTTGACGAAATCGACAACGCGTATGGAGACGTACATAGCGCCGCCGTGGGCGCGCAGGCGCTGCTTCCGCGCTGGTCGGTGCGGCTGTACGGCCCGGTGATTGCAGGCTTATGCACCCTGCTCGCGCTCGTACTGCCTATGCACGATCTGGAGCCATTTTTGATCATGCTCAGCTCGGTCTTTGTGCCATTGTTTGGTGTCATGTT
>CAIOUR010000097.1 GCA_903861575.1 uncultured beta proteobacterium | reverse complement strand
GCGCCGATGTTCACGTACGACGGCATCAGGATTGCGCCCTTGCCGATGTAGCTGCCCCGGCGCGCCACAGCAGGTGGCACGACGCGCACGCCAGCGGCTTTCATCTGCGCCTCGTCCAGATGCGAGAACTTGGTTTGCACCTTGTCATAAAAGCCCAGGTCACCGGCCTTCATCACCACGTTGTCGTTCAAGCGGAAGCTCAGCAGCACCGCTTTGTTGATCCACTGGTGCGTGGTCCATGGGCCCACGCCCTGGCGCGTGGCCACGCGCAGGCTGCCGTTGTTAAGTTGGCTGATGACGTGGTTCACCGCATCGCGCACTTCGGCGCTGGCCGATGCGGCGGAGATGTTGGCGCGGTCGTCCCACGCGGCATCAAGAATCTGTTGGAGTTGCTGGGTCATGGCAGGCGGTCTTTCTAGGCGGTGGTTGACAAAAATTGCACGATGCGTTGCGCCGCTTCCAGGCACTCGGCGGTGTCGGCGACCAGCGCCATGCGCACGCGCCCGGCACCCGGGTTGTGGTCGTGCGCATTGCGCGCCAGGTAGCTACCAGGCAGCACGGTGACGTTGCACGCGGCGTACAGGTCGCGGGCAAAAGCCTCGTCGCTGCCGGGCACGGCGGCCCAGAGGTAAAAACCCGCGTCGGGCAGGGCGACGTCGAGCACGCGGGCTAGCAGCGGCGTGACCTGGGCGAACTTTTGCCGGTAGAGCGCGCGGTTTTCTTCCACGTGCGCTTCATCGTCCCAGGCCGCGATGCTGGCGCTTTGCACCACCGGGCTCATGGCGCTGCCGTGGTAGGTGCGGTACAGCAGAAAGCGCGCAATCCATTGCGCGTCACCGGCACAAAAACCGCTGCGCATACCCGGCACGTTGCTGCGTTTGGACAGGCTGGTAAAACTCACGAGGTTCTTGAAGTCGCTGCGCCCGCATTGGGCGGCTGCCTGCAAACCGCCCAGCGGCGGCTCGTCGCGGAAGTAAATCTCGCTGTAGCACTCGTCCGATGCGATCACAAAGCCAAAGCGCTCACTCAGGTCGAACAATTTCTTCCACTCGGCCAGAGGCATCACCGCGCCCGCCGGATTGCCCGGGCTGCAAACGAACAGCAATTGGCAGCGGGCCCACACGCTGTCGGGCACGCTGTCCCAGTCCTGCGCAAAATTGCGCGCCGGGTCGCTGTTCACAAAGTGCAATTCCGCCCCGCCCAGCAGCGACGCGCCTTCGTAAATTTGGTAGAAGGGGTTGGGGCAGACCACCACCGGGGTTTGGCCGTCTGTGCGCGGCTGCAACACGGTCTGCGCAAAGGCGAACAGCGCCTCACGCGAGCCGTTGACCGGCAGTATCTGGCTGGCCGCGCTCACCTCTAACCCGTAGCGTCTGTGCATCCAGCGTGACATGGCCTGGCGCAGGGCCGGCTCACCGGCCGTGGCCGGGTAGGCGGACAGGCCGGCGCCCATCACCGCATCGCAGTAGGCTTGTTTAATGAGTAGGGGGGTGGGGTGCCGCGGTTCGCCGATTCCCAAACTGATGGGTGTGAAGGCTGGGTTGGGCGTGATCCCGCTAAAAAGCGTGCGCAGGCGTTCAAAGGGGTAGGCCTGCAGGCGGGCGAGGTGGGGATTCATGGGCGGGCATTATCGCCGCCGCGCTGCGTCCGTTAGTATTTCCACATGCCCAGCCACCCACCCGACCCGAGCGATCCTATGGCCGCTTCAATGCCTCTCCTGCGCTACGCCCAAGCCCTGCAGATGGTCGGTGGCCCCGAGGTGATTGCGTCGCTGCTGCCGGTGCTCTTGAAAACCTTGGACGACGACACCGTGCAGCTCGATGGCGCGCTGGCCGATGGCGACCTCGGGCGCGCTGCCGTGGTATTGCACGGACTCAAAGGGGTTCTGCCCATGTTTTGTGCACCCGACATGGCGCAATCTGTTGTCCAGCTGGAAGCCCTTTGCAAGAGCGCCTTCATGGTCGAGGCGCTTTCCGCCTGGCCCGCGCTGCGTGCCAACATGCTGCTTTTGCGCGAAGAAGTGCGGGTTATCATTGAAAAAGGCGCGTAAAGGCGCTTCGTACGTCCTGCCAGCCACATAACTCCAACTCCCTCGTTCCGGAAAAACCGCCCCGTCGTGCGCCTTCACTCCATCAAGCTCTCCGGCTTCAAGTCATTTGCCGAGCCGACGAACCTGCAATTGCCAGGGCAGCTGGTGGGCGTGGTCGGGCCCAACGGGTGCGGTAAGTCCAACATCATGGACGCGGTGCGCTGGGTTTTGGGCGAGAGCCGCGCCAGCGAGTTGCGCGGTGAGTCCATGCAGGACGTGATTTTTAACGGCACCACCCAGCGCAAGGCCGCCAGCCGCGCCAGCGTGGAGCTGCTGTTTGACAACGCCGACCACCGCATCGGCGGGCAGTGGGGTCAGTTTGCCGAGATCGCGGTACGCCGCACGCTCACGCGCGATGGCACTTCCAGCTATTTCATCAACAACCAATCGGTGCGCCGCCGCGATGTGCAAGACGTGTTTCTGGGCACGGGCCTGGGCCCGCGTGCCTACGCCATCATCGGCCAGGGAACCATCAGCCGCATCATCGAATCGCGCCCCGAAGAGCTGCGTCTGTTTCTGGAAGAAGCCGCCGGCGTCTCCAAATACAAAGAGCGCCGCCGCGAGACCGAAAACCGCATTGCCGACACGCGCGAGAACCTGACCCGCGTCGAAGACATCTTGCGTGAGCTCGGCGCCAATCTCAGCAAGCTGGAGAAACAGGCCGAAGCGGCGGTGCAGTTCCAGTCTTTGCAAAAGGACGTGACCCACAAACAGCAACAGCAGTGGTTTTTGAAGCGCTCCGAGGCCGCTGCGGAACAAACCCGGGTGCAGGCCGAGGCGGCGCAGTCGAGCATCGCGCTGGAATCACGCACCGCCGATTTGCGCCAGACCGAAGCCGATCTGGAGCAAGTGCGACAAACCCACTATGCCGCCGGTGACGAAGTCAACCAAGCCCAGGGCGCGCTGTACGATGCCAGCACCGAAGTCGGTCGGCTGGAGGCCGAGATCCGCTTTGTGGTGGACGGCCGACAGCGCAGTGCCCAACGCATCAGCAGCCTGGGTGAGCAAATCCGCCAATGGGCGCAGCGCCGCGAGGATGCGCAGGCCGATAGTGTGCAAGTCACCGCGTCGCTTGCGGGTGGCGAAAACCAGGTCAGTTCGCTGGCCGCGCAATTGCAGGCGTTGGATGCGCAGTTGCCGGTCTTGGAAGCTGGCTTGCAGAGCGCCCAAGCCGCAGCCGATACCCAGCGCAGCGCCGTAGCGCTGGTGCAGCAGGAAATCCAGGTCTTGGCTGCCGAACAGCGCAGCATGCAGGAGCAGGAGCGCCAGCTCCAGGGCCGCGCCGAACGCCTGGGTGCTGACCGCCAGGCGCTGGCCGCACCCGATGACGCCCAGCTGCAGGCGCTTGCCGCCCAGGCCGCAGAGGCTGCTGCCGCGAACGAGGCTGCGCAAGCCCAGTTGCTACAGGCACAAGAGGCGCTGCCCGCGCTGGATACCGAGCGGCGCAACCAGCAGCAGCGCGTCAACACCGAATCTTCTGCCCTGGCTGATGTGTCGGCGCGGCTGGGTGCGCTCAAGGCCTTGCAGGAGCGCGTCACCACCGAGGGCAAATTGCGGCCCTGGCTGCGCAAGCACGGGCTGGATGGTTTGCAGGCCTTGTGGAGCCGCTTGCAGGTCGCATCGGGTTGGGAAAGCGCCTTGGAAGCCGCACTGCGCGAGCGCCTAGGCGCCCTGGAAGTCTCGCGCCTGGACATGGTGGCGGCCTTCGCGGTCGATCCGCCACCGACCAAGCTCACATTTTTTACACCCGATCCGCAGGCCGCGCAAGCGGATGCTGCCGGCGGCCTATCGCCCTTGCTGGCCCAGGTCCAGTCCCACCACCCGGCGCAGAGCCGCGTGCTGGCGGATTGGCTGCGCGGTTGCTACAGCGCCGAGAGCTTTGACGAAGCCCTGGCCCAGCGTGGTCGCCTGGGTGCGGGCGAAGCTTTTTATCTGCGCAGCGGCCACGTGGTCACCGCGCACAGCGTGGGTTTGTATGCGCCCGATTCGGAGCAGGCCGGTCTGCTCGCGCGTGCCCAGGAAATCACCACGCTGGAGCGCACGGTTGCCGCCCAAACCGAGACCCTGGCCGAGGCGCGCCGCGCGCTGGCCCAGGCCGAAGCGCTGTATGCGGAGAGCTCCGACGCCTTACAGCGCCTGCGCCAGGCAGCCGCCCAGGCCCAAAGTCAGAGCCACGCCTTGCAAATGGAATCTTTGCGGGCTGCGCAATTGGCCGAGCAGACCCGCAGCCGTGCCACCCAGCTCGACGCCGATCTGGGCGAAGTGCAAGCGCAGCGCGATGCGCTGGCCGCCCGGCGCAGTCAGGCCGATAGCCGTTTTGAGACCCTGGACGCGCAATTGGGTCAGGCCCAGGAAGCCCACGCCGCGCTGGATGACCAGGTGCTGGACGCCCAGCGCCAACTTGCCCAGTGGCGTGACCAGCACCGCACGCTGGAGCGGCAGGCGCAAGAGGCCCAGTTTTCCCAGCGCAGCGTGCAGGCGCGTCTGGCCGAACTGGCGCGTGCTGTGCAAACCGCTGAGCAGCAAAGCGCCACCTTGCAGCAAGAGCTGGACGCGGCGCAGGCCGAGTTGCTGCAGCTGGACGATGCGGCTGCAACCGCTGGTTTGCAAGACGCACTGGCCCTGAAACTGGAGCGCGAGCAGGCGCTGGCAGCCCAACGCACCCGCTACGACGGCCTGACCGCCACCCTGCGCGCCAGCGATGAGCGCCGCTTGAAACTTGAACATGAGCTGGAGCCCCTGCGCCAGCGCATCACCGACTTCCAGCTCAAAGAACAGGCCGCACGCCTGGGCTATGAGCAGTTCGACGGCTTCCTGACCGAGGCCAAAGCGGACCTGGATGCATTGGCCGCCAGCTTGGCCGACGGCAAGGTGCGTCTGCCCGGTTTACAGGCGGAGATCGAGCGCTTGCAGCAAGCCATTGCCGCCATGGGCGCGGTCAACCTCGCTGCCCCCGAAGAGCTGGCTGTCGCCGGTGAGCGCAAAACCTTTTTGGATGCCCAAAGCGCCGATTTACAAGAGGCCATGGCCACCTTGGAAGACGCCATCCGCACGATTGACGCCGAGACCCGCGAGCTGCTGGCCGCCACCTTCGAGCAGGTCAACAGCCACTTCGGGCGCATGTTCCCCGAGCTGTTCGGCGGCGGCACCGCGCAGTTGGTGATGACCGGCGAAGAAATTTTGGACGCAGGTGTACAGGTTGTCGCCCAGCCCCCGGGCAAGAAAAACCAGACCATCCATTTGCTCTCAGGTGGCGAGAAAGCGCTGACCGCGATTGCCTTGGTGTTTGCCATTTTCCAACTCAACCCTGCGCCTTTTTGTTTGCTGGACGAGGTGGACGCGCCGCTGGACGATGCTAATACCGAGCGCTACGCCAAGTTGGTGCGCAGCATGAGCCAGGGTACGCAGTTCCTGTTCATCAGCCACAACAAAATCGCCATGGAAATGGCCGAGCAGCTGATTGGCGTGACCATGCAGGAACAGGGTGTCTCGCGCATCGTGGTGGTGGACATGGCGTCGGCGGTTCAACTGGCGGGCGTTGCCTGATCGCCGCGCGGCGGGCTTGGTTATGAGCGATTTTTATTGGGGACTGATCGCATTAGGGGCCACTGCGGTGTGCGCTATCCAGCTGCACGGCTGGTGGATGACCCGGCGCAGCGCGCCCCGGCAAGCGCAGCCCGATTTGCCCAGGCCGGTCAACGCTTTGGATGGTGCGCCAGAAGAAGCGTCTCACAAGGGCGACGGGGACAGTGATCCGGACCTGGGTGCGCTGTTCGATGGGACGACGCGGTTCATGGTTCCCGAGCTGGCACGCCGACCGGCGATGGACGCGCTGATCGACCTGATTGCCACCATCGAACCGGAAATGCCCCACAGCATCTGGTCAGGCGAGGCCGTATTGGCCGCGTTGCCTGCGACCAACCGCGTGGGCAGCAAGCCCTTCTCGGTGGAGGGTTTCAACCCGGCCACCGGCAGCTGGGAGGTCCCCATGGCAGGCGCGCGGTACATCGCTTTGCAAGCCGGCGTTCAGTTGGCGAACCGCTCGGGCGCCTTGAGCGAAATCGAGTTTTCAGATTTCGTTGTCAAGACCCAGTCGCTGGCCGATGCGCTGGATGGCGTGGTGGAGTTTCCTGAGATGGCCGATGAAGTGGCGCGTGCCCGTGAGCTGGACGCCTTTGCCACCCAGTACGACGCGCAGCTGAGCCTGAACCTGCGCGCCAAGCAGGCCGCTTGGAGCCCGGGCTATGTGCAACAAAACGCCGCGCGCGTCGGTTTTGTGGCCGGCCAATTGCCCGGGCGCATGGTCCTGCCCAACCCGCAAGAGGGCCTGCCGCCGGTACTGGCGCTGGCCTTTGACCCGCAAGCCGCCATGGCCGATGACCCCGACCAAAGTGCCATCCGCGATTTGCGGATCACCCTGGATGTTCCGCATATTGAATCCGCCTTGCAACCCTTCGAGCGGATGGTGCGCATCGCCACCAGCCTGGCGCAGGAGATGGACGGGGCGATGGTCGACGACAGCGGGCACCCGCTCAACCCCAAGGCGATGGAGAGCATCGCGCGAGACCTGGTCGATTTGTACCGCGTGCTCGACGAGCGCGACCTGGCCGCCGGGTCTCCGCTGGCGCGCCGTCTCTTCGCCTGAATCACGCTGCGGCCATGGCTTTGCAGGACCATGACGCAGAACGCCGTGCGGCGGAATTGCGGGCCGTGCTGCACCAATATGGCCACCATTACTACGTGCTGGACGCGCCCCTGGTCAGTGACGCCGTTTACGACACCCTGTTCCAAGAATTGCAAGCCCTGGAGGCTGCGCACCCGCAACTGCGCACGCCCGATTCGCCCACCCAGCGTGTGGGCGGCAGTTTGCTCGACGGCTTTGCCACCGTGCGCCACGCGGTTCCCATGCTCAGCATCCGCACCGAAACCGACACCGGCCCCAGCGGTGCGCAGGCCTTTGATGCGCGCATTCGCAAAGAGCTGGAGTTGGAAGACAGCGCCCCGGCGGTCGAATACCTGGCCGAGTTGAAGTTCGACGGCCTGGCTATGAGCCTGCGTTACGAGGCCGGTGTGCTGGTGCAAGCCGCGACACGCGGAGATGGCGAATTCGGCGAAGACGTCACACAAAACATCCGCACCATCGGGCAGATTCCGCTGCGCTTGCAGGACGCGCCGCCGGTGTTGGAAGTGCGTGGCGAGGTCTATATGCGGCGGGCGGATTTTGAGGCGCTCAATGCGCGTCAGCGCGCCCGCATCGAAGCGGGTGAGAAGGGCGAAAAAACCTTTGTCAACCCGCGTAATGCCGCTGCCGGCGCCGTGCGCCAGCTCGACCCTGCGATCGCCGCGCAACGGCCCTTGAGTTTTTTTGCCTATGGCCTGGGCGAGGTGCAGGGCGGTCCGCACTGGAGCACCCATGCCGCCATGTTGCAGGCCCTGCAGGATTGGGGCTTTCCGGTGGCGCAGCAGCGCCGCATCGCTGCGGGAGCGGACGCGCTGGTGCAGTTCCATGCCGACATGGGCGCGCAGCGCGAGACCCTGCCTTTTGAGATTGACGGCGTGGTCTACAAGGTCAACAGCCTGGCGCTGCAGCAGCGCTTGGGCTTTGTCAGCCGCGAGCCGCGTTGGGCGGTGGCGCACAAATACCCCGCGCAAGAGCAAAGCACGCAGGTGCTGGCGATTGATGTGCAAGTGGGCCGCACCGGCAAGCTCACGCCGGTGGCCAAACTCGCGCCCGTGTTCGTGGGCGGCGTTACCGTCACCAACGCCACCCTGCACAACGAAGACGAGGCGCGCCGCAAGGACGTGCGCGTGGGTGACACCGTGCTGGTGCGCCGTGCGGGTGATGTGATCCCCGAGGTGGTGTCGGTGTTGCCGCAGTCCGCCGGACACGACGCGCCGCGTGGCGAGGTCTTCACCATGCCGCGCGCCTGTCCGGTCTGCGGCTCGGCGGCGGTGCGCGAAGAAGGCGAGGCCGATTACCGCTGCACCGGCGGCCTGGTTTGCAGCGCGCAGCGCAAGCAAGCCATCTTGCATTTCGCCCAGCGCCGCGCGGTTGAGGTCGAGGGCCTGGGCGAGAAGCTGGTGGACCAGCTGGTGGACGGCGGCCTGATCCGCACGCTGCCGGATTTGTACCGCTTGGGCTTTGCCACGCTGGCTGCGCTGGACCGCATGGCCGAGAAGTCGGCCCACAACATCGTGGACGCGCTGGAACAATCCAAAGCCACCACGTTGCCGCGCTTTTTGTTCGGCCTGAGCATCCGCCACGTGGGCGAGGCGACAGCCAAAGAACTGGCCCGGCATTTCGGCGACATCGACGCGCTGATGGACGCCACCGAGGAGCAACTGCTGGCGGTCAATGACGTTGGCCCCACTGTGGCCTTGAGCATCCGCACCTTTTTTGACCAGCCGCACAACCGCGAAGCGGTGCAGCAACTGCGCGCCTGCGGCATCCACTGGCCCGCCATGGAAGCGGCCAGCGACGCGCCCAAGCCCTTTGCTGGCCTGACCTTTGTGATCACCGGCACCCTGCCCACG
>CAIOUR010000096.1 GCA_903861575.1 uncultured beta proteobacterium | reverse complement strand
TTCAGCCAGAGTTCCAGCACCGGGCGCACACACGATGAGACCAGACGCACCGCGTCGCGCGAGTTCAGCCGCTCCTTGATTTGGCCCTGGAACTGCGGATCCAGCACCTTGGCTGAAAGCACATAGCTGGCGCGGGCGAACACGTCTTCGGGCATGAGCTTCACGCCTTTGGGCAGCAGGCTGTGCAAATCAATAAAGCTCTTGACGGCGGTGAACAAACCGTCGCGCAAGCCGCTTTCATGCGTGCCGCCCGCGCTGGTGGGGATGAGGTTGACATAGCTTTCGCGCACCGGCGCGCCGTCTTCGGTAAAAGCCACGCACCAGGCCGCGCCTTCGCCTTCGGCAAAGGTCTCGTGCTGGGCGTCTGCAAAGACCTCGCCGTCGAACAGGGGAATCACCAAGTCGCCGCTGAGCGACTGCGTCACGTAGTCTCGCAAACCGCCCTTGTAAAGCCAGGTCTGGCTCTCTTTGCTGCGCTCGTTGTGCAGGCTGACGCTCACACCCGGCATCAGCACCGCTTTGCTGCGCAGCAAATGGGTAAGTTCGGCCATGGGCAGCTGCGCCGACTCGAAATAGCTGGGCTGCGGCCAGGCGCGCACCGTGGTGCCGCTTTTGCGGTCACCCTCGGCGGCGGCCCGGGTCTGCAGCGGCTCAATCACATCGCCCTGCGCAAACACCAGCCGCGCCACCTTGCCCTCGCGGTAGGACGTGGCCTCCAACCGCTTGGACAGCGCGTTGGTGACGCTGACACCCACGCCGTGCAAGCCGCCGGAGAAGCTGTAAGCCCCGCCGCTGCCCTTGTCAAACTTGCCGCCGGCGTGCAAGCGGGTGAACACCAGCTCAATCACCGGGGTGTTTTCTTCCGGGTGCAGACCGAAGGGGATGCCACGGCCGTCGTCTTCCACGGACACCGAGTTATCGGCGTGCAAGGTGACTTTGATTTTTTTGCCGTGTCCGGCCAGCGCCTCGTCGGCGGCGTTGTCCAGTACTTCCTGGATGATGTGCAGCGGGTTGTCGGTACGGGTGTACATGCCGGGGCGCTGTTTGACCGGCTCGAGACCCCGCAGGACGCGGATGGAACTCTCGGAATAGGCCGCCTGGGCGGACTTGGGGGCGGGGGTTGCAGGGCTCTTCATGCCGCTGATTGTAGTCAGCGTCTGCACGAAAGCTGTATGAAATCACATATAAATGACAGGCTATATTCCTTCGATGAACAACCCGCAGGCCCCTGTGGCCACCCTTTCGATCACCCGCGTGCTGGTCTGCACCGCGGCCATATTGACCCTGAGCATGGGGATCCGCCACGGCTTTGGCCTGTGGCTGCAACCCGTTACGCAAGCCCGGGACTGGGGGCGGGGTGATTACGGGCTCGCCATTGCAGTACAAAACCTGTGCTGGGGGTTGGCAAGTATTTTTGCCGGCATGGCCGCTGACCGATTTGGCGCATTCCGGGTGATTGTGGTGGCTGCGGTCCTGTATGCGCTCGGTATGGTGGCGATGGCCCACGCCGATACGGTGAGTCTTTTTGTGCTCAGCGCGGGGTTGATGATTGGCGTAGCGCAGGCCGGCAGCACTTATGGCGTGTTGTACGGCGTCATCGGGCGCAACGTCCCGGCAGAACGCCGCTCGTGGGCGATGGGCGTGGCCGGATCAGCGGGCTCATTCGGCCAATTCCTGATCGTGCCGCTGGCCGGGCAATTGATCAGTGTGGCTGGGTGGCAGGACGCGCTGGTGATACTCGGCATGGCGACATTGGCCATCCTGCCACTGGCTTGGGCCTTGCGCGAACCCCAATTTGCCGGCGCCGGCCTCGCGCGGCGCGACCAGACCATCGTGCAGGCACTGCGCGAAGCCCTGGCTTACCCCAGCTTCCGGTGGCTGATGGCAGGCTACTTTGTGTGCGGCTTCCAGGTGGTGTTTATCGCCATTCACATGCCCAGTTACTTGCGCGACCATGGCTTGGAGCCGCAAGTGGCCAGCTACGCCTTAGGGCTGATCGGGCTGTTTAACGTGATCGGCACCTACACGGCTGGCTCGCTCGGGCAGCGTCTGCAAAAGCGCTACATCCTCTCCGCCATTTACCTGGCGCGTGCCGTCGCCATCAGCCTCTTTTTATGGGCGCCGCTCAGCCCAGCCAGCGTGTATGTGTTTGCGGCTGTGATGGGCGTTTTGTGGCTGTCCACCGTGCCCCCAACCAACAGCATCGTGGCGCAGATCTTTGGCGTGGCGCACCTGTCCATGCTCAGCGGCTTCGTCTTTTTCAGCCACCAGATCGGCTCTTTTATGGGTGTTTGGCTAGGTGGTTATTTGTATGACACGACAGGCAGCTACGACGTGGTCTGGTACCTGGCAATAGCATTGGGCGTGTTTGCGGCGCTTGCCAATTTGCCGGTGAAAGAAACTGCGATCGCGCGCGGCCCTGCGCTGGCCGCAGCCCATTGACATGCATCCGCAGACCCGCCGCATCCTGGGTGCGCTGGCTGCAGCGGGCGCGCTCGGCGGCGTGTTCCTTTTGTACATGCGGCCGGAATTTTGGGTGCTGATGGCCAATCAGGTATGGGCCTGCCTGTAAGCGCCGGTGCCCCCTCCGGCTGGGTGCAGCGCTGGTCGCATCTGTTGACGCCCGGCGCATCCGTGTTGGATGTAGCCTGCGGCGGCGGGCGGCATCTAGTCTGGTTCGCTGGGCGGGGGCACCCGGTCTGCGGGGTGGACATTGACACCTCTGTCGCTGCTGCGAACGCACCGCAGGCTGAGCTGATTCAGGCGGACATCGAGAACGGCCCATGGCCTTTGCTGCAAAGACAGTTTGGGGCCGTGGTGGTGTGCAACTACCTCTGGCGACCGCTGTTCCCCCGCTTGCTGGAGAGCCTGGCGCAAGGCGGCGTATTGATTTACGAAACATTTGCAAGCGGACAGGAGTCACTGGGGCGACCGCGCAGGCCTGAATTTCTGCTGCAGCCGGCCGAATTACTGCACGTATGCAAGGATTTGCGTGTGGTGGCGTACGAATGCGGGCGGGAAGATGCGCCACCGCGCATGGTCCAGCGTATCGTCGCGGTACGCGTAGGCGCAGGCGATGGCGTAACCTCAGCGCTCTCGCTAAAATGATCTTTCGCACCAAGCCGGTGCTCCAACCCTCTCTCACGGATTCCCATGGCAAGTGCTTTACCCCCGATCCGCGGCAGCATCGTCGCACTGATTACGCCTATGCTCGATGACGGCTCGGTCGACTACGCGGCATTGCGTCGGCTGATCGATTGGCACATTGCAGAGGGCACCGATTGCGTATGTGTGGTGGGTACCACCGGTGAGTCCCCCACGGTTACCGTGGACGAGCATTGCGAAATCATCCGCGTCGCCGTCGAGCAGGCAGCCGGGCGTTTGCCCATCATGGCCGGTTGCGGTGCGAACTCCACCAAAGAAGCCATCGAATTGGCGCAATTCGCCAAAAAAGTCGGCGCCCAATGCCAATTACAGGTGGTGCCCTACTACAACAAGCCCACGCAGGAGGGCCAATACTTGCACTTCAAATCGATCGCTGAGGCGGTCGACCTGCCGATGGTTTTGTACAACGTGCCGGGACGCACGGTGGCCGATCTGGCGCATGACACCGTGATGCGCCTAGCCCAGGTTAGCGGCATCATCGGCATCAAAGAAGCTACCGGCAATATCGACCGCGCACAATGGCTGATCAAACACGCGCCCGAAGGCTTCGCGATTTACTCGGGCGACGATCCCACAGCGATTGCGCTGATGCTGTGCGGCGGGCACGGCAACGTCAGCGTTACGGCCAACGTAGCTCCACGCCTAATGCATGCGCTGTGCATGGCCGCCATCGCCGGCGATAACCGCACCGCAATAGCCCTGCACCAGCAGCTGATGCCGCTGAACCACGCCTTGTTCGTTGAGCCCAACCCGATTCCAGTGAAATGGGCAGCATCCCGCATGGGCTTGTGCAACGGCACCCTGCGCCTGCCACTGACAGACCTCACGCCACCAACCCAAAGCCTGGTCGAAGCGGCGCTGCGCAGCAGCGGTGTGCTGGCCTGAGCCACCCTCGCTCAACCTGCGTTGGCCCATAGTCCCCATAGGTACCGTCGGATGAAATTTTTCGCCCTCTTAAGCACGTTGCTGATCCTGCTGCTCAGCGGCTGTGGCATTACCGAAACCGGAAAGATCGACTACAAGTCCGGTCAAAAAACAACGCCACTTGTAGTACCACCGGACCTGACACAACTCTCCAAAGAAACGAGATATGCGGTCGTAAACGGCTCTGTCTCGGCGAGCAACGCACAGGTCACCCCTGAAGTTAGCAAGTCGGCCATTGAGCTGGGAACAGCGGGTAACACTGGCGTTCGCATGGAGCGCCAAGGCAACCAGCGTTGGCTGGTGATCAAACAACCGACGGACGACATATGGACCGCTTTGCGGAAATTTTGGATCGACAACGGCTTTGTTCTGGCGACAGATAACAAACCATTGGGCATCATGGAAACCGACTGGGCGGAAAACCGCGCCAAAATTCCGCAGGATGGATTGCGCAAGTTGTTCGGCGGCATGATCGATAGCCTCTACTCCACATCGGAACGCGACAAGTTCCGCACCCGCATCGAAATCAATGCACAAGGCGAGACCGAGGTATACGTAAGCCACAGGGGCGTTATCGAGGTTTACACGGAGGAGCGAAGTGGGCAGACCGTATGGCAGCCGCGTGCCAGCGATCCTGAGCTGGAAACAGAATTCCTGCGCCGCATGATGCTAAGTATGGGCACCACGGAGCCGCAAGCCAAAGCGGCCATCGAAACGACCGTCGCGCCTCCAGCGCTGTCAACACTCATCACGCAAGACGGAATGCAGGTCCTGGCAATCGCCGAAAACTTTGACCGTGCGTGGCGTCGGGTAGGTTCTGCTTTGGATCGCAGTGGTTTCACTGTCGAGGACCGGGACCGCAGCAAAGGCGTTTTCCAGGTGCGCTATGTGCCAATGCCAGATCCCAAGAACGAACCCAGCTTTTTCCAGAAGTTGTTTACCAGTAAGAAGGAAGCGCAGCCGCAAAAATTCCGGATACTGGTACAAAGCGCAAAAGACGGTGCGGTCGTATCGGTGCAGGACGCCGGCGGCGCACCCGACCAAACCGATAGTGCAATGGGTATCCTGAAGGTGCTAATGCAAGAAACCCGTTAGTTCGGGCTCAGAACGTACAAAGACGCCTTCTTGCAGGCGAAAAAAAACCACCCGATCGGGTGGTTTTTTTGTACCCAAAAACTTAGGGCTTTGCAGGAGCGGCAGGCGCCTCAGCAGCTGGTGCAGCAGGAGCGGCTGGCGCAGCAGGAGCTTCTGCGGCTGCAGGAGCAGCTGCGGGAGCGGGTGCAGGTGCGGCAGCTTCTTCCGCTTTTTTACCGCAAGCAGCCAGAGCAGCAGCAGCGATGATGGCTGCCAAAACGAGTGATTTGTTCATATGAATAAAGTAAGTGCGTTGAAGAAAAAATTACGGAACCGCCCGACGAGAAAACCCGCCGAACCCTGACGAACAGGCTTTTGGGCTTACCGTCAGAGCCCGTCATTATACGAATCTTGTAAACCCCGGTAGGGGTTAACCCTTTGGACACGGCTAATTCGCACCAAAATAGTACTTTTTTGAGCCACTTCACGCAGCATGGGCCGTATGAATCCAACCCATTTCCAGCCACTCCTGCAACATACCTTGCGCCTGCGCGCTAAGGCCCTTGGCCTGACGCGGTGAGAGGGTTCGGAGGTCTGCCAGATTCTTCAAAATCACAAAGTCCCGACCCGACGCACGGTAACTTTCCCCGTTGATAAATATGTGACCCTCGTCGTAAAGCATGCGGCTACGGCGATCCAGAACCAGACTTCCTCCCCCCCGCAAATCCGGCGCTACAGGCTCAAAAAAGACGTTGGCTTTGGGCTCGCTCAGGCTTTCGCCAACCGCGCGCAAAACGGACCGCGGATCAGCGAGGGCTTTCTCCAGCGCACGGCGGGCAAACTCCTGCAAAGCGGACGGAATAGCACCCGCTTGCACCGCAGCGAGTTCCCCACGGTCAGCGTAGCGCGCGCCGGTAGCGTCCCCCGCCACATCGGCGAGCCGCTGCAACAAATCCTGCGCCCACTCGCCCTGAGCCGGGGAACGGAAGCCGATGGAATAAGTCATGCATTCACCTTGTGCCACCCCGTCATGGGCGTAGCGCGGGGGCAGGTACAACATATCGCCGGCCTCCAGCACCCACTCCTGCTCAGGCTGAAAGTCGTTCAAGATCTTCAGCGGCAAATCAGGCTGCAGCGTCAGGTCTTTCTGGCGACCGATGCGCCAGCGGCGCTGCCCTTGCGCTTGCAGCAAGAACACGTCGTAGCTGTCATAGTGCGGGCCCACCCCGCCGCCATCGGTCGCAAAACTCACCATCAAGTCATCCATCCGCGCGCGTGGCACAAAGGCAAACTGCTCCAGCAGCGCGTGTGCAGCGTCCAGATGCAGATCCAAGCCCTGTACCAGCAGAGTCCAGCCGGGTTGACTCAACTTGGGGATAGCCGACCGCGTAAAAGGACCGTGGCGCAAGCGCCAGCCTGCACCACGCGCGGCGCGGGTGATCAGGCGCGACTCGACATCGTCCTGCGCGGCCAACGCAAACAGGGCGGAGCGCGCCAGCAGCGGCTGCATGCCGGGCACAGCCTGGCGGATGAGCAAGGGCTTTTTCTGCCAATACTGGCGCATGAAACGCTCGGGGCTGATGCCGCCGAGCAAAGTGAGCGCTTGCGTGGTGTCCATGGTGAGGGCGTCCATTCAAAAAAAACCGGATGACGTCCGGATTAAACGCGACCTGCCCGTTGGCAACGATGCCCTGTCAAAGCGCACAGGCACAATGGCCGCATGTTGACCGAGCCGCCCTTCATCGCCCCGCAACGCTTCCTCCACGCCGGCGAGGCGCTGGCCCAGGTGCAACGGATTTACGGGCAATCCATCGCCCACTTGCGCGATGCCATGCGCCGCTTTGTAGCGGGCGACGACGCACTGGGCCATGTGCGGGCCTGTTACCCGCTGGTACGCGTCCAAACCGACACCGTTTCGCGCCGGGGCAACGCCGAGGGCGCGGGTTTGAGCTACGGTTTTGTGGCTGGTCCCGGGCGCTTCGAGACCACGATCACCCGTCCCGATTTATTCGACGCCTACTACCGCGAGCAATTCAAGTTGCTGCTGCACAACCACGGCGTGGCACTCGAAGTGAGCACCAGCACCCAGCCCATTCCGGTGCATTTTTCCTTTGCGGACAACGACCATGTCGAAGGCACGGTGGACGCCGCCCGGCGCGCCCGCATGCGCGACGTGTTTGACCTGCCCGACCTGGCCGCCATGGACGACGGCATCGCCAACGGCACGTTTGAGCCCCGCGCCGGGGAGCCGCAACCGCTCTCGCTCTTTACCGCGCCGCGCGTGGACTATTCGCTGCACCGCCTGCGCCACTACACCGGCACGCTGCCTGAGCATTTTCAGAACTTTGTTCTGTTCACCAACTACCAGTTCTATATCGACGAGTTCATCGCCTTAGGCCGCGCCGCGATGGCAGACCCGGCCAGCGACTACGTGGCTTTTGTAGAGCCGGGCAACGTCACCACCTGGCGTACCAGCGCTGCCGGCGTGCCGCCTGCCACCGAGGGAAGCAGCCCGCCACGCTTGCCGCAAATGCCCGGCTACCACCTGGTGCGCGCAGACCGCAGCGGTATCAGCATGGTCAATATTGGCGTGGGGCCGGCCAATGCCAAAAACATCACCGACCACATCGCTGTGCTGAGGCCGCACGCCTGGATCATGCTGGGCCACTGCGCCGGCTTGCGCAATACGCAGCAACTGGGTGACTACGTACTGGCCCACGGCTATGTGCGCGAAGACCATGTGCTGGACGAAGAGCTGCCGCTGTGGGTACCCATCCCCGCGCTGGCCGAAATCCAGGTGGCTCTGGAGCAGGCCGTGGCCGACGTGACGGGCCTCAAGGGCGGCGCGTTAAAGAGCATTCTGCGCACCGGCACCGTAGCCAGCACCGACAACCGCAACTGGGAACTGTTGCCCGACAACCAGCCGCAGCGCCGCTTCAGCCAAAGCCGCGCCGTGGCGCTGGATATGGAAAGCGCCACCATCGCCGCCAACGGATTCCGCTTCCGCGTGCCTTACGGCACGCTGCTGTGCGTCAGCGACAAACCGCTGCACGGCGAAATCAAACTCCCCGGCATGGCCAACCACTTTTACCGCGAGCGCGTCGACCAGCACCTGCGCATCGGTATGCGCGCAGTCGAACTCATGCGCGCACGTGGGCTTGACCAGCTGCACAGCCGCAAGCTGCGCAGTTTTGCGGAGGTGGCGTTTCAGTAATGTCCTTTTTCAGAATTTTTCTTGCATGAACAATCCCCTTTTCTCTGTCGAACACCTCAGCAAACGCTTCGGCGACAACCTGGTGGTGGACGATTTGTCATTCGCGATTGCGCCGGGCGAATGCCTTGGCGTGATCGGGCCCAACGGAGCCGGCAAGACGACGACGATCCGCATGTGCTTAGGGCTGACCGAGCCCGATGGCGGCAGCATCCACGCGCTGGGTTTGCAGATGCCGCGCGATGCGCTGGCCATCAAAGCGCAAATCGGCGTGGTGACGCAAATGGACACGCTGGACCCGGACTTCACCTGCGCAGAAAACCTGCTGGTCTACGGGCGCTACTTCGGTATGAAGGACGCGGCCATCCGCGCGCGCATTCCGGCGCTGCTGGAATTTGCGTCCCTGACTGCCAAGGCTGACGCCAAACCCGGCCAACTGTCTGGCGGGATGAAGCGGCGATTGAGCCTGGCGCGCGCACTGGTCAATGACCCCAAGCTGCTGCTGCTGGACGAACCGACGACCGGACTCGATCCGCAGGCACGCCACCTGATGTGGGAGCGGCTGCAGCTGTTGCTGCAACAGGGCAAATCGATTTTGCTCACCACCCATTTCATGGACGAGGCCGAGCGCCTGTGCTCGCGCCTGCTGGTGCTGGACCACGGCAAAAAGATTGCCGAGGGCAAGCCGCGCGACCTGATTGCGCAGTTCCTGGAGCCGGACGTCGTCGAGGTATTTGGCGCAGGCGCATTGGCGACGGCCGAAGGCCCGCTGCGGGCGCTGGCCGCGCGGGTCGAGGTTAGCGGGGAGACGGTGTTTTTCTACACCCACAACGCGGGGCAACTGTTGCAAGCTTTGGCTGCGCACCCGCAGCTGCGCACGCTGCACCGCCCGGCCAACCTGGAAGACCTGTTTTTGAAATTGACCGGACGCCAGATCCGCGAGGAAGCCTGAATGACAAGCACAACCCTGCAACACCCGCCGCAACGTCTGAGCCCCTGGCGCATGCCGCGTCCCTCACTGCGCTTTTGGCCGGTGTTCCAGCGCAATTTGCTGGTCTGGCGCAAGCTGGCGATTCCCAGTCTGCTGGGCAATATCGCCGAGCCGCTGATGTGGCTGGTGGCCTTTGGCTACGGCATGGGCGCGCTGGTGGGCACGCTCACCATCAACGGAACCGCCGTGCCCTACATCCTGTTTCTGGCCAGCGGCTCGATTTGCATGAGCGCGATGAATGCCGCCTCGTTTGAGGCGCTGTATTCGGCCTTCTCGCGCATGCATGTGCAGAAAACCTGGGACGGCATCATGAACGCGCCGGTAGGGCTGGATGACATCGTTTTGGCTGAAATGCTGTGGGCGGCGTTCAAGGCCCTCTTCACCGTGACGGCGATTCTGGGCGTGATGCTGGCGCTGGGCATCAGCCACAGCCCCAAGCTGCTGGTGGCCTGGCCAATCCTGCTGGGCGTGGGCATCACCTTCAGTTCGATGGCGCTGGTCTTCAACGCCCTGGCAAAGGGATACGACTTTTTCACCTATTACTTCACGCTGTTTTTGACGCCCACTATGTTTCTGGGCGGCGTGTTCTTTCCCTTGGAGCAGTTGCCACCACTGGTTAGGGCCGTGGCCGATTGGCTGCCACTGGCCAATGCGGTAGCGCTGGTGCGCCCGCTGTTCATGGACCAGTGGCCAACTAACGCGCTGCACCACGGCGGGGTGTTGCTGGCCTATGCGCTGGTGTCGTTCTGGCTCGCGCTGGGGCTGACGCGCAAACGTTTCGGGCAATAAGCAGGTGCCTCGGCCGGTCGCGACGCGGCCCCCGGATAGCCTGCTGTGCTACATTCCGTCCATGTTTTTGAAGCACTTTTACTTTAGCTACCTGTTTTTCTCCAGCGCCTCCGGCGGTAGAGAGTTCTGAACGTAGCAGCAGCAAAAGCGTCTCAAACCTCCAAAAACCGCCGGGCCCCGGCGGTTTTTTTTTGCACTTCACATCGAAATTTTGACCAAGGAAATCGCAATGTCTGCCTACCACATGTCGCACAACCCGGTTGACCGTACCAGCAACACCGACGACGAACGCATCAAGGACATTACCGTGCTACCGCCTCCTGAACATCTGATTCGCTTTTTCCCGATCAGCGGCACGCCCGTCGAGGCGCTGATCTCCGACACCCGCCGCCGCATCCAGCAGATCATGGCCGGCAAGGATGACCGCCTGCTGGTGGTGATCGGGCCCTGCTCCATCCACGACCCGGCTGCCGCCGTGGAATACGCGCACCGCCTGATGGAGCAGCGCACGCGCTATGCCGACACGCTCGAAATCGTGATGCGCGTGTATTTCGAAAAACCCCGCACTACCGTGGGCTGGAAAGGCCTGATCAACGACCCCTACCTGGACGAGAGCTTTCGCATCGACGAAGGCCTGCGCATGGCGCGCCAGTTGCTGATCGAGATCAACCGCATGGGCTTGCCCGCCGGCAGCGAATTCCTGGACGTGATCTCGCCGCAGTACCTGGGCGATTTGATTTCCTGGGGTGCCATCGGGGCGCGCACCACCGAAAGCCAGGTCCACCGTGAGCTGGCCTCGGGCTTGTCAGCGCCGATTGGCTTCAAAAACGGCACCGACGGCAACATCAAAATCGCCACCGACGCGATCCAGGCCGCAGCCGGTGGACACCATTTTTTGTCGGTGCACAAAAACGGCCAAGTCGCCATCGTGCAAACCCAAGGCAATCCGGATTGCCATGTGATTTTGCGGGGCGGCAAAGCGCCGAACTACGACGCCAAAAGTGTGGCCGCCGCCTGCGCTGATCTGGAAAAGGCCAAGCTGTCGCCCACGCTCATGGTCGATTGCAGCCACGCCAACAGCAGCAAGCAGCACGAAAAACAATTGGAAGTGGCGCGCGACATCGGCACGCAACTCGCGGGCGGCTCGCGCCAGGTGTTTGGCGTGATGGTGGAAAGCCATCTGAACGCCGGAGCCCAGAAGTTCACCCCCGGCGTGGACCAGCCCTCGGCGCTGGCCTACGGCAAAAGCATCACCGACGCCTGCCTGGGCTGGGACGATTCCTTGCAGTGCCTGGATGTGTTCTCGCAAGCGGTCAAAGCGCGCCGGGTGCGCCGCGCCACGGCCTGATCAGGCGGCGGGGCCTGCGCCCAAAAGCGTGATGAGACGGGCGTGTATGCCGCCAAAGCCGCCGTTGCTCATACAAACAATGTGGTCGCCCGGCAGCGACTGCGCCGCCACCTGCTGGGCCAGTGCTTCTACGGTGTCACACACCGTGGCACGCGCCCCCATCTCAGCCAGCGCCGCCTGCGCATCCCAGCCCAAACCGCCGCTGTGGCAAAACGCCTTATCCGCCGATTCCAGGCTCCAGGGCAGCTGGGCCTTCATGGCTCCGAGTTTCATGGTGTTGGAGCGCGGCTCAAAGACCGCAACGATGCGCGCAGCGGTGCCCACGCTGCGGCGCAGACCGTCCAGCGTGGTGCGGATGGCGGTGGGGTGGTGGGCGAAATCGTCGTAGACGGTAACCGGCGAACCCTGCGGCGCCGACGGCAACACGATGCGGGCGCGTACTTCCATGCGGCGTTTGACATTCTGGAATGTGGCCAGCGCCTCGGCGGCTTGCGCCGCCCCGACACCCAGATGCTCTGCCGCCGCAATGG
>CAIOUR010000095.1 GCA_903861575.1 uncultured beta proteobacterium | reverse complement strand
TTCGCGGATGTCTTCACCCAGGCGCAGGATTTCGGCGATGGTGGCGGGAGACTTGCTGATGGCCTCCATCATGGCCATCAGGCCGCCTTCGATGCGCTTGGCGATTTCGATTTCGCCTTCGCGGGTCAGCAGCTCGACCGTGCCCATTTCGCGCATATACATGCGCACCGGGTCGGTGGTGCGGCCGAACTCGCTGTCCACCGTGGACAGGGCAGCCTCGGCGGCTTCTTCGGCCTCTTCTTCGCTCGCACCTGTCGGTGCGTTGTCAGTGATGATCAACGCTTCAGCGTCCGGCGTCGTTTCATAGACGGCCACGCCCAAGTCGTTCAGGGTGGTGATCACCGCTTCCATGGTTTCGGCGTCGACCAGCTTGTCGGGCAGGTGGTCAGAGATTTCGACGTGTGTCAAATAGCCGCGGGTCTTGCCCAACTTAATCAGCGCTTTCAGACGCTGGCGGCGTTTGGCGAGGTCTTCTTCAGACAGGATGGTTTCATCCAAGCCGAACTCTTTCATCAAGGCCCGTTCCTTGGCCTTGCTGATCTTCATGCGCAGTGGCTTGACCTTCTCGCCCGGAGCTGCAGCGCCCGGTTCACCCTCCAGCTCGTCTTCGATATCAATCAAATCATCCAAACCCAGGCCGGGCTTGGCTTTCTCTTTGCCTTTGGCCGCTGCCTTGGACTTGGTCGAGGGCGCTTTTGTGGCCGGCGCTTTGACTGCAGGAGTCTTTGCAGCTGCTGCCTTTGGAGCGGGTGCTGCGGCTTTTGCCACCGGCTTGGTTGCGGGTTTAGCTACCGGCGTCACGACTGCCTTGGCAGGCACGGGCGCGGACTTTTTCGTAGGGGTCAGGGGCACTGAGGGGGCTTTCTTGGTGACTGGCGCACTGCTTTTGACGGCCTTGGCCGGTGCTTTGCTTTTGAGGGGTGCGGCTTTCTGGGCGGCACTCTTGCCGGCGCTGGCGGCTTTGGTGGGGGCTTGAACCGGCTTTGCCACGGCTTTGACCGATTTAACGGTTGCAGCCTTGGCGGCTGGTTTCACGGCTGGCTTGGCCGGTGCCTTTGCGGCCACTTTGGGCGCGGGCTTGGCGGGCTTTTTGGCTATCGCCTTGACCGCTGTTGGGGCAGCTTTTTTGGGGACGGCTTTCGCTGGGGTTTTAGATGCGGTTTTCGGGGCGGCTTTGGCCGCGGGTTTCGCTGCGGGCTTTTTGGCGGCAGGCTTGGCTGATTTTGCAGTGGGCATGGTTCAAACTCAAAACAATCGGTCAACACAATCGCACAAAGCACCGGGGTGCCGCATCTGTGCGCAACGAAGTTATCGGTATCAGGAGAAATCTGCAGGCAAGTAGACGGGCGAACATTTGGTGTGCAGTCCTTGCGGTGATGCGGCCGGTGTGATCGGTGTCACGCGGGGCCTGGTCCGGAGGTGCTGCTGTCGCTCTTGCCAAAAAAGAGGGTCAGAGTATAGCCTCAGCGCGCAGCCGCTGGAGTTCTTTGAGCCGCAGGTCCAAGGTTTTGTAGGTTTGCAAGGCCTGGGGGTCCAGCGTCTGGCCTGCGCTGATGGTTTTTTGCAGTGCTTTGATGCGGTCGATTTCCAGGTCCGTGAGCAGTTTGCGCAACTCCTGGAATTCCTCGTTGCCGTCGCCCGCAGGGGGCAGCGCTTCGGCCATCACCATCTGTATGGTGGCGAACAGTTCGGGAGCTTGCTCCAACATGCGCTCGCGCAGCGCATTCCAGGTCATAGGCCCGTCTTCGTGGATTTGTGCTTCCAGCCAGGTGAAGCAGGCTCCGTGTGAACCCGGCAGCTGGCACAGCGCGCCGTGGTCTTCGGGCGATAGGCGTTCCCACAAATGCGCGCACATCAGCACGATGCGCAATGCGTGGTCAGCGCGGCTGAGCGGCTGGGTGCGGCCCTTGCGCGCAGCCGGCTTGCGGGCATCGCCCAAACCGTCAAAGCGTCCCGCCCCTGGCGCTGCTGCGGGGCTGCGCCGGGTTGGCGCGCGCTCGGGCATGGTGTTACCCCATAGCGCCGCCAGTTCGCGCGGACCGATTTGAACCAGCGCGGCGATGTCGGCAAATATCTGCATCTTCAAAGCGCCCTCGGGCAGCTGCGTCCACAGTGCCTTGGCGCGGGTGGCCAGTTGGGCGCGGCCCTCGGCGTTTTCCAGGTCGCAGTCCTGCGCCGCCGACTCCAGCACAAACTTGCTCAGCGGCGTGGCCTGTTTCACCATGTCGGCAAAGGCCTCGCGCCCATGGGTCCGCACATAGCTGTCGGGATCATGCTCGGGCGGCAGAAACAAAAACTTCACGCTGCGCACATCGGTCGCAAAGGGCAGGGCGGCCTCCAGCGCTTTGTGCGCCGCGCGCCGCCCGGCCGCGTCGCCATCAAAGCTGAACACCACCGCGTCGGTAAAGCGGAACAGCTTTTGCACATGGTCTGCGGTGCACGCCGTGCCCAGCGTGGCCACCGCGTTGGGAAAGCCCAGCTGCGCGAGCGCCACCACGTCCATATAGCCCTCGGTCACCAGCGCGTAGCCGACCTCACGCAAGTGCGCACGCGCTTCAAACAGGCCGTAGAGCTCGCGGCCCTTGCTGAACACCGGCGTTTCCGGCGAATTCAAATACTTGGGTTTTTCATCACCCAGCACCCGCGCGCAAAAGCCAATGCATTCGCCCTTGACGTTGCGGATCGGGAACATCACCCGGTCGCGGAAGCGGTCGTAGCGCTTCTCTTCGCCCCCGTCCTCGGGCGTGGATACGATGACCAGCCCGCTTTCCACGAGCAGCGGATCGTCGTAATGCGGGAACACGCTGGCCAGCGAACGCCAACCTTCGGGCGCATAACCCAGCCCGAAATCCTTGGCCACCTGTCCGGAGACGCCGCGCCCTTTGAGATAGTCCACCGCGCGGGCGGCGGTTTTGAGTTCTTTGCGGTAGGCCGCGTTGGCTTTTTCCAGTACATCGCTGAGCGTCTGCTGTCGCTCGCGCTGCGCGGCTGCGCGCGCCCGGTCTTCGGGCGATGCGTCTTCCTCGGGCACCTGCATGCCGTACTGCTGCGCCAGGTCCTTGACCGCGTCCACAAAACCCATGCCCGAGAAATCCATCAAAAAGCTGATCACATTGCCGTTCTTGCCGCAGCCAAAGCAGTGGTAGAACTGCTTGGACGGGCTCACCGAGAACGAGGGCGACTTCTCCCCGTGAAATGGGCACAGCCCCATGAAGTTGGCCCCGCCCTTCTTGAGCTGCACGTGCCGCCCCACGATGTCCACCACGTCCGCGCGCGCGACGAGTTCCTGGATAAAAGCAGCGGGGATGGCCATGCGGGGATTGTAGGAAGGGGGTCGGCACGAGCCCGGAATTCCGTCAATCCCCCAACACAACCCCCTCACGCCGTGGATCCGCCCCGCCGCTCCAGCCTGCGTCGTTGCGCTGGATGGCCTGGATGCCGCTGGTCAGGGGGACTTGGTGGACTTTGTGGCCACGTGCGGCCAGCGCGGAGACGGTGCTGGCCGGGAAGCCGCCGGATTCGAGTAGCAGCACATCGTCCAGCGCGCTGAAGTTGGGCAGGTCGATGGCTTCTTGCGGGCTCAGGCCCCAGTCCAGCGTACCCAGCAGCAGCTTGG
>CAIOUR010000094.1 GCA_903861575.1 uncultured beta proteobacterium | reverse complement strand
GCGGCCAGGCCTCGCAAGGCCTCGCGGGGAAAGGTTTTCTCGCGGTCCCAACGGGCCGCGTGGGGCCACAACTCGGCCTGCGCAAAGCCACGCAGCGCGTCGCGGATGGCTTCGTGGTCGGGGGTGAGAAGCATGGGGAATCAGATCAATTCCAAAGCCACTGCCGTCCCCTCTCCCCCGCCAATACACAAAGTAGCCAGACCGCGCTTCAAGCCACGGGCTTTCAGCGCGTGAATCAGCGTGACCATGATGCGTGCGCCGGACGCGCCGATGGGGTGGCCCAGGGCGCATGCGCCGCCGTTGACGTTGAGGACTTCGTGCGCCACGCCCAGCTCTTTCATGAGCGCCATGGGGACAACGGCGAAGGCTTCGTTGACTTCCCACAGGTCCACGTCTTTGACGGACCAGCCGGCTTTGGCCAGCGCCTTTTGCGTGGCACCGACGGGAGCAGTAGTGAACCACTCGGGGGCCTGGGCGTGGGTGGCGTGGCTGACGATGCGGGCCAGCGGCGTGCAGCCCAGCTTGGCGGCGGTACTGGCACGCATGAGCACCAGGGCGGCGGCGCCGTCGTTGATGGATGAGCTGGTGGCGGCGGTGATGGTGCCGTCTTTTTTGAAGGCGGGACGCAGGCTGCTGATCTTGTCGAGCTTGACTTTGCCGGGGCCTTCGTCGATGGACACCACGCGTTCACCGCTGCGGTCTTTGACGGTGACCGGGGCGATCTCGGCGGCAAATGCGCCGGACTCGGTGGCGGCTTTGGCGCGCTGCACGCTGGTGGTGGCAAAGGCGTCTTGCTCGGCGCGGGTGAAGCTGTATTTGGCCGCGCAGTCTTCGCCGAAAGTGCCCATGCTGCGGCCGGCCTCGTAAGCGTCTTCCAGGCCGTCGAGCATCATGTGGTCATAAATTTTGTCGCTGCCCATGCGGTAACCGCTGCGGCCTTTGAGCAGCAGGTAGGGCGCGTTGGTCATGCTTTCCATGCCACCGGCGACCAGCACCTCATGCGAACCCGCAATCAGCATGTCGTGGCCGAACATGGCAGCGCGCATGCCCGAGCCGCACATCTTGGACATGGTGACCGCGCCCGCGCTTTGCGGCAAGCCGCCTTTGAAAGCCGCCTGGCGTGCCGGGGCCTGGCCCTGGCCAGCCATCAGGCAGTTGCCGAACAAGACTTCGGTCACCAAGTCGCCGCTGATACCGGCGCGCTGCATGGCCGCAGCAATAGCGACGCCACCCAGATCGTGCGCGGAAAGGGCAGAGAAGTCACCCTGAAAACTACCCATGGGGGTGCGGGCGGCACTGACGATGACGATGGGGTCGGATGCAGACATAACAAACTCCTTGTGTGAAATAACTAGTGCGGGGAGGAAGAGACGAAACGTTGGTCCTGGTCGTAGGGAAACACGTCATGCACATAGCCTGCGGCAATGCGGTCTTTGTGGCCTTGCCAGAAGGCGACATCGAGCAGGTCCGCGTGGTGCGCCATAAAGGCTTTGCGCACCAGCGGGTTACCCAGCAAAAACGGCGCGAAGGTTTCGGGGAACACATCGCGCGGGCCAACGTGGTACCAGACTTCGCCGGACATTTCGTCTTCTTCGTTGCGCGGGGCGGGCACACGGCGGAAGTTGCAATCGGTGATGTATTCAATCTCGTCATAATCGTAGAAAACCACTTTGCCGTGCCGGGTGACGCCAAAGTTTTTCCACAACATATCGCCCGGAAAAATGTTCGCGGACACCAGATCTTTGATCGCGTTGCCGTACTCCACCACCGCCCGCTCAATTTGCTGCTGCGCGAAAACACCTGCAGCGCTGCTGCCCTGCGTCACGCCCTCCACATCGAATGCTTCTTGCAGATAAATGTTGAGCGGGATCATGCGACGCTCGATATACAGGTGCTTGATGATGACCTCTTGCTCGCCGCCGTTATCAATGATTTCTAACTGACTGGGAGCAAACTTTTCAATCTCGGCCAAGAGCGCGTCGTCAAAGCGCTTGCGCGGAAAGCCGACCGCGCTGTACTCCAGCGTATCGGCCATGCGGCCCACCCGGTCGTGCTGCTTCACCAGAAGGTACTTGCCTTTGATCTGCTCGCGGCTGGTCTCCTTGGGTGGCGGGTAAAAGTCTTTGATGACCTTGAAAACATACGGGAAACTGGGTAAATCGAACACCAGCATGACCATGCCTTTGATGCCGGGCGCGATGCGGAACTGGTCGGTCGAGTGGCGCAAGTGGTACAGAAAATCCCGGTAAAAGAGGTTCTTACCCTGCTTGGCCAGACCGAGCGCGTTGTAAATTTCATTGCGCGGTTTGCGCGGCATCATGCTGCGCAAGAACTGCACATAGGCCGACGGAATTTCCATGTCCACCATGAAGTAGGCGCGCGCAAAGCTGAAAAGAATGAGCAAATCGTCCTCGCCAAACAGGGCGGCGTCAATCACCAAACCACCTTGCGCTGCGTGCAAGATGGGCAGTGCAAATGGAACCTCGGCAAAACCGTTGATGAGCTTGCCGACGATGTAACAGCCCTTGTTGCGAAAGAACAAGCCCGACAAGGCCTGGAGTTGGAAGTTGGCGCGCAACTTGGCATCTCCCAAACGCCGCGCCATGGCCTGCGCCACAAAACCGGCGTCACGCTCCACATCGACAAATGGCACACGTAAGCCAAAGTCTTGTAGCAAACGCACCAAGGTGGTCTGCAGGTTGTCCCGCGTAGGGTAGTAAGCGCGGTAAGTCGGCTCTGCACCCAATGCACCATCTTCAATGTATTCGGTGCTGACCGCAGGGCGGACAAAAATAAAGTCGTTCAGGAAATACGACCGATGCAAAATTTTGGTGGTGACCGAATTGAAAAAAGTCTCGGCCAATTCGGGTTGGTGGTGGTCTACCAGCAAGCCGATGTAATGCAGCTTGATTTGCTGCCACACGTCCATGGGCTGCTCACCTGCCTTGAACTCACGCTCCAAGCGGTTGCTGCATTCTTTGACGCGCAGGTCATAGAACTCGATGCGCTCGCGCTGCGCGCGCTGCTGGCCGTGCCAGTCTTGCGTCTCAAAGCGGTGTTTAGCGCGTGCGGATTCCGTGCGGAACAAACGGTAATGCCGGTTGAATCCGTCCATCATGGCCTGGGCCACGTCGTAAGCCAGTGGCGAGTCCAGACGTTTGGCAAATATCGGCATGGTGGCTGCTTCCGGAGGACTACAGCGCGCGACTACGCGCAATCCAGCGCTGGTGCAAGGCTTGCAAAGCCAGCGCATACGTCCCAGCCACCTCATCGCTATTGGACGCGGTCACCCGCATGTCTTGCAACAAGCCGTTCTCCAGCCCGTAGACCCAGCCGTGAACTACCACGGTCTGCCGGCGCTGCCACGCATCGGTGACGATGGTGGTACGGCAAACGTTGCGCGCCTGTTCCAGGACGTTCAACTCGACCAGCGCATCGACGCGCAAGCTCTCGTGCAAGCTACTCAAAAATTCTTCCTGTAAGTCTCGGACGTCTTGTACGTGGCGCAGCCAGTTATCGACCAGACCGGCGCGCTGGTTGTTCATAGCGGCACGGATGCCGCCGCAATTGCTGTGTCCCACCACAATGATGTGCTGCACGCCCAGCACGTCGACTGCGTACTGGACCACGCTTAAAGCGTTCAGGTCCGAGTGCACCAGCAAGTTCGCCACGTTGCGGTGCACGAACAATTCACCTGGCAGCAAATCCACCAGTTCATTGGCCGGCACCCGGCTATCGGCGCAGCCCAGCCACATGTAGCGCGGCTTTTGCTGGTTGCGCAGGCCGGTGAAAAAGCCGGGGCGTGCCGCCTCCACTTTGGTGGCCCATTCGCGGTTGCGGTCAAATAGTTCGCTGAGTTCTTTGGACATAACAACTAATAGTTTTCAGATGGTTTCATTAAACAGTTCGCGACCGATCAGCATGCGGCGGATTTCGCTGGTACCCGCCCCGATTTCATACAACTTGGCGTCGCGCCACAAACGCCCGAGCGGGTAATCGTTGATGTAGCCGTTGCCACCGAAGATCTGTACACCCTCGCCGGCCATCCAAGTGGCTTTTTCGGCGGTCCACAAGATCACGCTGGCGCAGTCTTTGCGGACCTGGCGCACATGCTGGGTGCCCAACAAGTCCAGGTTTTTAGCAACCGTATACGCAAAGGCGCGCCCGGCCTGCAATACGGTGTACATATCAGCCAGCTTGCCCTGAATCAACTGGAACTCGCCAATACTCTGGCCGAACTGCTTGCGGTCATGCACATAGGGAACCACGTTGTCCATCACCGCCTGCATGATGCCCAGCGGCCCGCCAGCGAGCACGGCGCGCTCGTAATCCAAGCCGCTCATCAACACCTTGGCACCGTTGTTGACACCGCCCAGCACATTTTCCAGCGGCACCTCGACGTTCTGAAACAGCAGCTCGCCAGTGGAACTGCCGCGCATGCCCAGTTTGTCCAGCCTCTGCGCGACGCTGAAACCCGGCATGCCCTTTTCGATCAAAAACGCGCTTACGCCACGGCCACCTAAATCGGGCTCGGTTTTGGCGTAGACCACCAGCACGTCGGCGTCGGGGCCGTTGGTGATCCACATCTTGCTACCGTTAAGAACAAAGTAGCCACCCTTGTCGTCGGCGCGAAGCTTCATGCTCAGCACATCGCTGCCCGCACCGGGCTCGCTCATAGCCAGTGCGCCGATGTGTTCGCCGCTGATGAGCTTGGACAGGTACTTGGCGCGCTGCGCTGCGCTGCCGTTGCGGCGGATTTGGTTGACGCACAAATTGCTGTGCGCGCCGTAACTCAGGGCCACACTGGCGCTGGCGCGCGAGATTTCTTCCATGGCGACCATGTGCGCCAGGTAGCCCATCTGGGCGCCGCCGTATTCTTCTTCCACCGTGATACCCAGAAGACCCATCGCGCCGAGCTTGGGCCAGAGGTCCATGGGGAATTGGTCCTCGCGATCAATCGCCGCAGCGCGCGGCGCGATTTCAGCTTGGGCGAAAGCATATACCGCCTCGCGCAGGGCGTTAATCTCGTCACCGAGCTGGAAGTCAAGACCCGGCAGATTCATGCGGCGACTCCTGCGGCGCGGACGCTCGACTTGCGCGGTGGTTTCGCAGCCGCCTTGGGCGCGGCTGCTTCCATGCGGGTCAAGAGCGCGCGCGCCTCGCGCTGGTGGGTTTTGATTTCTTCCAGATTGGCTTGCAGATCGGCAAGCTGGCCTTCAACCTGCTCGCGGTGGCGCGCCAAGACGTCGAGGAATTTATGCAACTGCGCGCCGGTGTCGCGCGGACTGTCGTAAGTGTCGATGATGTCTTTGGCCTCGGTCAGGCTCAGGCCCAGGCGCTTGGCGCGCAAGGTCAGCTTCAAGCGGGTGCGGTCGCGTGCGCTGTAGACGCGACTGCGCCCCAGCGGGCCGGTGCGCTGGGGTTGCAGCAGCCCCAGGTCTTCATAAAACCGGATGGCGCGGGTGGTGAGGTCAAACTCGCGGGCCAACTCGCTGATGCTGTAACTCATAAAACAAAAGGCTCCTTGGGCTCTAGAACGCCACGGTGCACAGCCACCTACAATGCCCGAACCGGTTGACGTTAACGTAAACGTCAATTATGAACTATCCCCCCAATCTACGAACCTCCATGAACCTCCAGGAAGCCCAGCTGCACTACCCGCTTGCCGAGACCTTGCCGCCATCCGGGACTTGTATTGAGGTGGCACCGGGCGTGAAGTGGATCCGCATGGCACTGCCTTTTGCACTGGACCACATTAACGTGTGGCTGCTGCGTGACGAGATCGACGGGGTGGCCGGGTGGAGCATTGTGGACTGTTGCATCGACGCGCGCTCGTCGCGTGCGCAATGGGAATT
>CAIOUR010000093.1 GCA_903861575.1 uncultured beta proteobacterium | reverse complement strand
GCATGGGCTGTGATGGGGTGGATCTGAATTTCGGCTGCCCGGCCAAAGTGGTCAACCGCCACGGCGGGGGCGCGGCGCTGTTGCAAGACCCGGAGATTTTGTGGCGCATCGTCAGCGCCGTGCGAAGCGCGGTGCCCGCGCACCAGGTGGTCAGTGCCAAGATGCGCCTGGGTTTTTTAGATGACAGCCGCGCCGTGGAGTGCGCGCAAGCCTTAGCGGACGGCGGCGCGGGTGAAATCGTAGTGCACGCGCGCACCCGCGCAGACGCCTACCGGCCACCGGCTTACTGGTCGCGCATCGCCGATATCCGCGCCGCCATCAGCACGCCCCTGGTGGCCAATGGTGAGATCTGGAACACACACGATGCCCGACGCGCACGACACGAATCCCGCTGCATGGATGTGATGTTGGGACGCGGCATCGTCACCGACCCCGGCCTGGGCCGCAGCCTGCGGGCTATGGACCAGGGTCAGGACGAAGCAGCGACCACATGGGATGACTTGCAGCCGCATTTGCACTACTTCTGGACCGTCGTACGGGGACGACTGGAGCGTCGGCAACAAGCGGGACGGCTCAAACAATGGCTGAACTTTTTGCGCCGCCGCTACCCGCAGGCAGACCTGGCGTTCAATGCCTTGCGAACCGTGCAAGACCCCGAGACGGTGGAACTATGGTTTGCCAGCCAACCAGCGCGGCATGCGACACCAATCCCTGAAGAGGAAACCCCATTTCAAAGACCTCTGCCCCTGCCAGCCTGAGCCCGGCGCCGGTGCGCATCGACAAATGGCTCTGGGCCGCGCGCCTGTACAAGACGCGTTCGCTGGCCAGCGAAGAAGTCAGCCTGGGCCGGGTGCAGGTCAACGGCCAGGACGTCAAGCCGGCGCGTGAGATACGCGTGGGTGACCGGCTGCGCCTGCGCCAGGGACCGGTACAACGCGAGTTGATCGTCAGGGGCTTGAGCCATCAGCGCGGGCCGGCGCCGATGGCGCAACTCTTGTACGAAGAAACCCCCGAGAGCATCCAAACCCGCAGCGAACTGGCCGAGCGCAGACGCCTGGCACCGGAGCCAGCCGCCGCGATGGAACACGGCCGCCCCACCAAACGCGAGCGGCGGGATTTGCAAAAAGGCTGGGATAAGCGCTGGAGCGCCTCCATCGACGATTAGCCGGAGATAATGCGCACTGGCCGTCACGTGTACGGCAGGCAACACACAACGTTCTTTTTATGTCCCAGAGTCATCCTTCCCCCGCGCCGATTTCCCCCGTCGGCGACATCGTGGCCGACCTGCGCGCCGGGCGCATGGTGATTCTGGTGGACGAGGAAGACCGCGAAAACGAAGGTGATCTGGTTCTGGCAGCGGACCACGTCAGCGCCGAAGCCATCAATTTCATGGCGCGTTTCGGGCGCGGGCTGATTTGTCTGACCCTGACCCGTGAGCGCTGCGAGCGCCTGGCGCTACCGCCCATGGCCACCCGCAACGGCACCAAACACGCCACCGCCTTCACCGTCTCCATCGAGGCCGCCCAGGGCGTGAGCACCGGCATCAGCGCAGCCGACCGTGCCCGTACTGTTCAGGCCGCGGTCGCCCCGCAAGCCGTAGCCGCCGATCTGGTGCAACCGGGCCACATTTTTCCCTTGCAGGCCGTGGACGGCGGCGTGCTGATGCGCGCTGGCCATACCGAAGCGGGCTGTGATCTGGCGGCGATGGCGGGATGCTCGCCCGCCGCCGTGATCTGCGAAATCATGAACGATGACGGCACCATGGCCCGGTTGCCGGACTTGCAGATTGTTGCTGCCCAGCACGGGCTGAAGATTGGCACGATTGCCGCGCTGATCGAGCACCGTAGCCGCGAATCGTCTCTGCTGGAAAAGCTGGGAACCCGCAGCCTGCAAACCGCCCATGGCCTGTTTACCGCGCATGCATTTCGCGACACCGCAGGGCATGGCGTGCACCTGGCTTTGGTTGTCGGCAGCTGGGAGCCGGACGAAGTGGTCAGCGCACGCGTGCACGAGCCACTGTCGGTGCTGGACGCCTTGGAGGTGGGCCGCAGCATGCACTCCTGGAGTCTGGACGCGGCTCTCCAACACATTCAGAAAGAGGGGCGCGGCGTGGTCGTGCTGCTCAACGGCGGTGAAAGCAGCGAACAGTTGCTGGCGCAATTTGAAGGCACCGCGCGGTCGGCGCAGGCACCGGAGCGCGGACGGCTCGATTTACGCACTTACGGCATTGGAGCCCAAATTCTTCTGCATTGCGGCGTTCGCCGCATGCGGCTGATGGGCAGCCCACGGCGCATGCCCAGTTTGGCCGGATTCGGGTTGGAAACGGTGGGCTACATCAGCCAGACAGATTGATCGACAAGGGATAAGGAAATTTATGTTTGGTGCAAACAAGGGCGCAGTCCCGCAGCAAGACGCCGCTTTGGCGGGCAAGGGCTTGCGCATTGCGATGGTGCAGGCGCGCTTCAACGCATCGGTCACCGATGCGCTGATGGCGCACTGCAGCCAGGAGTTGCTGGCCCTGGGCGTGCATGAGCGTGACATCGACCATTACAGCGTACCGGGCGCTCTGGAAATTCCGGTTGTTTTGCAGGCGCTGGCAGAGAAGGCCAAACACGACGCGCTGATTGCGCTGGGCTGCATCATCCGTGGCGAGACCTACCACTTTGAGCTGGTAGCCAATGAATCAGGCGGCGGTGTGAGCCGGGTTGCGCTGGATTACCAGGTGCCGGTGGTCAACGCCATCCTCACCACCGAAAACCTCGCCCAAGCCGAAGCCCGCCAGGAAGAAAAAGGCCGCGAAGCGGCGCGCGTGGCCGTGGAAATGATCAATTTGCTGGACCGTATCGGCTGATGGCACAGTCCACTATGCCCCCGGTTGCGTCGGCTGACGTCAATGCACCCAAGGGTCCCAAGTTCCCCAAAAAAAGCGCCCGTACACGCGCCCGCGAGTTCGCGCTGCAAGGGCTTTACCAGCATCTGGTGGGCAAGAATCCCGCCGACGAAATTGACCCCTTCACACGCGATTTGATGGGATTCAACAAGGCCGATGCGGCGCATTTCGATGCGCTGTTGCACGGCTGCATCGAACAAGCGGCGGCACTGGACGCGCACATTGCGCAAAAAGTCGACCGCCCGCTGGCGGAGTTGTCGCCCATTGAGCACGGCGTGCTCTGGATCGGCACCTATGAAATGCTGCATTGCATGGACGTACCCTGGCGTGCGGTGATCAATGAATGCATTGAGCTGGCCAAAGAATTCGGCGGAACCGACGGGCACAAATACGTGAATGCGGTCCTCAACGGCTTGGCTCCCAATTTGCGTCCTGACGAAGTCCGGGCCCACCGGGCGTCCCCTGCCGCTCCATGAAGATCAGCGAACGCGCCCGCAACATCACGCCTTTTTATGTGATGGAGGTGGGTAAGGCGGCGGCTGAGTTGGGCGCACAGGTGGCCGACAGCAATCGACCCATGGTCTTTTTGAATATCGGAGAGCCTGACTTCACTGCGCCCCCGCTGGTGCAAGAAGCTGCTGCGCGCGCGATCCACAAGGGCCAAAGCCAATACACCCCTGCCTTGGGCATCACCGCGCTGCGTGAGCGCATCAGCCACTGGTACAAAGCACGTTACGCATTGGACATCTCGCCCCAGCGCATCGTCGTCACAGCTGGTGCCTCAGCGGCATTGCAAATGGCCTGCCTGGCGCTGATAGAAGCCGGCGACGAGATGCTGATGCCCGACCCCAGCTACCCCTGCAACCGGCATTTTGTGAGCGCAGCCGATGGGCGTGCGGTGCTGCTGCCGACCACCGCCGCCACCCGCTTCCAGTTGGATGCCGAACAGGTGCGCCAGGCCTGGGGCCCGCGCACCCGGGGCGTGCTGCTGGCCTCGCCTTCCAACCCCACCGGCAGTTCCATTGCACCTGACGTATTGCGCGACATCCACGCATTCGTGCAGGGGCGCGGCGGTATCACCCTCGTCGATGAAATTTATCTGCCGCTTTCCTTCGATGCCCGCTACGGCGGCACCGCACTGGCGCTGGATGAGAACGTCATCAGCATCAACAGCTTCAGCAAGTACTTCAACATGACCGGTTGGCGGCTGGGGTGGATGGTGCTGCCGCCCGCGCTGGTGCCTGTGATCGAGCGGCTGGCGCAAAACCTGTTTATCTGCCCCAGCGCGATTGCGCAGCATGCTGCCCTGGCCTGCTTTGAGCCCGAAAGCCTGGCGATATTCGAGCAACGACGACATGCCTTCGCTGCACGGCGCGATTTTTTTATACCCGCTCTGCAAGCGGCCGGGCTGAGTGTTCCGGTTGTGCCCGACGGCGCTTTTTACGTTTGGGCCGATTGCCGTGCCGCCTGCGAACGCTTGGGCGTGCGGGGAAGCTGGGACTTTGCGTATGAAGTCATGCGCCGCGCCCATGTGGCGATCACGCCCGGGCGTGACTTCGGTCACGCCGATACCGCACAATTCGTCCGGTTTTCCACTGCCAGTTCCATGGAGACACTGGCAACCGCCGCCCAACGACTGACTACGCTTTTGACCTGATGGGATAGACACATGAACCAAGACCTGGACATCTTTCAACTCGTGGCACATGCCAGCCTCGTGGTGCAAGCGGTACTGATGTTGCTGGTCCTGATATCCGTAATGAGTTGGGCAGCCATCTTCCGAAAATTGATCAATCTGCACCGCATCAAACAACAAAACGACGCCTTCACCAAAGAGTTCTGGGCGGGCTCCAGCTTGGAAGAGTTGTACAACACGGCCCAACAACGCAGCCAGAACTGCGGCCCGATGGAGCGTATTTTTGCCAGCGGCATGCGCGAAGTACGCAAGGAAATGCGTGAGCGCAGGGTCGCTGAGGTCGGCACCGTCATGGACAGCGCGCGGCGTGCCATGCGGGCCAGTTTGCAGCGCGAAATGGACGCGGTGGAGACGAATTTGTCATTTCTGGCCTCGGTAGGGTCGGTCTCGCCCTACCTGGGGTTGTTCGGAACGGTCTGGGGAATCATGCATGCGTTCACCGGGCTAGCCGCATTGCAGCAAGTCACACTTGCCACCGTGGCGCCTGGCATTGCTGAAGCCTTGGTAGCTACCGCCATCGGCTTGTTTGCAGCGATTCCAGCCGTGGTCGCGTACAACCGCTTCGCGCGGGACCTGGACCGCATCGGCATCCAGCAAGAGACATTTATGGAAGAGTTCTCCAACATCCTGCAGCGCAAAGTCAGCACGCTTGCAGCCCCTGCAGCAAGCCGATAGGGAGAGCGCGTTATGCCTGCTGTAAGCCCCCGTGGCCGTGGCCGCCGCGCCATCAATGAGGTGAACATGGTTCCCTTTATTGATGTGATGCTGGTGCTGCTGATCATTTTCATGGTCACCGCGCCGCTCATCACGCCCAGTCTCATCGAACTACCCAGCGTTGGGAATGCATCGAAGCAGCCCGACCGCATCATCCAAATCGTGATCGGAAAGGACGACCGGCTCGAAATCAAACTCAAAGATAAAACCAACCCGGTCAAGCTGGAAGCACTGGCTGCGTCGGTCAAACGCGCCCAGGCCGAACCGGATGTTGACCGTCAATCTGGCAGCGGCCCCCGAACCACGGCGGTCGTGATCAGCGCGGACAAGACGGTGCAATACGAGCGCGTGGTCAAAGTCATGGATACCTTGCAGCGTGCCGGTATTCAACGGGTCGGATTGTCCGTGCAACTTGTCCCTTGACGCATGCAAGCAGCCTCGCCGGCAACCCCGCGTTTGAAGCGTGACGCGTTTGCGCCACCTCCCGAGCGTGGCCTGGGGCCCGCAACCACGCTGGCCATTCTGGTACACCTAGCCCTGCTGCTGTGCTTGTCGTGGGTAGTGAAATGGCATGACCAACCGGTCATCCTCACAGCGCAGGCAGAGCTCTGGGCCAAGCTGCCACCTCCAAGCGAGCCCGAGCGTCCTGCACCACCAGAACCCGCACTACCCGTGCGCCCTCCAGAACCACCAGCACCGCCACCTCCCCCAGCGGCCTTGGAAAAGGCCAAACCCGAACCTGTCAAAGCTGTACCCAAACCCGAGCCAGAGCCGTCGCCCAAGGTCATTAACCCAAGGCAGGCGGAAGCTGATATTGCGGCACAGAAAAAAAAGGCCCAAAAGCTGGCCGATGAGAAAGCTGCCAAGCTCGCGTTAGAAGCAGAGGCGGAAGCCGCGCGCAAGAAGAGGGAAAAAGAGGAAGCTGAGCTTGCCCGGAAACAAAGAGAGAAGGACGAGGCCGAAACGGCACGTAAGCAAAAAGAGAAGGATGAGCTTGAAGCGGCACGCAAGCAAAAAGAGGAAAAAGAAGCCGCCATCGCCCGGGCCGAACAAGAAAAAAAGCAGGCAGAAGCGGAAGCCGCGCGTAAAGCTCGGGAGAAGGAACTCGCCGCGCGCAAAGAAGCTGAACGTCAGCGCAAAGAGCTGGAAGATCGGATCAAAAAAATGGCCAAAGAGTCGGAGATCAAAGAGCAGACCGACGATTTGAAGAAACGGATTGTTCAAAAAGCGGATGTCGATTCGAGCACATCGGACACCAGCAATGCGGCTAACAAACTGGTAGCGAAACCCTCCGACAAATACATCGCAAGTATCCAAGCCGCTATCAGGCCCAACATCACTTTTGATGCCGATACCGTGAGCGGGAATCCTGCTGTCGAAATTCAGGTTGGACTGACGCCTGAAGGTGCCATCGTCAGCATCTCGACCATTAAATCGAGCGGCATCGAGTCCTGGGATACGGCGGCTACGCGTGCTCTAAAAAAGACTGACCGTTTACCCAAAGATGAAAATGGGCGGGTACCGCCAACCCTGTCCATCGTCCTGCGCCCCCGAGAACGCTGAAAAACGCCGAGCCCCACCATGAAAATCGATACCTCCATCCTGCAAGACGCCGCTGCCATCGCCGCCATCCGCAAAGACATACACGCCCACCCCGAGCTGTGTTTCCAGGAAGTGCGCACCGCCGACGTGGTTGCCAAGCAATTGGAAAGCTGGGGCATTGCGCTGCACCGGGGTATGGCGACCACGGGGGTGATTGGCATCATCCACGGGCGTGACGGCGGGGCCTGCGGGCGCGGCGTCGGTTTGCGGGCCGATATGGACGCGCTGCCCATGCAGGAGTTCAACACCTTTGCCCACGCCAGCACCCACCCCGGAAAAATGCACGCCTGCGGCCACGACGGCCACACCGCCATGCTGCTGGCAGCGGCCAAACAACTCGCCGCGCGCCGCGACTTTGATGGCACGGTCTACGCCATCTTCCAACCCGCTGAAGAAGGCGGCGGCGGCGCACGCGAAATGGTCAACGAGGGTTTGTTCACGCAGTTCCCCATGGAGGCCGTGTTCGGCATGCACAACTGGCCCGGCGGCAAAGTGGGCACGTTTGCGGTCAGCGCGGGGCCGGTGATGGCGTCGAGCAATGAATTCAAAATCACCATCCACGGCAAAGGCAGCCACGCGGCCCTGCCCCACAACGGCATTGACCCGGTGCCGATCGCCTGCCAGCTAGTGCAGGGCTTTCAAACCATCATCACGCGCAACAAAAAGCCGGTGGATGCGGGCGTGATTTCAGTGACCATGCTGCAAGCCGGCGAAGCCACCAACGTGGTGCCCGATTTTTGCGTTATGCAAGGCACTGTGCGCACCTTCAGCGTGGAAGTGCTGGACATGATCGAGCAGCGCATGCGCGAGGTCTCCGAGAAACTGTGCGACGCCTTTGGCGCGCGCTGCGAATTCGCATTCAAACGCAATTACCCGCCCACCATCAATAGCGCGCGCGAGGCCGCTTTCGCCCGCACCGTTATGGAAGGCATCGTCGGCGCAGACAACGTCACGGCGCAGGAACCCACCATGGGCGCCGAAGACTTTGCCTACATGCTGCAAGCCAAACCGGGCGCGTATTGTTTTATCTCGAATGGCGATGGCGACCACCGCAGCATCGGCCACGGCGGCGGGCCGTGCACGCTGCACAACCCGAGCTACGACTTCAACGACGACTTGATTCCGCTGGGCGGAACCTACTGGGTCGAGCTGGCACGCCAGTGGCTGGCGGCACCGCAGGGGCGTTGACCCGCCGCCTGGGCTGGCGCATCAACCCGCACCGGAATTCCGCGTAATGCGGGCGAAGCGCAACCACCACACCCACCGCAAGCACCCGCCGCACGCGGCGGCATCAACCACGCGGCCACAACCGCACCACCCGGCGCGGCCCGAGCGATTTCGGCCAGCCACCTGCGGGCATCCGAACCCATAAAACGGCGCAGCGCAAATGCTGCGCAGCAGACCACCACGATGCCGGTTAGTGCGCTTTGCCAGTCCATGCGTGCTATCCCTTTAGCCCAGCAACCACAGAGTCACGCGGTAGGTCACAAACGACGCCGCGTAGGCCAGGCCGAACAAGTAGCCCGCCATCACCACCGGGTAGCGCCAGGAATTGGTCTCGCGCCGCACCACGGCCAGCGTGGACAAACACTGCGGGGCAAAGACAAACCAGGCCAACAAGGCGTAGGCCGTGGCCACCGACCAGCCCTGCGCCAGCACCGGCGCCAGCGCCTCCGCCACACCGTTGCTGGCCGCCGACAGCGAATACACCGTACCCAAAGCCCCCACCGCCACTTCGCGCGCGGCCATGCCGGGCACCAGCGCAATCGAGATCTGCCAATTGAAGCCAATCGGCGCAAACACAACTTCGAGCGCGCGGCCCAACATGCCCGCCACGCTGTATTGAATAGCCGGGCCCTGGGACGGGTCCCAACCAACGGGCGGATGCGGATAGGTCGAAAAAAACCACAGCAACACCATCAGCGTGAAGATGGTTCCGCCCACCCGCTCCAGGAAAATCCGCGCCCGCTCCCACAGGCCCAGCGCCAGGTGGCGCAAATTGGGCACGCGGTACGGCGGCAGCTCCAGCATCAAGGGCTGGTAACCCGATTTCATCCACACCCGTTTGAGCAGCCAGGCCACGGCCATCGCCGACACCACACCCGCCACGTACAGACCAAAGAGCGTGAGCCCGCGCAGACTCAAACCGCCCACGCTGCGCTCCGGGATAAAAGCGCCGATAACCAGCGCGTAGACCGGCAAGCGGGCCGAACAGGTCATCAGCGGCGCGATCATGATGGTGGCCAGCCGGTCACGCCAGTTGGCAATCGTGCGCGTGGCCATGATGCCGGGAATGGCGCAGGCAAAGCTGCTCAGCAGCGGGATAAATGCGCGGCCCGACAGGCCCACCCGCCCCATCAGGTTGTCCAGCAAAAAAGCGGCGCGCGGCAGATAGCCCGAATCTTCGAGCACCAGAATAAACAAGAACAAAATCAAAATCTGCGGCAGGAACACCACCACGCCGCCGACCCCGGCGATCACCCCGTCCACCAGCAGGCTGCGCAGCGGACCGTCGTCCATAGTGCCGGTAACCCACTCGGCGACCGCGGCCATGGCCTCTTTAATCAGATCCATGGGTAGCGCGGCCCAGGAAAACACCGCTTGAAAAACCAGAAATAAAACCGCTGCGAGCAAGACCAGACCCCATACCGGGTGCATGACCACTGCGTCCATGCGTTCCTGAAACCGCCCGACGCGCGGCGCCTGCGGGGCCACCAGCGCCAGAATCCGCCGGACCTCGGCTTGCAAAAGGGCTACGTCGCGCGGCGCGGCCGAGCCGGCATTTGCGTGCTGAAGACCTGCGCGCTGCGGGTGCGTTTGCAGCCAGTCTTGCAGCTTCTGCAGGAGCGCGGCGGCACCGTTGGATTGCACGCCCACGGTTTCCACCACAGGGCACCCCAACTCCCGGGCCAGGCCAGGCACATCGATGGCCAGGCCATTGGCGTGCGCCACATCGGCCATATTGAGCGCAACCAGCAGCGGACGGTTCAGCGCCTTGAGCTCCAGCACCAAGCGCAAATTCATGCGCAGGTTGGTGGCGTCCACCACGGCGACCACCAGGTCGGGCGCATCCTCACCGACGCGGCGGCCTTGCAGCACGTCGAGCATCACCTGTTCATCCGGCGTGGCGGGGTTCAAGCTGTAAGCCCCCGGCAAATCGACCACGGCAACGTTGCTGCCATCGGCCAAGCGGGCGCTACCGACTTTGCGCTCCACCGTGACGCCCGCGTAATTGGCCACCTTCTGGCGCGCGCCCGTCATCAGATTGAACAGCGCGGTTTTGCCGCAATTGGGATTGCCCACCAGGGCCACGGTGGCGGGCGCGTTCATGCCGCGCCCACTGGCAAGACCTGGATGCAGGCGGCTTCGGCCAGACGCAGCGCAAACTGGGTGTCGCCCACCCGCACCGCCAAGGGCTCACGCCCGCCCGGTCCCCGGCGCAGTACGTGGACCGGCTCGCCAGCGATAAAGCCCAGCTCGCCCAGCCTGCGCACGGTGGCGCTGTGCACCGCATCAGCACCAGCCACCAAACCCGCGACAGTGGCGTGCGTGCCGTTGGGCAAGTCAGACAACAACTGTGGATGGGACATGGACGCTCCGGTGAACAACGCAAATCTAAATGAGATTTTATCTCATTTAGACCGGCGAACGCGGGGCAGAGGGCGCTTGGCTTTTGACGGCGGGCCGTACGCAGAACCCCAAAGGGCAGCCAGGATTCACTAAGTAGCACGAAAGTGCTACTATTTCGACAACACTGGAAAAACAGCATGTCCACAACCACCATCCGCATTGAAGACGAACTCAAGGCCCGTGTCGCGGCCGTAGCAGAACGCGCAGGCAAGACGGCGCATGCCTTCATCCTGGACGCCATCACGCAAACCGTGGAGCAGGTGGAGCAAGACAACGCTTTTCACGCGCTGGGGCAAGAGCGCTGGCAAGCCATTCAACAGACCGGCCAAACCGTACCCTGGGATGAAGCCAAGGCCTATCTGGCCGCCCGCGCCAAGGGTAAGCCCGCGCGCAAACCCGCCGCCCGCAAACCCAACCCCTGAGCGCTCGCATGGCGCGTATTGAGCTGTCCCCGCAGGTCTTCGATGACTTCGACCGCTTTTTTGACCACATCGCCCAGTTTGACGCGGGCACTGCGCCGCAGCGCATCGGTGAAATCCTGGAGGCCATTCACATCCTGACCCACAGCCCCCTGATCGGGAGGCCCGTCAGAGACGGCCATCGGGAACTGGTCATTGGCCGCGCTGCGCGTGGCTATGTGGCGCTGTACCGCTATGTCGCGGCGATAGACACGGTGTTTGTGCTGGCCGTCCGGGCGCAGCGGGAGGATGGGTACAGGCGGGACGACGGCGGTTAGCAGACGAGCGTGCTGTGGTGGCTGCTGTAAACCAACCGTTCTAACTTGAGGGAAAGCGGCCCTCCCGGCTCTGCACTCAGCGCCTCTGTCACGGTAGGCTTGCGCGCAACCTCACCCGCATCCAGCTTGGCCTTGAGCGCCTGGATTTCGGAATCCTTGGCTACCGCAGACTTCTGCATGTCGCTGGCAACTTGGGCCTGGGCCAGCTCGACCGCATTGCGCTTGTCTTGCTCGGCCAGTTCAAGCCGCTCATGCAACTGCTGCTCAAAAGCGCCGTCGCGCACTTGCTTCAGGATATCGGCGTAGCCAGCTTCGTCGATCTTGAATGCTTTGCTGCAGTGGGGGCAGATGATTTCGTGCATATCTGTGCGTCCTCGTTTTTAGTTGTCGTCCAATCGGCCAACTGGAAAATCAAGCCCGGCTTCTTGTTCATGGGCGACCTCACCGACATGGCAAATCTAGCCTAGCCCATCTTTTTGTGACAGCCCAGCATTTCGATTTATTTACCGCGACGCGCAACTAGACAAGTAAGTGTGCCCAGCGGCACCGATTGGAGGGCTACGGGACAGATGACGAAGCAAGTCCGGTCTTGGTAATGATGTCCAGCACCTTGCCACCTGGCACGATGCTAATCGATGCATGCCGATGCGCCAGCGCAACTGGAACAATTGCACTGTCGTACAGGTCAAGTTCAAAATGGCGAATCAAGTCGCAAGTCCGCTCAATTAATGATCCGTAGCGGTTCAAGTCTGCCTTTGCATCTGCAAAAACGTTTTGCTCTGCAGCCCGCCCTTTGCTGGCGAAAGGATATGGCACAGCAAAATTGAACATTCGTCCACGCTCGGTCTTAAAGAGAAAGTCTTGCCCGTAGTAGGTCTCGTTGCCGAAATTGACCGAAGGTGAATCGCTCCCCTTGATGTAG
>CAIOUR010000092.1 GCA_903861575.1 uncultured beta proteobacterium | reverse complement strand
ACTTCGTCTTTGAATAAATCGCGCAGCGGCTCCAGTAGCTTCAAACCCAGCTGCTCCGGCAGCCCGCCCACGTTGTGGTGGCTCTTGATCGTGACGGCTTTTTTGCTTTTGGCGCCGCCCGACTCGATCACGTCGGGGTAAATCGTGCCCTGGGCGAGGAAGCTGGCCCCTTTGTGTTCGCTGTTGCCAGCTTTGAGTTTTGCGGCTTCGGACTTGAATACGTCCACAAACAGCCCGCCGATGATCTTGCGCTTGGCTTCGGGTTCGGACACGCCTGCGAGTTTGCCCAGGAACAGTTCTGCGGCATCAACCCGGATCACCTTGGCGTGCAGCTTGCCCACAAACATTTCCATGACTGCGTCGCCCTCGTCCAGGCGCAGCAAGCCGTGGTCGACAAAAACGCAGGTCAATTGGTCGCCAATGGCGCGGTGGATCAGCGCCGCCGCCACGGAGGAATCCACGCCGCCGGACAGGCCCAAGATGACTTCCTCGTCGCCGACCTGCGCGCGAATCTGTGCCACCGCCTCCGAGATGTAATCCCCCATTACCCAGTCCGCTTTGCTTCCGCAGATATCGAGCACGAAGCGCTCCAGAATGGCCGCGCCACGTTGGGTGTGGGTGACTTCCGGGTGGAATTGCACGCCGTAAAAACGCCGCTCTTCATCGGCCATACCGGCAATCGGGCAGCTGTCGGTGCTGGCCATGAGCTTGAAGCCGTGGGGTAGTTCGGTCACCTTGTCGCCGTGGCTCATCCACACGTTCAACATGCCGTGGCCCATGGGTGTGGCGTAGTCCTGAATGCCGCTCAGCAACTGCGTGTGGCCGTGGGCGCGCACATCGGCATGGCCGAATTCGCGCTTGTGGCTCGGCGCTACTTGGCCGCCTAACTGCACCGCCATGGTGAACATCCCATAGCAGATGCCGAGCACTGGAATGCCGAGTTCGTAGACCACCTTGGGCGCGCGCAAATCTTCTTCTTCGTAGGTGCTGGCGTGGCTGCCCGAGAGGATGATGCCCTTCAGATTGCCATCGCGGGCATAGGCGCGTACCCAGTCATCGCTCACATCACAGGGGTGTACCTCGCAATACACATGCGCTTCGCGCACACGGCGCGCGATCAATTGGGTGACCTGTGAACCGAAGTCGAGGATCAGTATTTTGTGGTGGGACATCAGTTCAATGGGCGTTGTCAGTCAGCGCGGTAATTGGGTGCTTCTTTGGTGATTTGCACGTCGTGCACATGGCTTTCGCGGATACCGGCGGAGGTAATCTCCACAAACTCCGCCGTGTCCTGCATGTCCTGGATCGTGGCGCAACCGCAGTAGCCCATGCTGGCACGGATGCCGCCGGCCATCTGGAAAATGATGGACACCATCGAACCCTTGTAGGGAACGCGGCCTTCGATACCTTCGGGCACCAGCTTGTCGGCGTTGGGGTTACCGGTACTGGACTCCTGGAAGTAGCGGTCCGCGCTGCCCTGCTGCATGGCACCGATGCTGCCCATACCCCGGTAACTTTTGTAGCTGCGGCCCTGGTAGAGCACGATCTCACCCGGCGCCTCTTCGGTACCCGCAAACACGCCGCCCATCATCACGCTGGACGCCCCGGCGGCAATGGCCTTGGCCACATCGCCGCTGTAGCGCACACCACCGTCGGCAATCAGCGGAACGCCGGTTCCGCGCAAGGCGGTCGCCACGCTGTCGACCGCCATGATCTGCGGGACACCCACGCCGGCCACGATGCGGGTCGTGCAGATGGAGCCTGGACCGATGCCGACTTTGACCGCGTCCGCACCCGCCTCCACCAACGCCCGCGCCGCAGCGCCGGTGGCGATATTGCCGCCCACCACATCCACATGCGGGTAGTTTTGTTTAACCCAGCGCACCCGGTCGATCACGCCTTTGCTGTGGCCGTGCGCGGTATCGACCACGATAGCGTCCACACCGGCCCGCACCAACGCCTCTACGCGCTCTTCGGTCCCCTCGCCTACGCCGACCGCTGCGCCCACGCGCAGCTTGCCCTGGGCATCGCGGGCGGCATTGGGGAAACTGGTTTGTTTGGTGATGTCTTTGACGGTGATCAAGCCTTTGAGCTCAAAAGCGGCATTGACCACCAGCAGGCGCTCCAGGCGATGCTTGTTGAGCAGCGCTTTCGCTTCAACTAGCGTGGTGCCATCTGGCACAGTGACCAAGCGCTCGCGCGGGGTCATGATCTCGCTGACCGGTTGGTCGTAGCGCGTCTCAAAGCGCAAATCGCGCCCGGTCACGATGCCCACGACCTTGCCGCCGTCGCACACCGGGAAGCCCGACACACCCAATTGGTCTGACAGGGCCATGACCTCGCGCACCGTGAAATGCGGGGTGATGACGACCGGGTCGCGCAGCACGCCCGACTCATAGCGCTTGACCTTGGCGACTTGTGCCGCCTGTTCAGCCACCGTCAGGTTTTTGTGCACGATGCCGATTCCGCCCTCCTGGGCGATGGCAATCGCCAGACGCGCCTCCGT
>CAIOUR010000091.1 GCA_903861575.1 uncultured beta proteobacterium | reverse complement strand
GAGACCACCGGCGAGCGGGTGACCTACCAGATCGTTGGCGAGGACGAGGCTGACTTGAAGCTTGGTCTTGTCAATATCTGCTCGCCCATCGCCCGTGCGCTGATCGGAAAAGAAGAAGGTGACACTGCGGTTGTCATGGCCCCGGGCGGGGAAAAGTCCTATGAAATTGTGGCGGTCCATTACCGCTAAGGGCGCTGCCGTGGTGCGAGCACTTCCCCTTTGGCTGGCCGCAGCGTGGCTGATGAGCTTGTCAACTATTGGTTTTGTGGTTGTGCCTTTGTTGTTTATTTATCTTCCTTCTCCAGCCTTGGCGGGCGGGATGGCCGCGCACCTCTTCACAGCGCAAACCGTGTTGTCGGCGGCCTGCGGAATTGGTTTGTTGGCCCTGGTCCGCTTGCCGCGTTGCGAGATTGCGCCCCACTTGGCGCCACCCCTGACCCTATGGGTCTTGGGCGGTACCTTGTTGGCCCTTCTGGTGGAACTGGGTGTTGCTCCGCACATCGTGGCCCGGGAGAACTTGGCTTTGTGGCACCGGCTTGGCACCGCTATGTATATCGGTCAGTGGATTTGCACGATGGCAGTTTTTGTCACTGTGATGAGGTCGGAGCACCGTGCCGAGCTGCTGCAGCAGCCTGAGCCCGAAGCTCAGGTCTGACTGCGTTTTTTGATACTGGTTTGTGGCTTGGGTTTGGCGCGCTTGATGTTGCCGCCCGGTGTGAGACGCTGGTTACCCAGCACGCGCAAGGTTTTCACCTCCGGGCGTTGGCCCGGGCGTTTGCTGAATTTGAGGACTTTGACATCGCGCGGACCGGCTTTGCGGTCTTCGTCGAGCGCCTTTTCTTTGGTTGGAGCCGGGCGCCAGAGCACAATGAGCTTGCCGATGTGTTGAATGGGTGCGGCGTTGAATTCATCAGCCAGGCTTGCGAGCATCGCTTCGCGGGCCGCCCGGTCGTCGGAAAAAATCCGCACTTTGATGAGGCTGTGGGAATTGAGGGCCGCGTCGATTTCTTTTTTCACGTTGGCTGTCAGGCCGTCGCCGCCGACCATGACCACGGGATCCAGGTGGTGCGCTTCGGCCCGGTGGACTTTGCGCTCGGCAGGTGTGAGTTGAATAAGGGGCATAAGGGCATTATCCCTGTTTGAAAGTCTATGAAAACCAGAACCAGCAGCAGCAAGGTCAACAAGGCCTGGTTGCACGACCATATCAATGACCCTTACGTCAAATTGGCGCAGCGCGAGGGTTACCGCGCGCGGGCGGCTTACAAGTTGAAGGAAATCGACGAAGTGTTCGGATTGGTTCACCCGGGTCAATTCGTGGTGGATCTGGGTTGCGCGCCCGGCGCCTGGAGCCAGTATTTGCGCCGACGTCTGGCCCCTGGCGGTGCGGCTGCGGGTGCGCTGGACGGGACGATTGTGGGTTTGGATGTGCTGCCCATGGAGCCGATCGAGGGCGTGCACTTCATCCAGGGCGACTTCCGTGAGGCCGGGGTTCTGGAGCAGCTGCAGGAAGCTTTGGCGGGCCGGCAGGTCGATCTGGTGGTGTCCGATATGGCGCCCAACCTGTCGGGCATCGCCTCGGCGGACGCCGCGCGCATGGAGGAATTGGTGGAACTGGCCATCGAGTTTGCCCAGAACCACATGCAAACCGGCGGCGCATTGGTGGCCAAGGTGTTCCACGGCGCAGGCTACGACCCAGTGTTGCGGCGACTGCGCCAGGCCTTTGTCCATGTCAAACCGCACAAGCCCAAAGCCTCCCGGGATCGCTCCTCAGAGACCTTTTTGGTGGGAATAGGGCTGCGCCAGGGTTGAAATGCCTAAAATGACCCCATCTGCCCTGGGGCGGCCCTCTGTGCATACACTTGTCGGCCCGCGCCCTTTTTGGAGTTTCGCTTGAACAATCAGTGGTTTTCTAAAGTTGCCGTTTGGCTGGTGATTGGCCTGGTGCTATTCACTGTGTTCAAACAATTTGACACCCATGGCGTGTCCGGGGCGAGCACGCTGGGCTATTCCGACTTCCTGGAAGAAGTGCGCAGCAAACAGATCAAAAGCGCGGTGATTCAAGAAGGCCAGGGTGGTACGGAGATCGTCGCGGTGCGCACCGATGACACCCGCATACGCACCATCGCCACCTATTTGGACCGTGGTTTGGTCGGCGATCTGATCAACAACGGGGTGAAGTTCGAAGTCAAGGCCCGTGAAGAGGGTTCTTTGCTCATGACGCTGTTGGTGAGCTGGGGCCCCATGCTGCTGCTGATTGGCGTGTGGGTTTACTTCATGCGCCAGATGCAGGGCGGCGGAAAAGGCGGTCCATTCAGCTTCGGTAAAAGCAAAGCCCGCATGATGGACGAGAACACCAACCAGGTGACGTTTGCTGACGTGGCCGGTTGCGATGAAGCCAAAGAGGAAGTCAAGGAAGTCGTCGACTTCTTGAAAGACCCGACCAAATTCCAAAAACTCGGTGGCCGCATCCCCCGCGGGCTGCTGCTGGTCGGCCCGCCCGGCACCGGTAAAACACTGCTGGCGAAGTCGATTGCCGGCGAGGCCAAAGTGCCGTTCTTCAGTATCTCGGGCTCCGACTTCGTAGAAATGTTTGTGGGCGTTGGTGCCTCGCGGGTGCGCGATATGTTTGACAACGCCAAGAAAAACGCGCCCTGCATTATTTTCATCGACGAGATCGATGCCGTCGGCCGTCAGCGTGGCGCAGGCCTGGGCGGTGGCAACGACGAGCGCGAACAAACTCTCAATCAGATGCTGGTCGAGATGGATGGCTTTGAGACCAATTTGGGTGTCATCGTGGTGGCCGCCACTAACCGACCTGACATTCTCGACGCGGCGCTGCTGCGCCCCGGCCGGTTTGACCGCCAGGTGTATGTGACCCTTCCCGATATCCGTGGTCGCGAGCAGATCCTGGCAGTCCATATGCGCAAAATTCCGGCCGGCCAGGATGTGAACCCCAGCGTGATCGCACGCGGTACGCCGGGTATGTCCGGCGCCGATTTGGCGAACCTGTGTAACGAAGCTGCGTTGATGGCTGCCCGGCGCAACGCCCGCGTGGTCGAGATGCAGGATTTCGAGAAGGCCAAAGACAAAATCCTGATGGGCCCTGAGCGCAAGAGCATGGTCATGCCCGAAGAGGAGCGCCGCAACACGGCGTACCATGAATCCGGTCACGCCTTGATCGGCAAGCTGCTGCCCAAGTGTGATCCGGTGCACAAGGTCACCATCATCCCGCGCGGCCGTGCGCTGGGTGTCACTATGAGTCTTCCCGCGCAAGACCGCTACTCTTACGACAGCGACTACATGCTCAACCAGATCAGCATGTTGTTCGGTGGCCGGATTGCCGAAGAGGTGTTCATGAAGCAAATGACCACCGGCGCTAGCAATGACTTCGAGCGCGCCACCCAAATAGCTCGCGACATGGTTACGCGCTACGGCATGACCGAGGCGCTGGGCCCCATGGTCTATGCGGAGAACGAGGGCGAAGTGTTTTTAGGGCGCTCGGTCACCAAGACCACGTCCATGAGTGAGCAGACCATGCAAAAAGTGGATGCTGAGGTGCGCCGCATCATCGATCAGCAATATGCCTTGGCACGCAAGCTGATTGAAGACAACCAGGACAAGATGCACGCCATGGCCAAGGCTCTGCTGGAGTGGGAAACCATTGATAGCGAGCAGCTCGACGACATCATGGCCGGTCGCGAACCGCGTGTGAACAAAGACTGGTCGCCGCGCCCGCCCACCAGCGGTGGTGACAGTGGCGGTTCGGCACCAGCCACGCCCGCTGTGGTGCCACCGGTGGAGCCCACCGCGGCTTGAGAGCCGGTCCGACTCAACCACACGGGGCTTCACAGCCCCGTTTTTTTGACCACTATGCGCCCCATCATGTATTGGCAAACCACCCGCTTCCAGATTGACCTGTCGCAGCCGCGGGTGATGGGCATCGTCAACGTCACGCCCGATTCTTTTTCGGATGGCGGACAACATTTCGCCGCAGATGCGGCGCGGGTCCATTGCGATCAATTACTGCAAGAGGGTGCGGACATGCTGGACATCGGGGGCGAATCCACGCGCCCCGGTGCGCTGCCGGTTAGCGCCCATGACGAATGGGCACGTGTGCAACCCGTTTTGCAGCATGCGCTGACATTGGGCGTCCCGGTTTCTCTGGACACCTACAAGCCGGAGGTCATGCAACGGGCATTGGATGTGGGCGTGGACATCATCAACGACGTGTGGGCCATGCGTTGGCGCGATAGCAGCGCGGGCGCGTCGCCGGGGGACGCCAACGCAGCGGAGGTGATTGCACGTCATGGTGCATGCGGCGTGTGCCTGATGCACATGCACCGCGAGCCGCAAACCATGCAAGCTGCGCCCATGGATGGCGATGCGGTGCCCCAGGTCTCGCAGTTTTTGCGCGCAGCGGCGCAGGGATTGGAGGCGTCGGGTGTGGACCGCGCGCGCATCTGTTTGGATTACGGAATCGGTTTTGGCAAAACCGTGGCGCAAAACTTTGCCTTGCTGGCGCGCCAGCGCGAGTTGCTGGGGCTTGGCTACCCTCTGCTGGCCGGTTGGTCGCGCAAGTCATCATTGGCGGTGGTTGCGGCGCTAGGCGAAGGCAGCCGCCTGACGGCCAGCGTGACCGCGGCGGTTTTGGCCGCAGACCGCGGCGCGCGCCTGCTGCGCGTGCATGATGTGGCCGCTACCAAGCAAGGGCTGGCGGTATGGGCCGCCATGCAGGCCCAGGACATGCAAACCGCGATGGGATAAACAGACTATGAGCAGACACTATTTTGGAACCGACGGCATTCGCGGCACGGTCGGCGTTGCGCCGATCACGCCGGACTTTGTTTTGCGCCTTGCGCACGCGGTGGGTCGAGTACTGAAGCGCAGCGAGGAGCGCCCCACCGTCTTGATCGGGAAAGATACGCGTATCAGCGGTTACATGCTGGAGAGCGCGATGGAGAGCGGCTTCAATTCTGCCGGTGTCGACGTGGTGCTGCTAGGCCCCTTGCCCACGCCCGGCGTGGCTTTTCTCACGCGGGCCCAGCGTGCCGCGTTAGGTGTGGTCATCAGCGCCAGCCATAACCCGTTTGCCGACAACGGCATCAAGTTTTTCAGCGCCCAGGGTAGCAAGCTGTCCGACGACTGGGAGCGCGATGTCGAAGCTATGTTGGCGCAGGAGCCGGCCTGGGTGGACTCCGCGCATCTGGGTAAATCGCGGCGGCTCACGGATGCGGCCGGACGCTATATTGAATTTTGTAAGAGTGTTTTCCCGGCCGATTTGACGCTCAAGGGCCTCAAGCTGGTGGTCGATGCAGCGCACGGCGCGGCGTATCAGGTGGCCCCCACCGTGTTGCGCGAACTCGGCGCGACCGTCACCACCATCGGTTGCGCGCCTGACGGTGTGAATATCAACAAGGATGTGGGTGCGACCCACCCGCAGGCGCTGGTTGCCGCCGTGCACGCCGCGCAGGCGGATTACGGCATTGCTTTGGATGGTGATGCCGACCGTTTGCAAGTGGTCGACGGCCAGGGTCGGCTCTACAACGGCGACGAATTGCTCTATCTGTTGGTACACGAACGCCTCCTTCAGGGTCAGGCGGTGGCTGGCGTGGTCGGCACGCTGATGACGAATATGGCGGTGGAATTGGCGTTGCGTGCCCGTGGCATCGGGTTTGTACGTGCCAAGGTCGGAGACCGTTACGTTTTGGAGGAGTTGGACAAGCGCGGTTGGATTTTGGGCGGTGAAGGTTCCGGGCATTTGTTGGCGCTCGACCGCCACAGCACCGGCGATGGCGTGATATCGGCTTTGTCCGTTTTGGCCGCTTGCACGCGTGCTGGCCGTACGCTGTCGCAGTTGTTATCTGAGTTGATACTGTTCCCGCAAGTGTTGATCAATGTGCGCATTGCGCCGAACAGCGACTGGCAGCGCAATGCACACGCGCAGCACGTGCTGCGTGCAGTGGAGGCCGAACTGGGGGATGCGGGAAGGGTGCTGGTGCGCGCCAGCGGAACCGAGCCTTTGCTCCGCGTCATGGTGGAGGCCCGCGCGGCTGGGCACGCGCAGGCCTGCGCACAGCGCGTAGCTGATGCGTTTGCCCCATGAACAGGGTGCAAATCGCGCGCTGGTTTGCGAGAGTACGTAACTTACTTTATTGGGTTGAGCCATATGAAGCCATTGATTGAAAAAGCCGTTTTCCCCAT
>CAIOUR010000090.1 GCA_903861575.1 uncultured beta proteobacterium | reverse complement strand
CCGACATTGACATGCCCGATGATGAGGCGCATGACTTCGGAGAAAAACGATTTGCCGTCGCCTTCCGGCCCTACGAGCAACGGCGCCCATCTGATCTTCTTGCCTGGGTGATCGATGATGTACCTCAAGAAATTCGCGAATAGCTGCGCCTCGCGGTTTATGCCGCCAAAGAACAACGAGAAGTGCTTCTCAAGCAGGCCGGCAGCGGCTTCATCGACCACATCGCTTAAATCATCGGGCATGTCAACATAATTTTTCTTGGTCCATGTGTTGATGAACTTCACGCCGCTTTCCACAAATAGGCTATCCTTGCCGGGGAGGTAGAGGCAAGAGTCGGCGTGCGGTATGTTGCGCGTGGAATGCACCCACAGGCTTGCGCTACTGTACTCGGCGGCAATGGCTTGCTGCATGAACAAACCGTCAAACCCCTCGCGCTTGTAGTCCCGTCCGGTGAAGGTGTTGACAAATTTATCCCCGTTGGCGGTCCACGCCCAATATGCTAGGCAGTCGGGTGTTTTCGACCAGCCGTTAAGAAACTCGCTGTCGTCCATGGCAAGCTGTACGCCCTTCATAATAGCCTTTTTGCTACGGGGCTTGAGGGCTTTGATGATCTCGGCCTTGGTGACAAGAGACCCTTCCGCAAACGTCGCAAGCTGCGCGGCGACCGCAGCCACGGCAACGGCCCTGACAGCCGCATTGTCGGGCAGGCATTGTGCGCCGTAGTCGCATACCGGCCCCATTATTTCAACCGGCGAAACCGCAGCGGAGAGCCTTATTTTGAATAAATCTATGGCGTCTTTGCCCGTTTCTTCTGTGACGGGTTCCTTGGCTAGGGCTTTGAGCACCGTGCGCCATGTCACGGCCTTGCCGTCCCCGCGATTGGCTTTCATATGCGACCATTGATATTCGCACTCGGCATAGTCCCGGTCCTCCTGCCAACCATCCCATGCGCGGGATCGGTCTATCCACAACTCTCTCGCATCGGCTGACCCTTCAAACTCATGGTGCAGCGCCCATCCTATCCTCATCCATTCGATGCGGTCGGAGGGATCGAGCACTTCAAGCTGCCTCCGCACAATATCGGCCACGAACGGCACACCGACACGCTCAACGAGTTCGGCGGTTTGCGGGGCGGCCATGGCGGTAGTCTTTGCCCGGTTCCCACTTTCCGCAACAGTCACTTCGGGTTGGCATTCCATCCAATCCTCCCAAGCCCTCATAAACGCCAACACCTGATCGAGTTTCACCATTGGCAACTCGCTAGGCGGCACCATCAGCGCGCCGCCCTGCATGTCGTCCCAGTGATACTCCTTTCCGGTATCGGGATGGATGCCGAACGCTACCGCCTGCTGGCCTTTGCCGAGCAGTTCGATCTGTAGGTAGTTGGGTTTCATTTCCCACGATTCATTCAGCCCCTTGCGGGTCTTCTTGGTAGCAAAATCCCGGTGCTGGTACTTCTTCGACGACTTTTTCGGCCACCCTCCCGTATCGGCAACGTAGATCAAAGCTTGCTTGGGGGACGCGCCTATGCGCTGCAAACCTTCCCCTAAATAGCTACTGGCTAGTTTTTCGGCCATTTCAGCGCCAACCGGCCATGCACAGTCAATGTCAACGATGCACAGCGGGTACTTGCCAGGCCCGGCAAGCAAGCCTACACCGGCCCCGTTGTAGCGGGGCAGCGATTCTTTGGTCAGTGGATTGTTGATCCAATCGTTTCCGATTGGGTTTTTCCGTCCATGGTAAATGGGTACTACCAAGTAGCCATTATCTATGAGGGTTGGGCCTAACTCTTGCAGGAAACCTGTCATTCGGCGGTTCTCTCTTTT
>CAIOUR010000089.1 GCA_903861575.1 uncultured beta proteobacterium | reverse complement strand
GCAGCGCCTGGCGCGGACTTGGTCACGGTTTTGTTGCTGGCCCAGGGCGGCTTGATCGCACTCAGCCTGATTTTGGTTGACGAAATCGACAACGCTTACGGTGATGTGCACAGCGCCGCCGTGGGCGCGCAGGCGCTGCTTCCGCGCTGGCCGGTTCGGCTATACGGCCCGGTGATTGCAGGCTTATGCACCCTGCTCGCGCTGGTGCTGCCTATGCACGATCTGGAGCCATTTTTGATCATGCTCAGCTCGGTCTTTGTGCCATTGTTTGGTGTCATGTTGGGCCGGCTTGCGTGGGCTGCACCTGCAAGCTTGCCGCGCGTGGGCTCCGTGAATTGGAGCGCCGCGATGTTGTGGATCGGCGGCATTGCGGTTTACCACGCCATAGGCCAATGGGCCCCGGGCTGGGGTGCCGCGCTGCCAACACTGTTGGTGACGATTGCATTGGCAAAGTTGTCGTCGCAGACCACGTTATCGCCCCAATCGGTCGCGCCAACCTCACCCGACAAGGCCTAAGGCCACCGCGCCTCGCTCACGCCACGCGCTACAGCGCAGAGCTGCGCATGGGCAGCGGCGCAAACCCGTGGTTCAGCGGGCCGCTGCCGTGTCCCGTGCGCTTGTCGCTACCGGCTTGCAAGGCGCTTCGAACGAATTGACGCGCGGCTTCAACGGCCGACGCCAAGTCCATCCCTAAGGCCAGATGCGCGGCAATAGCCGATGACAGCGTGCAACCGGTGCCATGGGTATTGGGGCTCACAATGCGCGGCGCCCGCATCCAGTGCTTGGCTTGCCCGGCGACTGCCAGCACATCATGAACCGTGTCACCTGCCAGATGGCCGCCTTTGAGCAAAACCGCCTTGGCTCCCATAGCGATCAACGCGTCAGCAGCCGCCTCCATATCGTCGGTGCTTGTCAAGGTACGCCCCACCAGCAAAGAGGCCTCATCCAGATTGGGCGTCACCAACGCGACCTTGGCGAACAGTTGCTCCACCAGCGCGCCCACCGCAGAATTTTCAATCAGCACCGCTCCACTGGTGGCCACCATCACCGGGTCGAGCACCACAAATGGCAGCCTGTGGCGGTCTATGGCTTGGGCGACCGCAGCGACGACTTGCGCCGAATGCAACATGCCGATCTTGACCGCATGAACGCCGATGTCTTCCACCACCGCGTCGATTTGTTGCACCAGCATGTCCACCGGAACCGGGTGCACCGCCCGAACGCCTTGGGTGTTTTGGGCAGTGATGGCGGTGATGGCGGTCATGCCAAAACAACCCAAGGCGGCAAAAGTTTTCAGGTCGGCTTGTATCCCTGCACAGCCCCCGCTGTCAGAGCCCGCAATCGACAGTACCCGGGTGTACGTCTTCATCGCGTTGCGTCCATGGCTTGGCACAGTTCGCGCGCGGCCAGCGCGGGATCTGCGGCGCTGCAAATGGCACTCACCACCGCCAAACCATCAGCCCCAGCCGCTAGCAGTTCGGCCGCATTACCCGCGTTGACGCCACCAATGGCGACCAGGGGCAGCGTGCTGGCCTTACGCACCTGGCGCATGCCGTCTAAACCCCAGGGCTTGGCAATATCGGTCTTGGTTGCCGTGAAAAAAACCGGGCTCACACCCAAATAGTCCACGCAGCCCGCGTCTTGCAAGGCTGTGCTTTGGGCCAGGTGTTCGACCGTTTCCACCGACCAGCCTATGAAGATGTGGTCCGGCAATAAGCTGCGGGCCACGGCGGGCGGCATATCGCTTTGCCCAAGGTGAACGCCGTCAGCTTCGCAGGCTAAAGCCACATCCACCCGGTCGTTGATGACCAGCGGAATCCCGAAGGGGGCGAGCGCCTTTTTCAGTGCCACTGCTTTTGCCACGAAATCGCGGGTGGATAAAGTCTTCTCACGCAGTTGCACGCAGCGCACACCGCCGTGCGCCGCCGCGACCACCACGTCTATCAAGGTCCTGCCGCGCAGGCTGGCCTCGTCTGTCACCAGGTACAGCCGCAGGGCGCGGACAAGATGGGTGCGGTCGATACGCTTTACCACGCGGCCTGTTCCATACGCACGGTTTGGACAAAAGTCGCTTCATCCATCAACTGCAAGATGTCAAGCAAATGCGCTTGCATAGAACCTACGCCTTGGCCCATGGCGATAGCGCGTTCAGCGGCGAGCTGTCCGGCCACGCCTAAATAGGCCATCGACGCCACGGTTGCGCGCCAGGGGTCCGGCTGGGCCACGGCGAACGCGCCCAACATCGCAGTGGCCGAGCAGCCTACGCCGGTAATTTTTGTCATCCACACGTGGCCATTGGATAGCCGGGCCCAACGGTGTCCCGCGTCAAGAATGTGGTCAACCTCGCCGCTGACGCAAACCACCCCATTCGTTTGCGCCACCAACGCCTGCGCGGCACCCAAAGCGGAATCAGACGCTGCAGCGCTGTCCACGCCGCGCGTGGTCACCGCAGCCCCAGCCGTGCTCATGATCTCGGAGCCGTTACCCCGGATGATGGTCGGCGCGGCGACGCCCATCAAGCG
>CAIOUR010000088.1 GCA_903861575.1 uncultured beta proteobacterium | reverse complement strand
TCCTGCGCTTTTGCGGCAGCCCACCAACGATGGCAAGCCGCGCGTCGGGCTGGTATGGGCCGGCCAGCCGCGCCACGCCAACGACCACCGCCGGTCCCTGCCCGCATCAGCGCTCATTGCGCTGCTGGATGTAGCTACTGCGAACTGGTTTTCACTCACGGTTGGCGCCCGCCAGGCCGAAATTGCGGGGCGGTCCGACATCGTCGATCTGGCCCCTGCGCTTGGTGACTTTGCTGACACGGCGCGCGCGGTACAGGCGTTGGACCTGGTGATCACGGTGGACACGGCGGTTGCCCATTTAGCCGGCGCAATGGGTCGACCAGTCTGGCTGCTCTTGCCTACAGTGGGCGACTGGCGTTGGGGTCGCAGCGGTAACGCCACGCCCTGGTACCCCGCCACGCGCATATTCCGTCAGAGCCGCTCGGGCGACTGGTCAGATGTTGTGGCGGATGTCGCGCAAGCGCTTTCCCGCGGGGATTGGAAGGCGTAGCCTGCCTACACGCCACTGAGTGTGTGCGGTTCCCCCACAATGCGCCATGCCTTTCCCTGATGCCGTGACGCAAAGCGCCGTGCTGCTGACTCTGCAGTTGGCGGCATGTACCACGCTGTTTTTGCTGCTGATTGCCACGCCCCTGGCCTGGGTTTTGGCACGCAGCCGGGCGCGGTGGAGCGCAGTGCTGGGCGCGGTGGTGGCTTTGCCGCTGGTGCTGCCGCCCACGGTTTTGGGTTTTTATGCGCTGATGGCTATGGGGCCACAGGGCTGGCTGGGGCAGTTGACGCAGAGCCTGGGGCTGGGGACGCTGGCGTTCACGTTCACCGGGCTGATCTTGGGCTCGGTGGTCTATTCGCTGCCCTTTGCGGTGCAGCCGATACAGCACGCGTTTGAGGCCATGGGTCCGCGGCCGATGGAGGTGGCGGCGACCATGGGGCTGCCGCCCTGGGAGGCCTTTTGGCGCGTGGCGCTGCCAATGGCGCGGCCCGGATTTGCGGTGGCGGCGGTACTGAGTTTTGCGCACACGGTGGGTGAATTCGGGTTGGTGCTGATGATTGGCGGCAACATTCCCGGGCAGACGCAGGTCATCTCCACCTTGATTTACGGGCACGTGGAGGCCATGGAATACCCGCAGGCCCACGCGCTGGCGCTGGGCATGGTGGTATTTGCTTTTGTGGTGCTGCTGGCCCTGAGCGTGATCAAGCGGCGCGCGCCGCGCCTGGTGGCCTGAGGACGGGCAGGGCAGTTCGATGCAGGCAAAACAAACCGCTTCTGATGCGCACATCCGCTTGCGGCTGGCGCGCGCCGGTTTTGCGCTGGACGTGGACCTGCGCCTACCCTGCCGGGGTATCACCGTGTTGTTCGGGCCATCGGGTTCGGGCAAAACTACCTTGCTGCGCTGTGTGGCCGGGCTGGAGTGCGCTAAAGGCGCACCGGATGCGCGTGTTGCCATGGCCGGTGCCGTGTGGCAGGACGCGGCCGCCGGCGTGTTTGTTCCCACGTGGCAGCGTTCGCTGGGTTATGTCTTCCAGGAAGCCAGTTTGTTGGAACACTTGGATGTGCGCCAGAACCTGGCTTTCGGGCTGCGGGGTGGTAGCAATGGGGCCGCGCATGCCGGGCTGCAAGAAGCCGTGGCGCTGCTGGGCATTGGCCATTTGTTGGAGCGGCGGGTCGACGCGCTCTCCGGCGGCGAGCGCCAGCGGGTGGCGATTGCGCGGGCCTTGGCGCGCCAGCCGCGCGTGCTGCTGCTGGACGAGCCACTGGCCGCGTTGGATCGCAGCCGCAAGCAAGACATCTTGCCGTGGTTGGAGGCGCTTCGCGACCGGCTGCAGATCCCGATGCTCTACGTCACCCACGCCATGGACGAGGTGGCGCGGCTGGCTGACACGCTGGTGTTGCTGGAGGCCGGGCGGGTACGAGCCTGCGGGCCGGTGGCCGAGGTGATGTTGCAGCACCTGGCTGCCGGGGGAGACGAAGCGGGCGCTTTGCTGGAGGCGACGGTGCGCGGGCGGGACGCCACTTGGAATCTGGCCGAGGTGGCCTTTCAGGGAGGTAGCCTGTGGCTGCGCGACAGCGCGGGCTTGGAGCCGGGGCGCACGGTGCGCGTGCGGGTGCTGGCCCGCGACGTGAGCCTGGCGCTGGCCGCGCCGGCGGGCACCAGCATCCAGAACCAGCTTTCCTGCACGGTGGAATCGATCACGCCCGACGCGCACGCCTCGCAGGTGCTGGTGCGGCTGCGCTGCGGCGGCGCAAGCTTGCTGGCGCGTGTAACCGCACGCTCTGCGGCGCAACTGGATTTGTTTGCGGGCCGTGCTGTGTGGGCGCTGGTGAAATCCGTCGCCTTGGTGGAGTAGGGGTGTAGCGCCAACTAATCGTCGTGCCCGCGCACCGAAGCGCGCAGATTTTTGGTTTGGGCGCGCGCTCCTTTGGTTTGCAGGCGGCGCTGTTTGGAGCCGTAGGTCGGTTGGGTCGCGCGCCGTGGCGTGGGCGGGGCGGCCACGCTGTTGACCAGCGCGTGCAGGCGCATGAAGGCGTCGAGCCGGTTTTTGTCCTGGGTGCGAAAGCGCTGGGCTTTGATGATGAGCACGCCCTCGCTGGTGATACGGGCATCGCGCAGCGCCAGCAGGCGTTCTTTGACACCCTCGGGCAGGCTGGAAGCAGGGATGTCAAAGCGCAAGTGGATGGCACTGGAGACTTTGTTGACGTTTTGGCCGCCCGCCCCCTGCGCCCGTATTGCGCTGGTTTGCACTTCGGACTCGTCGATGACCAGCGGTTCTCGAAGTGGTTCGCGGGAGTGTTCGGTGGTGGCCATGGCGGAGAAACTACACTGCGTGCAGCCCGTATTGGACACCCTCAACCAACCCCAAGGAGCCTGCCATGGCCAAAGGTCAGCAAAAATCCACCAAAGAAGCCAAAAAACCCAAAAAAGACAGCGCGCCACCGAAGCCGATGGCGCCCGGTTTCGAGCCGATTCGCGCCACGGTCACCACGGCCATCATGCCGCGCGGCAAGGCCAAGAACAAACCGGCCTAGTGCAACTTCAGGAGATTTTGTTCACCCAGGGTTTTGGCACCCGGCGTGTCTGTGCCGGGCTGGTTCAGCAGGGCTGGGTGCAGGTGTATGCGCCGGGGGACGACAGCAACCCGCAGCCTTGCACGGACCCTGCGACCGAGTTCAACCCTGAGGGCTTGCGCTTTCGCGTGCAGGGTCGCGATTGGCCTTACGCCGAGCGCGCCTACATCGTCCTGCACAAGCCTGCCGGTACCGAGTGTTCGCAGAAGCCCTCCACCTATCCCAGTATTTACTCCCTACTACCCGCGCCCTTGCGCACGCGCCCCCAAAAAAGTGCGGTGCAAGGCGTGCAGGCCGTCGGGCGTTTGGATCAGGACACCACCGGCATGCTGTTGCTGACCGACGACGGGCAGTTCATCCACCGCATGAGCTCGCCACGCCACCATGTTCCCAAGGTGTACGAAGTCACTGTGAAGCACCCTTTGGATGCGGCTCAGATCGAGCGCCTTCTGGCCGGTGTGGTGCTGGACGATGACCCCAAGGCCGTGCGTGCAGCCGCCTGTGAAGCGGCGGGCGTGCACCACCTGCGCTTGACGCTTACCGAAGGCAAATACCACCAAGTCAAACGGATGGTGGCAGCGGTGGGGAATCGGGTTGAGTCGCTGCACCGCTCGCGCATTGGTCGTTTGGATTTGCCGACAGAGCTTGCGCCCGGCGCTTGGCGCTGGCTGACTGCGGCGGAATTGGTCGCGGTGGCTGCGGCCTGAGTCGTCTGCGAAGCGGCGAAGTGCCGGGCGGAAGCTAAACTCCGCGTTTATGCATAAAAAAATTCGTTGGGCCTTGTTGGCCGCCGTTGGCTGGACCTGTGCGGCCTCGTCGGCGGTAGGCAATTTCTCTCAAGTTGCGCAGGCCGAGGTTCCGCCCGCACCGCCTTTAGCCGCCGCCAAAGAGCCCGCCCCGATTTTGGTTCTCAACTCCTTGAGCGCCAGTGTCAGCATCGTTGACCCGCAGCGTTGGGTCGAGGTCAAGCGGGTGCCGACCGGAAAAGAGCCACACCACCTGTACCTGACGCCGGATGAAAAATCGGTCATTGTGGCGAATGCGGTCGGTAATTCGCTGACTTTTTTGGATCCTCGCACAGGCGATGTGCAGCGCACAGTTCACAACATTTCAGATCCGTACCACCTGCGCTTCTCGCCGGATATGAAGTGGCTGGTCACGGCGGGAAACCGGCTTAACCATATCGATATTTACCGCTGGAATGCGGGCGACCTGACGCTGGCCCAGCGCGTTGCGACCGGCAAAACACCCAGCCATTTGTGGATCGATTCCAAAAGCACCGTGGTCTACGCGACCATGCAGGAAAGTGATGAACTGGTGGCGATTGATCTGGCAACCCAGACACTCAAGTGGCGCATCAAAACCGGTTCCTTGCCTGCGGATATCTTTGGCACGCCCGACGACAAGAAGTTGTTGGTCGCGCTCACTGGTGCGCGTGGCGTTGAGGTTTACGACGTGAGTGACGCCAAGCCTGTCTTTGTGAAAACACTGACCACTGCGAGCGGCGCGCATGCGTTTCGCAGCTTGGGCGATAAGCAGCATATTTTCGTGAGCAACCGTGCTGCCAATTCCATTAGCAAAATTGATTACGTCAACATGGCGGTGGTGGATACATTTGATGTGCCCAGCGGGCCGGACTGTATGGACTTGTCTGCCGACGGCCGCCTTTTATATGTCGGCTCGCGTTGGGCCAACAAGCTCACCGTCGTGGATCTGACAACGCGCACAGTGGTGCGCCAGATCAAGGTCGGTAAGTCACCGCATGGGGTATGGACCATCGACCACAAGCCGCGGTGATGCGGCTGCACGGCCTACTGTGCGCGGGTCTGCTGTTTGCCTGCAGCACCGGGTTTGGCTATGCGGCCACCACCTGTGGCAAGCCTGTTTATCTCACGCTGGATACCGGTCACATGGAAGTGGCGCCGCTGATCGCAGAGGTGTTGCAGCGCCACCAGGTCAAAGTTACATTTTTCGCCGCCGACGAACCCAGCAAGACCGGGGACGGCAGCCTGGGCGCCTACTGGGCACCATGGTGGAAAGCGCGCGCGGCCGAGGGCCATGCTTTTGCATCGCATACGCTGGACCATGTGTATTGGCGCGCGGACCTGCCGGATGGGCGTTTGCAAGTGCGTCCTAGCTCCGGGCCACAGACCGGCCAAACCCAAGCCTGGACGCCGGGCGAGTATTGCGCCTCACTGGATGCCGCTTCCCAGCGTTTGCAAACTGTGACAGGGGTCGCACCCTTGCCGGTTTTCCGCGCACCCGGTGGCAAGACTTCCCCACGGCTGCTGGCGGCCGCACGCGCCTGTGGTTATGTGCATGTGGGATGGGCGCAGGCCGGCTTTTTGGGCGACGAATTGCCCAGCGAACGCTACAGCAATGCGCAACTGCTGGCCAAGGCCTTGCGCGATATCCGCCCCGGCGACATTCTGATGGCGCACCTGGGCATATGGTCACGCAAAGACCCGTGGGCTCCTGCGAACCTGGAGCCTTTAATTACCGGCTTGCAGGCCAAGGGATTTTGCTTTGAGACCTTGCGCACGCACCCGGATTACCAGGCCTGGATCAGCGCCCACCCGAAGTAAGCTACGGGCTGCGCACGCAGACTCCCTACATGGACGCTTTCAACGACACCTTCAATGTATTGCACCAGGCCTTCTTTGAGGGCTTGGTGCAGCCTTTTTTGATGGCCATCGGCTGGGGTGGTTATTTGGAGTCGGCTTTCGAGGGCTCCATGTGGTTGTTGTTCGGCGTCGGGCAAATTCTGGTGTTGGTGTTCGTGCTGGGCCCTGTGCAGCGCTGGCGGCCGGTTGAGCCAGTCACCGATACCGCATCGGTGCGCACGGACATCCTCTACACGCTGATTCACCGGCTGGGATTGTTCAAGCTGGGTATGTTTTTTTTGCTCGAGCCCGCCATGGATGCGCTGATGGGCCGCATGAGTGTGTGGGGCTGGGTTGCGCCGCAACTCGATAACGCATGGCCGGGCGTCACCGACCAAGCCCTGGTGAGCTTTGTCTTGTATCTGCTGGTGTTCGATCTGGTGCATTACTGGATTCACCGCGCCCAGCATCAGTTCGAATGGTGGTGGAAGCTGCACGCGCTTCATCACGCGCAACGGCAGATGACCATGTGGTCCGACAATCGCAACCACCTGCTGGATGATGTGCTGACCAGCGCATTGCTCGCGCTGTGCGCCCAATTCATTGGTTTGCCGCCGGGGCAGTTTGTGGCCCTGGTGGTGGTCACCCAGCTGAGCGAAAGTTTGCAGCATGCGAACGTGCGCTTGGATTTCGGGCGCTGGGGTGAACGGCTATGGATTAGCCCCCGCTTTCATCGTTTGCACCACAGCGTTGGGGCCGGCCACGAAAGCGTGCATGCGGCCAGTGGCCGGGTGGTGCTGGGCGGACATAACTTTGGCGTTTTGCTGCCTTGGTGGGACATTTTGTTTCGTACCGCCGACTTTACGCCGGGATACGGCCCCACGGGCGTGCGTGACCAGGTCGAGCAGGGTCGCCGCTACGGTGAGGGCTTTTGGTCCCAGCAATGGCTGGGCCTGCAACGCTTAGTGAACCGGGCCTGAGATAGTGGGCCGCACGGCAAACACCTTGCGGGACGTACTCGATGCCTTTTGGCGGGCGGCCTGGTACTGCTTGGACCCTCGGGTGATCATCCTGTCTCTGCTGCCCGTGCTGTTGAGCGGGGGACTGGCGTTCATTCTCGGTCATATGTTCTGGGCCACTGCCATTGAAGCGCTGGGCGGCTGGCTTGAATCGTCGGTGACCCTCACCGTCTTATGGGGTTGGCTGGAGGCTGTAGGTTTGCCGCGCCTCAAAGCGGTGTTGCCGCATGTGATCTTGCTGCTGGTGCTGACTCCTGCCGTGGTCGTGGTGTCGCTGGCTGTTGTGTCCTGTTTGATGTCGCCGGCCCTGGTTCGATTGGTCTCACGCAAGCGTTTTCCTGAATTGCAAATGTTGCACGGCGCGCCCTGGTGGCACGGCGTGCTGTGGACTGTGTGGTCGTCGGTGCTGGCGGTGTCCGCATTGTTGGTGAGCGTCCCGATGTGGATGATTCCCCCTTTACTCCTTGTGCTGCCACCGCTGATCTGGGGCTGGCTGACCTACCGCGTCATGGCTTTTGACGCCTTGGCGCAGCACGCCAGCGCGGATGAGCGCCGCGCGCTGATGTCAGACCACCAGTACGCGCTGTTGGGCATGGGCATTGTGGCCGGCTTGATGGGCGCAGGGCCCAGCCTGATCTGGTCCACCGGCCTGATGACGATTGCCATGGCGCCCGTGTTGCTGCCGGTTTCAATGTGGTTGTACGTGCTCGTGTTTTCGTTCGCCTCCTTATGGTTTATTCATTTTTGTCTCGCCTCGTTGGAGGCCTTGCGGCAGCGCGTCGGCCCGGCCCCGGCACCCTCTAGCCTTGAACTTCCTCTTACAGCGAATAGGTCAACATGCACTTTGGACTCCTGATCATTGGTGATGAAATCCTCTCGGGTAAACGTTCTGACAAACACCTGAGCCGGGCCATCGAGTTACTCGGTGTTCGTGGCCTGACCGTGTCATATGCCGATTACGTGGGTGATGACCCGGATCGCATCACTGCCGCATTGGTGCGCGCCTTTGCCAGTGGAAATGTGGTTTTTTCTTTCGGCGGCATTGGTGCCACGCCGGACGACCATACGCGCCAATGCGCTGCGCGGGCGCTGGGCCAGCCACTGGTACTGCACCCGCAGGCCGCGGCATTGATTTATGAGCGCATGCAAGACGTGGCGCGGGAGCAGGGTCTGCCGTACGAGCCGGAGCGCGACGACAACCGGCACCGCCTGAATATGGCCATGTTCCCGCAGGGCAGTCAGATCATTCCTAACCCGTACAACAAGATTGCAGGCTTTACCTGTCCGGGACGTCAAGGTGGAGCCGTGCACTTTGTGCCCGGGTTCCCCGTGATGGCTTGGCCGATGGTGGAATGGGTGCTGGACACGCTTTACCCGCATTTATTCCGCAAAGGCGCGCATTGCGAGCAATCTGTCATCGTGTTTGGCGCGATGGAGGCGACATTGACGCCCCTGATGGAAGCCATTGAGCGCGACCATCCGGTGAAGGTGTTCAGCCTTCCCAGCGTGGACCACCCGGCTTACGGACGCCACATTGAACTGGGTGTCAAAGGCGCGCCTTCCGCGTGCGCTCTGGCCTTCGCCGCACTCAAAGACGGCCTGGCACCCTACGCCCTGAAGCTCGGCCCCGAACTGGTGCGCTAACAACCCGATTGCACTAATTTAGTACTTTTTCATATAATTGCACCAATAAAGTGCAAGACTCGCCGCTAGTCTTTTCCGAGGATCCACCGTGGGGTTCAGGCTGCATGGGCGACAATCGGCGCTTGGCCTTGCAGTGGCACAAAAACTGCGAGATCAAGAACCGTTTCCCAGATTTTTTAAACCGCGCTTAAGGAGCATTTGATGGCCAAGACCGTCGCAGACGTGATGAAGATGGTGAAAGACAACGAAGTCAAGTTTGTTGACTTCCGTTTTACCGATACCCGGGGTAAAGAACAGCACGTGACAGTGCCGATTTCGCATTTTGACGAAGACAAATTCACATCGGGCCACGCATTCGACGGCTCGTCCATCGCCGGCTGGAAGGGCATTGAAGCTTCGGACATGCAGCTCATGCCCGACCCCAACACCGCCAACATCGACCCGTTCTTCGAAGAAACCACCCTGTTCCTGAGCTGCGACGTGGTGGAGCCTAGCGACGGCAAGGCCTATGACCGCGACCCGCGCTCGATTGCTAAGCGTGCGGAAGCGTATTTGAAAGCCTCGGGCATTGGTGACACAGCTTATTTTGGCCCTGAGCCTGAATTCTTCATCTTTGATGACGTGCGTTGGAATACCGATATGTCCGGCTCGTTCTTCAAAATCGAAGAATACGAAGCGCCCTGGAACTCCGGCAAAGACATGAACGGTGCCAACAAAGGCCACCGCCCTACGGTCAAAGGCGGCTACTTCCCGGTCCCCCCAGTGGATAGCACCCAAGACATGCGCGCTGAAATGTCGCTCATCCTGGAGCAACTCGGCGTTCCCGTTGAAGTGTTCCACCATGAAGTGGCTGGCGCTGGTCAGAATGAAATCGGTACCAAGTTCAGCACCCTGGTCCAGCGCGCGGACTGGACCCAGATCCTGAAGTACGTGGTGCAAAACGTGGCGCACAACTACGGCAAAACGGCTACCTTCATGCCCAAGCCCATCGTCGGCGACAACGGCTCCGGCATGCACGTGCACCAGTCGGTCTGGAAGGACGGCAAGAACCTGTTTGCCGGAGACGGCTACGCCGGTTTGTCGGACTTTGCGCTGTACTACATCGGCGGCGTCATCAAACATGCCCGTGCACTGAACGCCATCACCAACCCTAGCACCAACAGCTACAAGCGCCTGGTTCCGGGCTTTGAGGCACCGGTCAAGTTGGCCTACTCTTCGCGCAATCGCTCGGCATCAATCCGCATCCCGTTTGTGGCCAATCCCAAGGGCCGCCGCATCGAGGCGCGGTTCCCCGATCCGATGGCAAACCCCTACCTGTGCTTCAGCGCCTTGCTGATGGCCGGCTTGGACGGCGTGGAAAACAAAATTCACCCCGGCGAGGCAGCCACCAAAGACCTGTACCACCTGCCTCCCGAAGAGGACGCGTTGGTGCCAACCGTATGCCACAGCCTGGACCAAGCGCTGGACTGCTTGAACGCCGACCGTGCCTTCCTGACCAAGGGCGGCGTGTTCACCGACAGCATGATCGATGCGTACATCGAGCTCAAAATGGGCGAAGTCACGCGGATGCGCATGGCGACGCACCCGATTGAGTTCGACATGTACTACTCTCTCTAAGCGTTGCGGTACACGGCAAGCGCACACAGGGCCGGACGCACGGCGCGCTGTGTGCTTGCGGCGGTGAAAGGGCGGCCCTCGGGCCGCCCTTGTCGTTTGCATAGGGCGATAATTCCAACCATGTTTGCAATCCAAAGCCTGTCGTCCAATCCGCTGACCTGGTCGTGCTGCGTTGTGGCCTTGCTAGGAAGTGCGGTGAACACCCCATCCGTTGCCCAAGACCGTGTCTACCGTTGCGGCGACCTGTATACCAGCGCGGACAAAAGCGGTGACCCCGCCTGCACGCCACTGGGACTTGACAGGATCACGGTTGTGCCAGTGCCGCCCGATGAATTAAAGGCAGCCGCACTACCGAAGCCGCGCGCGGCGCGCTACGGCAGCCGCATGGCTACACGGGTCAGTACGCCTGCGCAGACCCAAAGGGATGGTGAATCGCGCCAGATACTCGAAGCGGAGTGGCGCAAGGCCCGGGAGCGTCTGCAGGAACTACAAATGGAATACAACCATGGCGAGCCCGAGCGTCTGGGCTCGGAACGCAACAACCCGCAAAAGTACCTGGACCGGGTGGCCGCGCTGCAGTCGAGCATCGCCCGCACAGAGGCTGACCTCACGGGCATCCGCCGGGAACTCGCGCGCATGGGCGCAGTGGTTCAGCCCTGAGGCTTGCGCGTGCATAGCCAGCGCAACGAGTCCCGTTTTCAGGCGTTCGATCTATTGGCCAGTTTGGTCAGCGTGGTCGATGTGCAGGGGCGGGTGCAATTCAGCAACGCGGTTTTCGAAGACGCAGTGGGTCTTTCCCGGCGCATGATCACCGGCACGTTGCTGGCAGATTATTTTTTTGAACCGCAGCCGCTGATCGCCGCCTTGCAAGGCGTGCAGAAAAATGCTTTCTCGGTGCTGCGTTATGACGCAACGCTGCGCCGTAATGGCCAAGACGCCATGTTGGTGCATGTGATGGTTTCTCATACCGTGGGCGCGGACGACGTGATCATTGAGATGGTGCCGCAGGAGCAACAGGTCCGGCAGGACCGGGAAGAGCGGCTGGCCGAACAGGCGCGCACCAATAAGGAGCTGATTCGCAACCTCGCGCACGAAATCAAGAATCCATTAGGGGGCATACGCGGTGCCGCCCAGCTGCTGGAAATGGAAATTCAGTCCCATGAGCTGTTGGAGTACACCCAGGTCATCATTCACGAAGCAGACCGCCTTCAGACCTTGGTTGACCGCCTGCTGGCACCGCACCGGCGGGCGCACGTGGTGGGCGATGTCAATATCCATGAGGTCTGCGAACGGGTGCGATCGCTCATCGTGGCCGAGTTTCCCAAGGGGCTGACGGTGGCCCGCGACTACGACATCTCGATTCCAGATCTGCGTGGCGACCGCGAGCAATTGATTCAGGCCGTACTCAACATTGCGCAAAACGCCTGCCTGGCGCTTGCGCAGCGGCGCGAATCCGGTGATGCACGGTTGACCTTCTCTACCCGCGTCGCCCGCCAAGTCACGTTTGGTAAGCACCGCCACCGACTGGCACTGGAATTGCATGTCATTGACAATGGACCGGGCGTACCCGATTCGATCAAAGACAGGCTGTTTTACCCCCTGGTTTCCGGGCGGGAAGGCGGCTCCGGTTTGGGCCTGACCTTGGCGCAAACCTTTGTGCAACAGCACCACGGCACGATCGAAGTCGACAGCGCTCCGGGACATACCGATTTCAAAATTTTGATTCCTTTGCCCTGAGGCATTCTTCGGAGACCCATCGCCATGAAGCCCGTTTGGATAGTCGATGACGACCAGTCGATTCGCTTCGTCCTTGAGAAAGCCTTGTTGCGCGAGCAGTTGCCCACACGCAGCTTTTCCAATGCTGCCGACGTCCTGCGCGCGCTGGCTTCGAGCGATGAACCCGGGCCGCAAATTCTGGTCAGCGATATTCGGATGCCTGGCGAGTCCGGTCTGGAGTTGCTGGAGAAAGTGAAGGCCCGCTACCCGAGCCTGCCTGTCATCATCATGACTGCTTTTTCTGACCTCGACAGCGCGGTGAGTGCCTTCCAAGGCGGGGCATTCGAGTACCTGCCCAAACCCTTTGACCTGTCCAAAGCCATTGAGTTAATCCGCCGCGCCATGGAGGAAAGTCGGCGTGAGGAAGTCGCCGATACCGGGCGCACCGAGGCGCCGGAAATGATGGGTCAAGCGCCTGCCATGCAGGACGTGTTCCGCGCCATCGGTCGGCTCAGCCAAAGCCATGTCACCGTGCTCGTCACTGGTGAATCAGGCTCGGGCAAAGAGCTAGTCGCCCGCGCTTTGCACAAGCATTCGCCGCGCGCCAACGGCCCGTTTGTTGCGATCAACACCGCCGCCATACCCAAGGAGTTGCTCGAGAGCGAATTGTTCGGCCACGAGCGTGGTGCTTTCACCGGCGCGCAAGGCCAGCGCCGCGGACGCTTCGAGCAGGCCGATGGCGGCACTTTGTTCCTCGATGAAATTGGTGATATGCCGTTTGAGTTGCAAACGCGCTTGCTGCGGGTGCTGAGCGATGGAAGTTTTTACCGGGTGGGTGGCCATACGTCCATCAAATCCAATGTGCGGGTGATCGCGGCCACGCACCAGGACTTGGAGGAGCGCGTCAAGCTTGGCTTGTTCCGCGAAGACTTGTTACACCGCCTCAATGTGATCCGTCTGCGCTTACCCGCTTTGCGTGAGCGCCGTGAAGATGTTGCGCCGCTGACGCGCCATTTTTTGCAGGTGAGCGCACACCAGCTGGGCGTGGAGGTGAAGCGCATTTCAGAAGCTGCCCTGGCGGTGCTGGAAGCCTTTCCTTTTCCCGGCAATGTGCGCCAACTGGAGAATATCTGCCACTGGCTCACGGTGATGGCGCCATCGCAATCGATAGAGCCCAAAGACCTGCCACCCGAGGTGCTGTCAGCCTTTAGTCTGGGCGGTGGCGCACCAGCCGTGGTGCAGCCGGTGGCCTGGACTGCGCCGCCGTCATCAGCTTACGTCTCTGGCGATGCAAACGCAGCTGTTCCCGCAGCGCTGCCCCCGCAGACCGAGTCGGCGCTGCCGCTGCCGCTGCAACCGGTCAATACCTGGGAACTCGATTTAGAGCATGAGGCTTTGGAACTTTTGCAAGCCGATTCCGCCGATGTGTGGGACGTGCTGACCCGCAGGTTTGAGTCACGTCTGATCCGCGCTGCGCTGCAAACCACCCGTGGCCGCCGGGTCGACGCCGCCAACCGCCTGGGCATTGGCCGCAACACCATCACCCGCAAAATCCAGGAACTGGGGCTGGACCAGCAAACGGCCCTGGCCGATTCGGCTTAACTGGGTTTATTCCAGCGTCACGATCACCGGTGCGTGGTCGCTCGGGCGCTCGTTCTTGCGCGGGGTTTTGTCGATCTCGCAGCCGCGCACCAGCCCTTTGAGTGCGTCACTGACCAGGATGTGGTCGATCCGCAAGCCCCTGTTGCGGCGGAAACCCATGTCGCGGTAATCCCACCAGCTGTAGCTTTTGGGTGGCTGGGGAAAAAGCCGCAGGCCGTCGTGCAAGCCCAGGGCCACCAGCGCGCTGAGTTCGTAGCGTTCCTCGTCGGTGCAATGGATCTGGTCGCGCATGCCTTCCGGGTCCCAGACGTCGGCGTCGTCAAACGTGATGTTGTAGTCGCCCATCAGCACCAGCTTGGGGTGTACCAGCAGCTCTGACTTCACCCAGGCACGCAGTGCTTTGAGCCATTCCAGCTTGTATTCGAACTTGTCCGTTCCCGGTGCCTGCCCGTTGGGGAAATAGGCGCCGATCAGGCGGATGTCGCCCAGGTTGGCGCTGATGATGCGGGCCATGTCGTCCGCAAACAGGGGGTTGTTGCGCACCACGCCGCTGAGCGGCTGGCGGCTGATGAGCGCCACGCCGTTGTAGGTTTTCTGCCCGAACCATTGGGCCTGGTAGCCGGCCTCGGTGAAAGCTTCGTGCGGGAACTTGTCGTCGCTGAGCTTGAGTTCTTGCAAGGCCAACACATCGACCGGGTGGGCAGCCAGCCAATCGAGCACCTGGGGCAGGCGTACGGCCAAAGAGTTCACGTTCCAGGTGGCAAGTTGCATCGTCATAGCGGCTGATTGGAAGGGGAAACGCCGAATCATAGGGGTCCGGCAATCCCCTATGATGCCCCGCACAAGCGATTGGCGGTCACCGAGGGGCGTTGGAACCCTGCAGGCTTGACCTTCAAGGTGAGACCGGAGCCAATATGAAAAATGAATCATCACATCCGCTGTTGGACGCGGAAGTCGAAATCATCCTCGGGCATGTCGAACAGGCGGACATTTCCAACGATCTGCCCACCCGCCGTTGGCTGTATTCCTGGATGCTCGATCCCGACATTGCGGGTAATCACCAGCGTGAAGTGGACCGGTGGGTCGGTCTTTTGATTGTGGCTAATCTGTTTGCGCTGCTATTCGAGCACGTACCCATCATTTATGAGTCCAACAAGGCTTTGTTCGCCTGGTTTGATGCGTTCTCGGTGGTAGTTTTCACGGTGGAATACCTCTTCCGCCTTTACCTGGCCCCGGAGGAACACGACTTGCGCGGCAAGCCATACGCCCGCCTGCGCCATGCGTGTGCTCCGCTGTCCGTGTTTGACCTGCTGGCGATCGTCCCTTTTTACTTGCAGGCGATCATTGCGGTGGATTTGCGGATCTTGCGGTTTTTGCGTTTGCTGCGGATTCTGAAACTTTTCCGCGTTCTCGTTCCAGCATGGCACCATTTTTCACAGCTCAACCGCGGACGCACGATGCGGCAGAAGATCCACGCGCTGATGTTCGATAGCGCGCACAGCGGAGAACTGCACCATTTTCTTGACACCTTCATCGCGATGTGGGTGGTGATCTCGGTGGCAGCGGTGATTCTGGAGTCGGTGGCCTCGGTGCACTATGCGCTGAACATGGAATTTTTGATCCTCGACACGGTAGCGGTGTTGGTGTTTTCGATGGAATTCTTGTTGCGTTTGTATAGCTGCGTAGAGGAGCCCCGTTTCCAAAACAGCGTTTTGGGGCGCCTGAAATACGCCAAGTCGATGTCGGCTTTGGTGGACTTTCTGGCGGTGTTGCCGTTTTTCCTGGAGCCCTTTCTCAACCACTTACTAGATCTGCGCTTTTTGCGGGTTTTCCGCCTGATCCGCCTGCTCAAGTTGACCCGCTACACCGGTGCTACCACCACGCTGACCAAAGTCATTGCGCGCGAATGGGGCGTGGTCAGCGCAGCAGCTTTCATCATGATTTTGATGGTCATCATGATGGCCTCTTTGGGCTATTTGTTTGAGCACGATTCGCAGCCCGACAAGTTCGAAAACATCCCGCAATCCATTTACTGGGCCGTTGTGACGCTGGCCTCAGTGGGCTATGGCGACATCTCGCCGGTGACCCCAGCGGGCCGCGCCATGACCATTGTGATGGCCCTGATGGGGATCGGTATCTTTGCAATTCCCGCCGCTTTGCTCTCCTCGGCTTTCAGTGACCAATTGCAAAAGGAGCGGGAGGCCTTGAAGGGTGACATCTACCGCATGATCGCAACTGGCAATATGGACCCGGAGGCTGTGGCGCAAATCCGCACGGAGTCAAAACGCTTGCACCTAACAGCCGAAGAGTTGGGTGCCCTTATCGAAAAGGCCCATGCTGAACGCGAGTCCAAGGAAGACCTCTCCAGCCAAAGTTTGCACGAGATTGCGCGCAACCCCCATCAGGTCATTGAGTTCTACAAGCAGCAGCTGGGACAGTTGCGGCAGTTGGGCTTGTTGACGGATCTTGCGAAGGTGGAAACTATTGCGCGGACGGAAGACCATTTAACGGCGACGGACATCGCGGTATGGAACGTCATCCAGCGCCGTACACCGACCGATCCGCCGCCGCGCTAGTCGCGCACGTAGCGGACAAAGCTGTAGGACAGTCCGTTGGCTGCGGTATGGGATTCCCGCTGCTGCACACGCCACGGCGCGTCCAGCGCAGGGGCATAAGCGTCGCCCTCAAAGTCGGCATCAATCTCCGTGACCTCGACCGTAGCGGCCACAGGAAGAGCCTGCGCGTAAATTTGCGCCCCACCGATAACCCACACATGTTGGGCCTGCGCGCATCGCGCCACAGCCGCTTCCAGGCTATGGGCCGGAAGCGCGCCGTCACTGCGCCAGTCTGTCTGGCGGGTAATCACGATGTTGCTGCGCCCAGGCAGTGGCCGGAATTTCGGCGGCAGCGAGTCCCAGGTTTTGCGGCCCATGATCACCGGGCAGCCCAAGGTCAGGCGCTTGAAATGCGCCAGGTCTTCGGGCAGATACCAAGGCAGGGCGTTGTCACGCCCGATCACGCCGTTGCGTGCGCAGGCATAAATCAGGTGCAGCTCCATGCGCGCGCGTCACACCGCCACCGGCGCTTTAATCGCCTCGTGGGGGTCGTAGCCGCTTACTTCAAAGTCTTCGAATGCGTAGTCGAATATCGATGCGGGGCGGCGTTTGATG
>CAIOUR010000087.1 GCA_903861575.1 uncultured beta proteobacterium | reverse complement strand
GCTCAGCGTTTTCGAGAACCTGCGCTGCAGTGTTTTGTGGAGTTTGGGTTATGGCTATACGTTCGTGCGCTTGCTCGGCACTTTGCGTGACGCCACTGCCCGCACCGACGCGCTTTTGGAGTGCGTGGGTTTGACCGCGCAGGCGCAGACCCTGGCGGCGCATTTGCCCTATGCGCAGCAGCGCGCGCTGGAGTTGGGCATCACACTGGGCAGCGGGGCCGATGTGGTGTTGCTGGATGAGCCCACCGCCGGTATGAACCGCTCCGAGGTCGCGTATTTCACCGATTTGATCCGCAGCGCCACCGCAGGCAAAACCTTGTTACTGGTGGAGCACGATATGGATGTGGTCGCTGATCTGGCCGATAAAATTGCCGTGCTGGTGCAGGGGCGCATCATCGCTTTCGGTCCGCCGCAGGCGGTGCGCGCCGACCCTGCGGTGCAGGCGGCTTATCTGGGTGCGGCGGTCTGAATATGGGTGCGGACATGCCCGTGCTCGAGATCACCGGCCTGCAAGCGTGGTACGGTAAAAGCCAGGTGCTGCACGGTGTGGATTGCACGATGGGCGCGGGTGAAATCGTCGCGGTGCTGGGGCGCAACGGCGCGGGCCGCTCCACGCTGGCGCGCGCCATCATGGGCTGGGTGCAGAGCACTGGCAGCGTGCGGGTGCACGGGCAGGAGATGTTGGGCCAACCGGTGCATGCGCGGGCCCGTGCAGGCTTGGGTTATGTGCCCGAGAGCCGCGATGTTTTTCCGGGCCTGAGCGTGCAGTACAACCTGACCCTGGGCCAAAAGCCCGGCCAACGCCATGCGCGCTGGACCTTCGCCGATATGTATCGACTGTTCCCGCAACTCGCTTTGCGCCGCTATACGCCGGCGGGCGCACTGTCCGGCGGTGAGCAGCAAATGCTTGCGCTCGCGCGCGCGCTCATGGGCGACCCGGACCTGCTCATCGTGGACGAACCGACCGAAGGGCTGGCGCCGCAGCTGGTCGCGCAGGTGGCGGATTTTCTGGTGGCGCTGCGCGGGCGTGGCGTGTCGGTGCTGTTGATTGAGCAGAAACTCCCGGTGGCGCTGCGCATCGCCGACCGCTGTCTGGTCATGGGCCACGGGCGGGTGGTGTTTGACGGAGTGCCTTCGGGCGTGCCTGCCGCGACAATGGCCGGTTTTCTGACCCCGTAAGGGCCCGTTTTTCCAAAGGACTTCCCATGCATGCGGATTACCAGCTCCACGGCGACGTGGCCCTGATCACCCTGAACAACCCACCCGTCAACGGCTTGGGCTACGAGACCCGCCTCGCCCTAATGGGCGCGCTTTCAAGCGCGCTGGCCGATGCGGCGGTGCAAGCCATCGTCATTACCGGGGCGGGCAAAGCGTTTTGCGGCGGGGCGGATATCCGCGAGTTCGATACCCCGGCGGCGTTTCAAGAGCCAAATTTGCATACGGTGATTGCTGCGCTGGAGCAGTCCACCAAGCCGGTCGTGGCCGCGATCCACGGCACGGTCATGGGCGGCGGGTTGGAGCTGGCGCTGGGCTGCCACTACCGCATCGCCGCGCCGCGCACACAGGTGGCCCTGCCCGAGGTCAAGCTGGGGCTGCTGCCCGGTGCCGGAGGCACGCAGCGCCTGCCCCGCGTGATCGGGGTGGAGCCGGCTTTGAACATGATCGTGAGCGGAGAGACAGTTCCGGCGGAGCGGCTGGCGGCAATCCCCGGCCAGAGCCTGTTCCAGCGCCTGAGCGCCAGCGCGGATGCGCTGCTGGACGAAGCCCTTGCGTTCGCCCGATCCGTGGCGGCTGTGCGTCCGCTGCCCCTGGTGCGCGCGCTGCCCTGCAGCCACCCGCAGGGCGATGCGTACTTTCAGTTTGCGCGCAATATGCTGGGCCCATCTACCAAGAATCTGCCTGCGCCGCTGCAATGTGTGGACGCGGTGCAGGCCGCTACGCGGCAAGCTTTTGACGCCGGGCTGGCCACGGAGCAGGCCATCTTTGCCCGCCTGATGGCCACGCCGCAAAGCCGGGCGCTGCGCCACCTGTTTTTCGGTGAGCGTGCAGCGTCCAAAATTCCGGATGTGCCCCCGAACACCGCAGTGCGCCCCGTGGTGTCGGTGGCCATCATCGGCGCGGGAACCATGGGCGGCGGCATTGCCATGAATTTTCTGAATGCCGGAATTCCGGTGCAGCTGCTGGAGTTGCAGCCCGAGGCGCTGGAGCGCGGCGTGGCCACCATGCGCCGCAACTACGAGGCGCAGGTCAGCACGGGCAAGCTCAAGCCCGAGGCGCTGGAGCAGCGCATGGCTTTGCTGCGCACCACGCTGCGCTACGAGGATCTCACGCCCGTTGCCATCCGCGCCGCCAAGGCGCGCATCGTCTCCACCATCGCGGTGAGCCTCGCCGCCTATGACATGCCGCCGGTGAAGATCGCGCG
>CAIOUR010000086.1 GCA_903861575.1 uncultured beta proteobacterium | reverse complement strand
TAGCACCCGCACACCGGCAACCGTCATCCGCATAAATTGACCACCAATGCTTCTATTCCAAAATTTTGGTCTGTACCCCCGGTACCGCACCCACTTTGCTGAACTGGCGCGCGGTGCGTCTACTTTTGTTCAACGCATTAATGTCCTTCTGGAAGACCGCTTTGGTGCCAGCCATTTGCTACTGCCGGTGGATGAAGGCCATCCGGACGCTTTTTTCACCTGCGGCGACGACCCCACCTTACAAAGCATGTGGGCGGCAGAACGTGGCATGCCCAGGGAATCGACACTCGAACAGATACTCCTGGCCCAGATCGAACACCACCGCACCGAGGTGTTCTACAACCATGACCCGATGCGCTACGGCAGCGCCTTTGTACGCAAGCTGCCGGGTTGTGTAAAACGCAGTATCGCTTGGCGTGCCGCCCCTTCCCGCGGCGCAGATTTTGCTGCATACGATTTGGTAGTCTGTAACTTTCCCAGCATCCTTAAAAGCTATGAGGACGCGGGCTGGAGCAGTGCATATTTCGCTCCATCTCACGACCCACAGATGAACGCCTATTCTGGAAACGCAAATCGGCCTATCGACGTGCTGTTCGTCGGTAGCTATACACGTCACCATCGAAAACGCGCCGCAATGCTGGAATTGTTAGCGGCCCACCGCTCAAACATTCGCATTGCCTTCTACCTAGACAAGTCACGCACTACGCGCTTCGCCGAGTCCCCTTTGGGCCGCCTGTTGCCGCTGGCCGAACATCGTCGGCCTCATGACATTCGAGCTGTGAGCCACGATCCCGTCTTCGGACGCAATCTCTACGAGGTGCTCGGACAGGCCAAGATCGTCATGAACGGCGCAATTGACATGGCAGGACAGGACAGAGGCAACATGCGCTGCTTCGAAGCGCTAGGATGCGGTTCACTGCTTCTGTCGGACGCCGGCTTGTACCCCGACGGCATGGAGGACGGGCGCACCCTCGTTACCTACGAATCGGCACCCGACCTGCTCGCGCGCGTCCCCGAACTGCTAGCAAACGAAGATTACCGAACGCGGATTGCGCATGCCGGCACGGAAATGGTCGCCGATCGCTATTCAAGGGCGCGCCAGTGGGCCCGGTTTAACGAACTTGCCAACTGAGACAAATGTCAACTTTGAAGTCTCTACTCTCCCGAGGGCCGATGCTCTCCCTGTTCGCAGCGCGCTCCTACGCCCATTTGGCCGCTTTTCGAGCCCTCGTTTGGCGCATCGCAGTATGGCCGCGAGCCTCGATGGGATGGACGGTGAAGGTGATAGGCTGGCGTAACATCGCTATAGGCAACAACGTCGTCATTGGTGCCCGGTCATGGCTCAACGTCAACCACCGCAATCGCGGGATCGCGCTAACCATCGGTGATAACACTTATATCGGCATTGAGAACTTTTTCAACACGGGACGTTCGATTCGCATCGGAGAGTACGGCCTGACGGGCCCACGTTGCGCGTTTATCGGTAGTTCACACGTCTATTCCGATCCAGCTGCGCACTACGCCAGCACCAGCACGACAGATGATTCCATCATCGACATAGGCGTTAACTGTTTTATCGGCTTAGGAGCGACAATCCAGGGAAACGTTTGCATTGGACATGGAACGGTAATCGGTGCCCACAGCATTGTGCGCACGGACATCCCGCCATTTAGCGTTGCGGTGGGCAATCCCGCCCGCGTCGTGCGGCACCACGACTTCGCCGTTGGCCATTGGGTAGAAGGCGAACGCCCCAGCGGCGCTACTTTCCCCACCGAAGCAGACTACCTTGCCATGTTGCAGGCAGGCAATGGCTTCCCCATACAACCGATCTCGGCCGCGGCGGCGACCTTTGGAGATATCTGACTCCCCGCATGGACTCACCGATCGTTCTCATTACCGGCGCCCGTGGCTTCATCGGCCGCCATGTTTCCAAAGCCTGCGCTGCAGGCGGTGCCACGGTTATGGGCGTCGGCCATGGAGCCTGGCCGCCAGCCGACTCGGCACGGTGGGGAGTAAGTACTTGGCTCAATGGGGATGTCTCTGCCAGCAACCTAACGCAGCTTCGCAAAACAGTTGGGGCGCCCGACATAGTGATCCACCTGGCCGGTGGATCCACCGTTGGCGCCGCTATAGCGCAGCCGCGCGAAGACTTCTTTCGCACTGTAGCAACTACCGTTGAACTATTGGAGTGGCTTCGTCTGGAGTCGCCGCAGACGGC
>CAIOUR010000085.1 GCA_903861575.1 uncultured beta proteobacterium | reverse complement strand
TCACCGGCCCCCGCATCGTGACCGCGGCGACCAAAGACGCCATGCGCCAGTGCCTGAAAGACATTCAGACCGGCGAATACGCCAAGAGCTTCATTCTGGAGAACAAGGCCGGTGCGCCGACTTTGCTGAGCCGTCGCCGCCTGATGGGCGAGCACCAGATCGAGACTGTGGGCGAGACCCTGCGTGCCATGATGCCTTGGATCAAAAAGAACAAGCTGGTGGACCAAACCCGCAATTGATAGACTGTGACCGGGGAGGCAGGGGCCACTTGGGTGGCCCTTGCTGTTTCTAGACCAGGCCACCGACCCTCAAGGAGTTGACGATGCATGATGGAATGGACGCCCTGGTGGGCGATGACGATGTGGCTCCATTGAAGAGGCCGCGCAAAGGCATCTACGTCCTTCCCAACCTCTTTACGCTGGCTGCTTTGTTTGGTGGCTTTTATGGCATGGTGATGGCTGTCAATGGCCAGTTTATGCAGGCGGCGATCGGTATTTTTTGTGCCATGGTGCTGGACAGTTTGGACGGTCGCGTCGCCCGCATGACCAATACACAAAGTGCCTTTGGCGAGCAAATGGATTCGCTCTCGGACATGGTGTCCTTTGGTGCCGCGCCGGCCTTGATAGCGTATGTGTGGACGCTGCAAAACCTCGGTCGCTGGGGCTGGTTCGCGTCCTTTGTGTATTGCTCGTGCGCTGCGCTGCGACTGGCGCGCTTCAATGTCAATACGCAGGTGGTGGATAAGCGCTTTTTTCAGGGTCTGCCGTCACCGGCTGCTGCAGCCCTTGTTGCGGGTTTTATCTGGTGGTGCACCGATTCCCACATCGCTCCAAGCAGCGTCGCATGGCCGATGTTTTGTTGGGCCTTATATGCGGGGCTGAGTATGGTGAGCAATATCCCGTTCTACAGCTTCAAGGATTTCACCTTGCGCAAAAGCGTCCCATTCGCCGTGATCGTTTTGATCGCCCTGATGATTGCCATTGTCAATCTGGATCCGCCAACGGCCATGTTCGGAATTTTTGTGGTTTACGGCGTGAGTGGTTACGTGGTGTATGTCACCCGAAAGTTCACGGGCGTGCACACCAGCATGGTCAGTACGTCTACCGATGAACCGGATGAGCGTGGACTGCATAAGTAAGCGGGAAGTGGCTGTATTTATTAACAGTAAAGTGGTGTTGTGCAAACTTCATTGTTTAAGTTTGTGCGCCAAGTGCTTGAAATAGTTCAATATACGTTGAAAAATGAGGTCATAATTCGATTCGTCTCGGGACCGCTGTCTCGCCGAATTTCCTAGTTTTGGATGAAGCCATTGAATAATCTGACACGAAAAACTGTATTGGTTATCGCTGCCTTGATGGGGCTAGTGGGTGGGTGCGCTGCGGCGGACTACGCGATGTCGACCGACAAGGGCCACATCGCAGGTAAAGGGAAGCTTGACAAGACGCTGCGCCGTGCCCAAGTGGTCCACAAGCGCACCACAGTGCAAAGCCGTCTGGCCCGTGCGGAGGTTGTGACTAAACCATCGGTCGGGCAACTCGCCGGTCTGCATGAGCAGCATGATGAGTTGCATCTCAAGTCCAGCGCAGTCTTGGTGATGGACCAGGACACCAAAGAGGTGCTGTTCCGCAAGAATGACCAGGTGGTATTACCAATCGCTTCGTTAACCAAACTCATGACCGGTGTCCTCATCAGTGAGGCCCAGCTGTCCCTGGACGAACCCATCACGATTACCCAGGACGATATTGATACTGAAAAGGGCAGCCATTCGCGCTTGAGCGTCGGCACGGAACTCAGCCGAGGCGAGTTACTGCACCTGGCTTTGATGTCCAGCGAAAACCGTGCAGCCCATGCGCTAGGGCGCACCTACCCTGGGGGTTTAGCGCGTTTTGTGGGCTTGATGAACCAAAAAGCTGCGGCGATAGGAATGCGAGATACCTCGTATGTTGAGCCAACCGGCTTGTCTAGTAACAATCGCTCCAGCGCAAAAGACCTGGCTACGCTGGTGAATTACGCCCACGGCGATCCTACTTTGCGTGCGCTTTCGACCTCACCTGGATACCAAGTGGCTGTGGGTAGCAAAGTCCTTCAATACCGAAATACCAATCGCTTGGTTAAGGATCCTGACTGGGACATCGGTTTACAAAAAACCGGCTACATCACCGAGGCGGGGCAGTGCTTGGTCATGCAGACCAAAATAGCCGGGCGCAAATTGATCATGGTTTTTCTGGATTCGGCAGGCAAACTGAGTCGAATTGCCGATGCAGAGCGGGTGCGCCACTGGCTGGAAAGCTCTGCGCCCGCATCGCCTAAAACCGGTCCTGTGGTCAGTGTTTGGCCAAGTAACGACCAAGGATTGCCCCGTATCAACTAAGTTGAACCTGCTGGTACGGGCGTCTGCCACGCTGCACGTTCCTACACCGGATGCCCGTGACCCAGACTGTGTGAAATAGTCTGGGCTATGTGACGTAAGTCGCCCAACCATCGGTCATCCATATAGCCGGATGGTGCAGAGATTGATAAGCCTGCGACTAAGCGCGACTGGTCATCGTAAATGCCCACGGCCAGACATCGGACCCCTAATTCCAGCTCTTCGTTATCAGTAGCAAATTCGAGCTCACGAACCTTAGCAAGCGCAATCTCGAGCGCGCCCAACTCCCGCAAACTGTTTGCGGTGCTTCCGGGCAGGCCGGTTCGTACTGCATAGTTGCGCACCTCTTGCGTATCCTCATGCGCTAAAAAGAGCTTGCCTACAGAGGTCAAGTGCAAGGGTGCCCTTCCGCCAATCGCGCGGACCACCTGCATGCCTGACCGTTCGCTGTAGGCGCGCTCAATGTAGATGATGTCATCCCCCTGACGCACGCTGAGATTGACCGGCTGCTTGATCAGGTCATGCAAAGCGCGCATCGGTCCCAAGGCCGCGTCCCGGACATTGAGGCGGCCTTTGACCAGGTTCCCCAGTTCCAGTAAGCGCATACCCAGGCGGTACGTTCCAGGTTGGTCCCGGTCGACGTAGCGCCCGATCACCAGATCGTTCAAGAGGCGGTGCGCAGTGGAGGGGTGCAAATCAGCTGCTGCGCTGATGTCCTTCAGCGACATAGACGACTCTGCCGTCGCCAAGATGTCTATGAGCCCAAAAAGCCGCTCGATCACCTGTACCGATGGAACCGTGGGCCCCGGCGGGATGCGTGCGCTCATGCCGCACGGAATAGGATGGCCCGCGCCGTATCTGCATCGTCAAAGCTTTGCCAACGTCCATCCAAAAGCAACTCAAATGGACCAAAGCGGATTTTGTAATCCATCTTGCTGCTTTGCGCAATCCAATACCCCAGGTACACATGGCGAAGCGCCAGCTGCTGCGCTTGTTGGATCAACCACAGTACCCCGTAGGTACCGTAGCTGGCTTTATCGTCTGGATCGTAAAAGGTGTAGACCGCCGACAGGCCATCATCCAGCACGTCCACGATCGACACCATTTTCAGCGCGCCCGAGTCGCCTTCGGCGGCGGGTTCGCGGAATTCGATGAGACGCGAGTTCACCCGGCTTTGGAGTAAGAACTGAATGTATTGCGCGCGACTGTCCTCGTCCATGCCCCCGCCACTGTGGCGGCTGCGCTGGTAGCGCAAATACAGGGCGTAATGTTCTTCCGAGTAGCCCAATTGCACAGCCCGGGCCTGCAAGCTGCCATGCTGGCGCGCCGCGCGTTGCTGGCTGCGATCAGCGGAAAAGGCGCTGGCCGACACCCGCATAGCCGTACAGGCCTTGCAATGGTCGCAATACGGTCGGTATGTGAACATTCCGCTGCGCCTGAAACCCTTCGCCACCAATTCGGAGTAGGTGCTGTTATTGATCAGGTGGCTGGGGGTGGCCACTTGGGAGCGGGCCTGCTTGCCTTCTAGATAGCTGCATTCGTAATGCGCCGTGGCATAGAACTGCAGCGTTTGGAGCGGAAGGTCTTTCAGGTCAGTCATGGCGGGCGCTGGGCAAGATGTGGCGCCAGTATAGGGGGCTGAATTCCCACTGAAGCGCAGTTTGCGCAGTCGCCACGGCCAGGTATTCGAGGAAAGCCGGGCGGCTAATGGGTGCCGCTCCCAGGCTGGCCATGTGGCTGGTTTGCTGCTGGCAATCGACCAACACCACGCCCTGGGCGCGGCACAGTGCCACCAGCGCGGCCAGCGCCACTTTCGAGCCGTCTGTGTGGTCTGTGAACATGGATTCGCCAAAAACCGCCCGTCCCAGCGCCACGCAATACAAACCCGCGGCCAGTTTGTCGTTTATCCATACTTCCAAGCTGTGCGCCAGTCCGCTTCGGTGCAGTTCCCCGTAGGCCCGTACCATGGCTGGCACGATCCAGGTGCCTGGCTGTCCTTTGCGGGGGGTTCGTGCACAGCGGTCAATCACCGCATCGAACGCGGTGTCGATGCGCAGCGCGCAGTCCGGGTTTGCCACAAATTTCTGCAAATGTTTCTGGAAAGACCGGTGCATGCGGAAATCTGAGACCTGCAGCACCATGCGTGGCGATGGGCTCCACCACAAAATGGGCTGATCCACATTGAACCAAGGGAAAATACCTTGGCTGTATGCGCGCCGCAAGCTGCTCACATCCAGGGCACCGCCCGCAGCCACCAGTCCCGGGGCCGGATCGCCATCTCCCCATACCGTTCGAGGGAAGGCGTCTCCGGGATGCAGCCAGGGCAGATGGGGTTCACGCATAAGAAGGCATTTAAAAGTGTGCCCGCTTGACGGATTACCGGCAGTGGCAGCGTGCATGGTACCTCCGTCAAGGCGGTTCGCGAGGCGGCGGTTAGAATCCCAGCGTCGGGGCGTAGCGCAGCCTGGTAGCGCATCTGGTTTGGGACCAGAGGGTCGTGAGTTCGAATCCCACCGCCCCGACCATCTTTCTACAATGCCAAAGCTGTGTCTTTGGCATTTTTCTTGGTAGACCCAATCCCTAACTGCCCGTAGCTCAGTTGGATAGAGCAACAGCCTTCTAAGCTGTAGGTCACAGGTTCGATTCCTGTCGGGCAGGCCAATAGCGCTACCGGGCACTCCCGGTTTGCACGCTCTCCACCACGCCATCCAGGCTCAGCCACCGCGCCGCGTTGCCCTCCAGCGCCTGGCTAGTCCCCGTGCTGAGGAGACGCGTCGTACCGCTTCCCCCGCTTTGCTGGCGCAGCAGACCGGCCTGCGCCAGTACCCGGCGGGTTTGCAGGCTCACCGGCGCGCCCGCTTCGACCAGCGTAACGGCAGGCCCAACCAGGTTTTGCAACATCTCGCCGACCAAGGGGTAATGGGTACAGCCCAGCACCAACTGGTCCAACTGTCCTGGCTGCCGTCCGAAATTACCAAGCGCGCGTACGTAGGTCTTACACAGCAGGTGTGTTGTTCGGTCGTCGCCATTTTCAATTGCCGCCGCCAGGCCATCGCAGGGTTGCACAACGAACTGCGCCTGGCCTTGCAAGGTATCGAGCAATACTTTGAATTTGGCGCTTTGGAGTGTGCCGCGCGTGGCCATCACCCCGACCCGCTTGGTCTGGCTGGCCGCTGCGGCCGGTTTGAGGGCGGGCTCTATCCCGACGACAGGCAGTACAGGCCAGCGCTCGCGCAGGATGTGGACGGCCGCCGCGGTGGCGGTGTTACAGGCGACCACCAGCGCTTTCACGCCTAGTTGCTCCACCAGATACTCCGCGACACGGAGGGCCCGGACGGTTACGTACTCGTCGGTGCGCTCACCATAGGGCGCGTGCGCCGCGTCGGACAGGTAAACAAAGTTCTCCTGCGGCAGCTGCGTCCGCAGTGCGCGCAGCACGCTCAAGCCGCCCACGCCGCTGTCGAAGACCCCGATGGGCGCCTCGGCCTGCGCTGCGGTAAGCAAGTGGCCGGCCCTCAGGCAGTCGTCAGCGGGATGGACTTGAATTCGCCACTGGCGATGCGCTCTTTCCAGACCGCGGGGCCGGTTATGTGGGCGCTGGTGCCGCCTGCGTCGACCGCGACGGTCACCGGCATATCGACCACGTCGAATTCGTAAATCGCTTCCATACCCAAGTCGGCGAAGCCCACTACGCGGGCGTGCTTGATCGCTTTGCTGACCAGGTAAGCTGCACCGCCCACGGCCATGAGGTAAGCGCTGTGGTGTTTTTTGATGGCGTCGATAGCGACCGGGCCGCGCTCGGCTTTGCCCACCATGGCGATCAAGCCGGTTTGCGCCAGCATCATCTCGGTGAAGCCATCCATGCGGGTGGCGGTGGTCGGGCCGGCAGGGCCAACGGCCTCGCCGGCAATCGGGTCCACCGGTCCCACGTAATAAATCACCCGGTTCGTAAAGTCCACGGGCAGCGGCTCGCCCTTGGCCAGCAGGCCCTGGATGCGTTTATGGGCGGCGTCGCGCCCCGTCAGCATCTTGCCGTTGAGTAAAAGCGTTTGCCCGGGTTTCCAGTTGGCGACCTCTGCGGGCGTCAGGGTATTGAGGTCGACGCGCTGACTCTTGTGGGTATCGGGGGCCCAGCTGACTTGCGGCCACAGGTCCAGGGATGGCGGGTCAAGGTACACCGGGCCGCTGCCGTCCATCACAAAATGCGCGTGCCGGGTGGCCGCGCAGTTGGGGATCATGGCCACGGGCTTGCTGGCCGCGTGCGTGGGGTAGAGCTTGATTTTCACGTCCAAAACCGTGGTTAAGCCGCCCAGGCCTTGCGCGCCAATGCCCAAGGCGTTGACTTTCTCGTACAACTCCAGGCGCATGTTTTCGACCGCCGAGAGGGCTGCGCCGCTGCTGGACTTGGCTTGCAGCGCGTACATGTCCAGGTCGTCCATCAGGCTTTCTTTGGCCATCAACGCGGCTTTCTCCGCGGTGCCGCCGATACCGATGCCCAGCATGCCCGGCGGGCACCAACCGGCGCCCATGGTGGGCACGGTTTTGAGCACCCAGTCGACCACCGAATCGCCCGGGTTGAGCATGACCAGCTTGCTCTTGTTCTCGCTACCGCCGCCTTTAGCCGCCACGGTGACCTCCAGTTTGTCGCCCGGTACCAGCTCGGTGAAGATCACGGCAGGCGTGTTGTCCTGGGTGTTTTTGCGCAGGAATTCCGGGTCGGCCACCACGCTGGCGCGCAAGGTATTGCCAGGATGTTGGTAGGCGCGGCGCACGCCCTCGTTGATGGCGTCATCCAGGCTGCCGTTAAAGCCCTCCCAGCGCACGTCCATACCGACTTTGAGAAAGACGTTGACGATGCCGGTGTCCTGGCACATGGGCCGGTGCCCGGTCGCGCTCATCTTGCTGTTGGTCAGAATTTGGGCAATCGCGTCTTTGGCGGCGGGGCTTTGCTCGCGGGCGTAGGCGCGCGCCAGGTGGGCGATGTAGTCAGCGGGGTGGTAGTAGCTGATGTACTGCAGCGCAGCAGCAACGGAGTCAATCAAGTCGTTTTGGCGTATGGTGGTGCTCATGGGTGTAAATTTGCGCCGTGGGCGCCGTGGCTGGTTTGCGGCGAGTGTAGCCAAGGCCCCGGCGGCTTGGCACCCAGGCTAGTCAGTCGTTTGTAAGTGCAGACTAGGACCATCCGCGCCATAAATTTAAACGAGGAGAGACATCGGTGAGCACTTCAACATCTGCGATTGAATCGGTTCTGGTCGAGAACCGGGTCTTCCACCCCAAGCCGGCCGTGGTCGCTGCGGCCCGCATTTCCGGCATGGACAGCTACAACGCCATGTGCGCCAGCGCCGAGGCGGACCTCGAGGGTTTCTGGGCTGCCCTGGCGCGCGACAACCTGGTCTGGAACAAGCCATTCACCCGCACCCTGGACGAATCCAACGCGCCCTTCTACCGCTGGTTCGACGACGGCCAGCTCAACGCCAGCGCCAATTGCCTGGACCGACACATGGGTACCGCCACCGAGAACAAGACCGCCATCATTTTTGAAGCCGATGATGGCGCGGTGAACCGTGTCAGTTACAAAGAGCTGCTGGCCCGCGACAGCCAGTTTGCCAACGCGCTCAAATCCTGTGGCATCCAGCGCGGCGACCGCGTGCTGATTTACATGCCCATGACCGTTGAGGGCGTGATCGCGATGCAGGCCTGCGCCCGCATCGGCGCCACCCACAGCGTGGTGTTCGGCGGTTTTTCCGCCAAGGCCTTGAACGAACGCATCATCGACGCCGGTGCGGTCGCGGTCATCACCGCCAACTTCCAAATGCGTGGCGGCAAAGAGCTGCCCCTCAAAGCCATCGTCGACGAAGGCCTGGCGATGGGTGGTTGCGACACCATCAAAAACGTGCTGGTTTATGAGCGCACAGCCACGGCCTGCAACATGGTCGCCGGGCGCGACAAGACCTTTGCCCAGGCCCTGGTCGGCCAGAGCACCGACTGCCCGCCGGTGGCCGTGGACGCCGAGCACCCCCTTTTCATCCTTTACACCTCGGGCTCCACCGGTAAGCCCAAGGGGGTGCAGCATTCCACGGCGGGTTACTTGCTGTGGGCCAAGCTGACCATGGATTGGACCTTTGACCTGCAGCCCAACGATGTGTTCTGGTGTACCGCCGACATCGGCTGGATCACCGGCCACACCTATGTGGCCTACGGCCCGCTGGCGGCGGGTGCGACGCAGATTGTTTTTGAGGGTGTACCCACCTTCCCCAACGCCGGGCGCTTCTGGCAGATGATTGAGCGCCATAAGTGCTCCATTTTTTACACTGCGCCGACGGCCATCCGCTCGCTGATCAAAGCGGCCGAGTCGGACGCCACAGTGCACCCGGCGCGCTCGGATTTGAGCAGCCTGCGCATCCTGGGCTCGGTAGGCGAGCCCATCAACCCGGAAGCCTGGATGTGGTACCACAAGCACGTGGGCGGCGAGCGCTGCCCCATTGTCGACACCTTCTGGCAGACCGAAACCGGCGGCCACATGATCACGCCCTTACCGGGTGCCACACCGCTGGTGCCGGGAAGTTGCACGCTGCCGCTGCCGGGCATCATGGCCGCCATCGTCGACGAAGTGGGCAACGATATTCCCAACGGAACCGGCGGTATTTTGGTGGTCAAGCGTCCCTGGCCTTCCATGATTCGCACCATCTGGAACGACCCCGAGCGATTCAAGAAGAGCTACTTCCCCGAAGAAATGGGTGGCAAGCTGTATCTGGCGGGTGACGGCGCGGTGCGCAGCGCCGACCGGGGTTACTTCCGCATCACCGGCCGCATCGATGACGTGCTCAACGTATCTGGCCACCGCATGGGCACCATGGAGATCGAGTCCGCGCTGGTGTCGAAGACCGACCTGGTGGCCGAGGCGGCCGTGGTGGGCCGCCCGGACGCCATGACCGGCGAGGCGATTTGTGCGTTCGTTGTGCTCAAGCGCCCCCGCCCGAGCGGTGATGAGGCCAAAGCGATTGCCAAGGAATTGCGTGACTGGGTTGCCAAAGAGATTGGTCCGATTGCCAAGCCCAAGGACATCCGCTTTGGCGAGAACCTGCCCAAGACCCGCAGCGGCAAGATCATGCGCCGCCTGCTGCGTTCGCTGGCTAAAGGTGAGGCTATTACCCAGGACACCTCCACGCTGGAAAACCCGGCCATCCTGGACCAGTTGGGCCAGGCTTACTGACAGCGGGGTAGAAGTCCCAGCGCGCAGCGGCTCAGCCCGCGCGCGCTGTCTGGCAGGCTCGGGCTATTCTTCTTCTTCGACGATTTCTTCTTCGGCTGCGGCCGGTGCTGGTAGAGCTTTAGGGTGCAAAAAGCTCTCAATGGCCTTGTCCGCCTGGGCCAGCGCATTTTTCACCATGCCAGCGTCCAAGGTCTTGTCGCTGATTTTCAGCAGGCCGTCTTGGTAGCTGTAAGCGGCCTTCACTCCCCCGGGCACTTTCTCCGCAAAACCACTGGCCAGCGCCATATCGATTTGGCTCGGGTTCAGCAAGGTGCCGGTGACCGTGAGCTGTCCGGAGGAGCGCAGGTATTTTTCCAATGCAATTTTTCCATCGCTGGCAGGTAGTAGTTCCACCATCAGGCTGGCGCTGACTTGGCCCCCTTCTCCCCCCCCTTTAAGTGCCGGGATGCCAATCGACAGGCCACTGGTCAACAATGTTTCAACTGCTTTGCGAACCTGCTGTGATTCATCTGCGGTCATATTGCGAAACCCGCAGCTGGCCTTGCCTATCTCTAAAAGTGAGCGCACGCTGGATGCATGCAACCCACCAATACTGGCCTCCAGAGCCAGGTCATTGAGCGTCTGGCCCATGACCTTGAGCACTTTCACGGATTCGCTGACTTTAGAGCTGATGCGATCCTTCGATTCAGTGGTTTCGCTGCGGACCAGCAGACCTTGGATGGACACAGTAGCCGTGCTGATGCCGTCGATTCCCAGCGTGATGGTGCCGGTCCCCAGCGTGCGATCCTTCAAATCCATGTTCAGGCTCAGGCCTCTCATGTCCATGGCGTCGCCCTTGCCGCGGGCCACAAAGCTACCCAGGTTCCAGATGAATTGGGCAGCGCGGGCGTCGGCGGTCAGGGAGCCCTTGGACGGGGTGATCTGGTAAGTCACTCCGGCGTTGGAGAAGTTCAGCTCCGGCACATCCATTTCAGCCTTGACCAATCCGGTGTAGCCCAGAGCCCCCGTGCCGCTGAGTTTCTTCCCGGAACCGATAATTTTTTCAATGGCGGCAGCGGTATTTCCAAGGGGTAGTACGGCCCATTCAAATTGCATCGCGCCACGCGCGGACGGTAAATGGCTGACCGAATATTCCACCGAAAAACTGGAGGGTTCTTGGCTGGCGGTCGCGTCACAGCTGTCGCGCAATTGGAACTCCATGGTCCCGGTGGATTTGAATAGCCCTGCTTGGTGCGCCAGCTTGCTCACGACCAAATCACCTTTGCGCGATGCATCGGCAAACGCTTTGATTTCAGTATCCAGCGTGCGCGACGAGTACCAGGGAACAGCCAAACCGGCTAGGGCCAGCAAACCGAGCACGGCGGCCACGGCATAGTGTTTCAACGAAGTCATCAAGATCACCTTGTAGTTATGTGAAAGAGCCCGCCGTCGGCCAGGCTGAGACGGATTGAACTTCAATAGTCATCCAACACCGCGCCCTTGCTGGCGGTCGAGGCGTTGAATGCAAACTTGGCTTGCACGCCGCGCACGTAGCGGGGCGCGGGCGCTTTCCAGGCAGCACGGCGGCGGGCGATTTCCTCATCGGGCACATTGAGCTGCAGCAGCAAGGCATGCGCGTCGATGGTGATCGAGTCGCCTTCGTGGATCAGCGCAATCGTGCCGCCCACCGCAGCCTCGGGCGCCACGTGGCCGACCACCATGCCCCAGGTACCACCGGAAAAACGTCCGTCGGTGATCAGTCCCACGCTCTCGCCCAGGCCCGCGCCGATCAGCGCGCCGGTGGGAGCCAGCATTTCGGGCATACCGGGGCCCCCCTTGGGGCCGAGGTAACGCAAAACCATCACATCGCCCGCGACAATGTGCCCGGCCAGGATGGCCTTCAATGCCGATTGCTCGTCATCAAACACGCGTGCCGGACCGGTCATCACCGGCTTCTTGAGGCCAGTGATCTTGGCCACGCAGCCTTCGGGCGAGAGATTGCCTTTGAGGATGGCCAGGTGGCCCTGCGCGTACATGGGCTTGTTGATGGGGCGGATCACGTCCTGGTCGGCGCGGGGCACATCGGGAATATCCTTCAGCACCTCGGCAATCGTCTGGCCGGTAATCGTCAGGCAGTCGCCGTGTAGCAGGCCGGCCACCAGCAGCGTTTTCATGACCTGCGGAATGCCGCCTGCGCGGTGCAAGTCCACCGCCAGGTATTTGCCGCTGGGTTTCAGGTCGCAGAGCACCGGTGTTTTGACCCGCACACGCTCGAAGTCCTCAATCGTCCACTCCACGCCCGCCGCGTGCGCGATTGCCAAAAAGTGCAGCACGGCGTTGGTCGAACCACCCGTGGCCATGATTACCGCAACCGCGTTTTCAATCGACTTGCGCGTCACGATGTCGCGTGGTTTGATGTCTTTTTTGATCGCTTCAATTAGCACCTTCGCCGAGGCCTTGGCAGAGTTCAGTTTCTCGTCATGGGGGTTGGCCATGGTGCTGGAATACATCAGCGAAATACCCAGCGCCTCGAAGGCGCTGGACATGGTGTTGGCGGTGTACATGCCGCCACAGGAGCCGGGTCCGGGTATGGCGCGCTGCTCAATTTCGTGCAGATCAAAGTCGCTCAAATTACCTGCCGCGTTCTGGCCTACGGCCTCGAAAACGCTCACGATATTGAGGTCCTGGCCTTTGTAAGAGCCCGGCAGGATGGTTCCGCCGTAGACATAAATTGCCGGCACATTGGCGCGCAGCATGCCCATGAGGCCGCCGGGCATGTTTTTGTCGCAGCCGCCAATCACCACCACGCCGTCCATCCACTGGCCTTGCACGCAGGTCTCGATACAGTCGGAAATGACCTCCCGGCTGACCAGGCTGTATTTCATGCCCTCGGTGCCCATGGCCATGCCGTCCGATATGGTGGGCGTGCCGAATACCTGGGCGTTACCGCCAGCCTCTTCAATGCCGGCTATGGCTGCGTCGGCCAGTTTTTGCAAGCCGCTGTTGCAGGGGGTGATGGTGCTGTGGCCATTGGCTACCCCAACCATCGGCTTTTTGAAGTCGGACTCCGCATAGCCCATGGCGTAGTACATGGAGCGGTTGGGCGCCCGCGATTTGCCCTCGGTGATGTTGGCACTGCGGCGGTTGATGGGCAAACTAGGGCGGGTGGTGTCGGTCATGGTGGTGCGGCAGGGCCGGGTTATGAAAGCAAGGGTGTAGGGCATTTTACGAGCCGCAGTTTTTGCTGCTTACCGTTGGCCAAGGTAGGCGCGGGCACAATAGCCCCATGCTGATCCACCCGCAAATCGATCCTGTTGCTCTGCAAATTGGCCCTTTGGCGGTGCACTGGTACGGATTGACCTACCTGGCCGCTTTCGGTTTGTTTGTCTTACTCGGTAGGTTGCGTTTGCGGCATCCGCCTTACAGAGATATGCCGCCCGAGCAGGCGTGGACAGAGGGTGACGTAGAAGATTTTCTGTTCTGGGGTGTGCTCGGCGTCGTGCTGGGCGGGCGTATCGGGTACTGCCTTTTTTATCAACCGCTGTATTACATGCACAACCCGCTGGAAATACTGGCGGTATGGAAAGGGGGCATGGCCTTTCACGGCGGCTTGCTCGGCGTGATTGTGGCCATGGCGGGATTTGCGCTGGCGCGAGGTCGCTCCTTTTGGGAAGTGGCTGACTTTGTTGCACCCTGCGTGCCGACCGGTCTAGCTTGTGGCCGCCTGGGGAACTTTATCAACGGCGAGTTGTGGGGGCGGGTGGCGTCAACCGACCTTCCCTGGGGTATGGTTTTCCTCGGTGCTGGGGATGCGCCGCGCCACCCCTCTCAGATTTATCAGTTGCTGCTGGAGGGCTTGCTGCTCTTTGTGTTGCTGTGGTGGTACGCCCGCAGCGGCCCCTTGCGTGGACGTGTGGCAGCGGCGTTTCTGATGGGGTATGGGGTTTTACGTTTCGCGGTAGAGTTCTTTCGCGAACCCGACGCCCATTTAGGCTTGCTAGGCCTTGGCTTGAGCATGGGGCAGTGGTTGTGTGTGCCGATGGTGCTGGTCGGTATGGTGTTGTGGCTTTGGGCCGGGCGCTTGCGGCCCGCCCGGTCTTGAACGTCTTTGGAAGCAAAGCTGAATATGAATTTGTTTGTGGCACTGCGGGCAGCTTTTCCCGCTGATTTGGACGCGCTTGCGGTGCAAACCGAAGACGGGTTGGGCTACACCTGGCGCGACCTGGACCGGGCCACTGCGATGGTGGCCAATTTGCTCGATTCTTTGGATTTGCCACCCGACTCCAGGGTTGCCGTGCAGGTGGAAAAATCAGTGGAGGCCATGGTCGTGTACTTGGCTACCTTGCGCGCAGGCTTGGTTTATTTGCCTTTGAACACCGCCTACCAGAGCGCGGAGCTCGATTACTTCATCGAGAACGCAGCTCCCGCCGTTGTGGTGTGCGCATCATCCCGTTTTGGAGCTATCAGTAAACAGGCGTTCGCCCGAGGCGTGCAGTACGTTTTCACTCTTAACGAAGACCGCACCGGCAGCCTGTTGGAGCGCGCGGCCCAGCACAGTGATGTGCACCAGCCTGCTGCGCGGACACCTGCGGATCTGGCCGCCATTTTGTACACCAGCGGTACCACCGGCCGCAGCAAAGGCGCGATGCTCAGCCATGGCAATTTGCTCAGCAATGCGCGGGTGCTCAAAGACTACTGGGGCTGGCAGCCCGGCGACGTGCTCATCCACGCGCTGCCCATCTTCCACGTGCACGGTTTGTTTGTGGCGATCCATGGCGCGCTGCTCAACGGCAGCAAGATGTTGTGGATGGACCGCTTCGATCCGCGCCGCGCAATTGCCTTGATGGCTCAGGCCACGATTTTTATGGGCGTACCGACGCTCTACACCCGCATGCTCAGTGAGTCCGCTCTGGACCGCAAGGCCACTGCGGGAATGCGCCTGTTCATTGCCGGATCAGCCCCGCTGTTGCTGGAGACGTTTGAGTCCTGGCGGGAGCGTACCGGGCACACCATTTTGGAGCGCTATGGCATGAGCGAGACGCTGATGCTGACCTCCAACCCCTACCTGCCAAACGGCGTCGGCAAACCCACGGCCCGCCGGGGCGGCACCGTGGGCCTGCCCCTTCCGGGTTTGCGTTTGCGCGTCGGTGGTCCGGATGGCCGTGCTCTGCCGACCGGAGAGGTCGGCGGCATTGAGGTCAGCGGCCCCAGCGTTTTTTCAGGCTACTGGCGCATGCCGGAAAAGACCGCCGAAGAATTCACCGCTGACGGCTATTTCAAGACAGGGGATGTGGGCTTTATTGATGCCCTGGGTTTTGTCAGCATCGTCGGGCGCAGCAAAGACCTGTACATCAGCGGCGGCTACAACGTGTATCCGGCTGAAATCGAGGGCTTTATGAATGCCCTGCCAGGCGTGGCCGAGACCGCCATCGTAGGCGTGCCCGATCCGGATTTCGGCGAGGTCGGCGTGGCCGTGGTGATTGCCAAACCCGGCGTTGAATTGCAAGCCGCCGATTTGTTGGCCCAACTCAAAACACAGGTCGCGCGGTTCAAAGTTCCCAAGCGCTGTTACGTGGTGGCGGAACTCCCCCGTAACGCCATGGGTAAGGTCCAAAAAAACCTATTGCGCGCGCGCTATGCGCCGGATAAAAGCGAGGCACCGTAACAGGTGGGGCCTGCTATGAAGCAAAACGTCCTGATCGTCGACGACACCTCGCTCAATCTGAACCTGCTGGTCACGATTGCCAACAAACTCGACGGCTGCGAAGCCCGCGGTTTCACGGACCCCTTAGCGGCATTGGGGTGGGTTGCCAACAACCCGGTGGGTTTGATCGTGGTCGATTACATGATGCCCGACCTCAATGGCCTGCAGTTCATCGCCCGTGTGCGTCGCCTGCCTGGCACACTGAATACGCCCATCGTGATGATCACCGCCAATGAAGATAAAGGCATCTGCTACGAAGCCTTGGAAACCGGAGCCAGCGACTTTCTCGCCAAACCCCTGGACCCCTTGGAGTTTTTGGCCCGCGCCAAGCACATGTTGGCTCTCAGCGCGGCCCAGCATGCTTTGGCCGACCGGGCGGCCTGGCTGGCTGCAGAAGTTGAACGGGCGACGGCAGATATCCGCTCGCGCGAACGCGAAACGCTGGTGTACCTGGCCAAGGTCGCCGAATTCCGCGACGGGACTACCTCCGCACATATCCAGCGCATGGCCCACTATGCGCAGTTGATTGCCAAAGGCCTGGGCTTGGATCCCGCAGAGCAGGAACTGCTGATGGACGCTTCGCCCATGCATGACATCGGCAAAGTGGCTATTCCCGATCGCATCCTACTCAAAGCCGGGCAGCTTGAGGCAGACGAATTTGAGGTTATGAAAAGCCACCCGACGTTTGGTTACGAGTTGCTGCGCAATAGCCAGTCACGCGTGCTGCGGGCCGGGGCTGAAATCGCCCACAGTCACCACGAAAAATTTGACGGTACCGGTTACCCGCAAGGACTGGCTGGCGAGGCGATTCCCCTGCATGGACGCATTGTCGCGGTGGCGGATGTCTTCGATGCGCTGACCTCAGAGCGGCCCTACAAAAACGCCTGGACCTTGGAGGCGGCGGCGGAGTATCTGCGCGCGGGTTCCGGGGCGCATTTTGATCCGCGTTGCGTGGATGCGCTACTGAGTCAATGGCCGGACGTGTTGCGGGTCAAGGAGCAATTCAGCGACCATGTCTGATTCGTCGCCACTGCCGCTGCGCGTGGCACTGTGGTTTTTGCTTGTGTGTTTCAGTGGGGTTGGATGGACGGTACCGCAAGCGCCCGAATTTCAGGCGCGAAGGCCGGTGGCTGCAGGCAATGAGAATATGTGCGCGGATTGGGCATACCGCGTACCCACTGTGACCCCGGCCCGCTGCATGCGCGCTCGCCTTGAAGCTGCGGCGCAGCGCACGGTCCAAGGGCGCCGGATTTACCACCGTGACATGCGCAATTCCGATGCTGCCATCCGGGTGCTCGTGGTTGGCGGTATGCACGGTGACGAGTTGTCTTCTACCGCCTTGGCGCTACAGTGGATCGAGCAGGCGCAGAGCACCGGCTCCCATGTTCAGTGGCGCTTCATTCCCATGCTCAACCCGGACGGCGTGTTCGCCAAACCATCGCGCCGAACCAACGCGCATGGGGTGGACCTGAACCGCAACTTCCCGACACCGAACTGGAAGCGCGAGGCGGCATATTACTGGGAGCAGCGCACCCGGCGCGATCCCCGCCGCTGGCCCGGGCCGCATCCGCTGTCGGAGCCCGAATCCCGTTACCTCGATGCGCAGATGCGCGAATTCAAACCCCATCTCATCGTCAGCATCCACGCACCCTACGGCTTGCTGGATTACGACGGCCCCAGTACCCCGCCGCCCAAACTCGGGCGCTTGTACCTGGACCAAGTAGGAATTTTCCCTGGCAGTTTGGGCAATTACGGTGGCGTCCAGCAAGGCATGCCCGTGGTCACCATCGAGTTGCCGAATGCTTTGCAGGCGCCGGGCGAGGCCGAGACCCGCCAGATGTGGATCGATCTGCTGCGCTGGATTGCCGAACACATCAAGGCCTGATGCCCTTAGGAGCGTAAGCTCTGTTCCATGGCCATACCGCAAACCGATCTCGTGCTCCTGGATGACCCCGCCGAGTGGGGCGCGTTCAGCGTAGCCATCACGCCGGCCACCGCGCAGGCGCCGGCGGTGTGGGAGTCCAGCGTCGTGATTGAGGGCATGCACTGCGCCAACTGCGCCGGTACGGTGGAGGCAGCCGTTTTGCGTACGCCGGGTGTGCTGTCTGCGCAGGTCAGCGCGGCCAGCCACCGCGCAGCCATACGCTGGCAGGAAGGTATCGCGGCGCCCTCAGCGTGGATGGCCCATATTCAGCAGGCAGGCTATGGGGTTTTGCCCGCGCTTGATGTGCACGCGGTGGCCGCACGCAAGCGGGAAAAGCGCCTCGCCCTGTGGCGCTGGGCGGTCGCTGGTTTGTGCAGCATGCAGGTCATGATGTACGCCTACCCCGCGTATTTTTCCAATCCGGGTGACGTCACGCCCGAGATGGAGCAACTGCTGCGCTGGGCGTCCTGGGTGCTGACCCTGCCGGTTTTGGTGTTCTCGTGCAGCCCTTACTTTGCCAGTGCGTGGCGCGATCTGCGGGCCCGGCGCATCGGCATGGATGTCCCGGTAGCCATCGGTATTGCCATCACCTTTGTCACCAGCAGCTGGGGCACGTTTGACCGCGCCAGCGTCTTCGGCACCACCGTGTATTTCGACTCGCTCACCATGTTCGTGTTTTTTCTGCTCAGTGGCCGGGCCTTGGAGCTGCGCTTGCGCGACCGTACCGCGGGTGCCTTGGAGGCGCTGATCAACCGCATGCCGCAAAGCGTGGAACGCTGTTTGGCCGATGGCAAAACCGAGCGCATCGCTGCACGCTGGCTGGCAGTAGGTGACCGCATGCGCGTGCGCGCCGGCGAAGTGTTTGCCGCCGATGGAGTGATCGAGTCCGGCAGCACCGAGGTCGACGAGGCCTTGCTCAGTGGCGAATCCCGCCCCCTGCTGCGCAGCGTGGGCGACGCGGTGCTGGCGGGTAGCAACAACCTCAGCGGCACCGTGGTCTGCCGCGTGACGCAAGTGGGCGGCAGCACCCGCTACGCCGAAATTGCCGCGCTGATGGTCGCCGCGTCCACCACCAAGCCCGATATCGCTGCGCTGGCGGACCGCATCGCCCGCCCGTTCCTGATCATTGTTTTGTTATTGGCAGCCGGTGCGGGAGCCTGGTGGTGGATGGTGGATCCGCAGCGCGGCGTGATGACGGCGGTGGCGATTCTGGTGGTCACCTGCCCCTGCGCGCTCTCGCTGGCCACGCCCACGGCCATGCTGGCCGCCGCCGGGGCGCTGGCGCGCGCAGGCGTCCTGGTGCGCAAGCTGGGGGCGATTGAAGTGTTGGCGCGGGTGGATACCTTTGTGTTTGACAAAACCGGCACCTTGACCGGCGACAGCTTGGCATTGGTGGCTACCGAGTGCCGCGCAGGCGTTGAAGCGCAGGCAGCGTTGGCGGTGGCGGTAGCGCTGGCGCAGCACTCGCTGCACCCGGCCTCGCGTTCGCTGGTGCGCGCGCTGGCACCGGATCCGCAGGCGCCCCTGCTGCGCTGCACGATGGTCCAAGAGACCGCGGGGCAGGGCGTTCAAGGCGTTTTGTGGGAGCGCGCCAGCGGCCAGTCGCCGCGCAACCTGGGCCCGCTGCGCCTCGGTTCGGCGGCCTGGTGTGGCGTGGACGCGGCGCAGGCTGACCACAGCGATGCTGCCGGTGTGCGGGTTTATGTGAGCGACGCGCAGGGTTGGCTGGCGACTTTTGTGCTGGGCGAAGCCTTGCGCCCCGGTGCTGCCGCCGTGGTGGCAGCCTTGCAAGCCCATGGCGCACAGGTCCAGCTGCTGTCGGGTGACCGCGCGGCCTCGGTGGCGGCGATTGCGCAGACTGTGGGCATAGCCACAGCGCAGGGCGATTGCAGTCCCGCTGACAAGTTGGCCGCCTTGCAGACCTTGCAAGCGCAGGGCCGTGTGGTGGCGATGGTGGGCGACGGCTTGAACGACACGCCGGCGCTGGCCGCGGCGGCGGTCTCTTTTGCGTTTTCGGCGACCGTCGCAGTGTCCCAGGTTCACGCCGATTTCGTGGTGTTGGGCCAGAGCTTGGACGCGGTGTTGCGCACCCGTCAGTTGGCGCACCGCACCATGGCCATCGTGCGGCAAAACCTGTGGTGGGCACTTCTCTACAACGCGGCCTGTGTGCCCGCTGCTGTCATGGGCTACGTCTCGCCCTGGTTGGCGGGTTTGGGCATGGCCTTGAGTTCATTGTTTGTGGTGCTCAATGCCCTGCGGCTGGCGCGGTAGCTTGTGCAAGCTGCGATGTCTCTACTCTTAAGCTAATTCCGGATAGGCCAGGGCCTGGGCCTGCAGGCGCATGT
>CAIOUR010000084.1 GCA_903861575.1 uncultured beta proteobacterium | reverse complement strand
GCTCGGCCATTTCTTCGGCCTTCTTTTTGCCCATGGCGCGGCGCAGCATGTCGGCACCGCCCAGCGAGTAGCCGCCCAAAATCTGCGCGGTCTGCATCACCTGTTCCTGGTACACCATGATGCCGTAGGTCTCGGACAGCATGTCGGCCACCAACGGGTGCGGGTATTCGATTTCTTCGCGCCCGTGCTTGCGCGCCACAAAGCTGGGAATCAGGTCCATAGGCCCCGGGCGGTACAAGGCGTTCAGGGCAATCAGATCCTCCATACGGGTGGGCTTGGCGTCGCGCAACATGCCCTGCATGCCCCGGCTTTCAAACTGGAACACGGCTTCGGTCTTACCCTGGGCAAACAGGCGGTAGACCTGCGCGTCATCCAGGGGCAGCGTCTCATAGGCAAAGTCTTGCTGGCCCGCGTGGCGGCTGGCAATCATCGCGCGGGCCAGCTCCAAAATGGTCAGCGTAGCCAGCCCCAAAAAGTCGAACTTGACGAGGCCAATGGACTCCACATCGGGCCCGTCAAACTGGCTCACGGCGGACTCGCTGCCAGGGTGTTGGTACAGCGGGCAGAAGTCGGTCAGCTTGCCCGGCGCGATCAAAACGCCACCGGCGTGTGTGCCCACATTGCGCGTCATACCCTCGAGCTTGCGTGCCAGTTCCAGCAGGGTTTTGACATCCTCTTCCTTGGCTTCGCGCTCGGCCAATAGAGGCTCTTCCAGCAGCGCATAAGCGGCTTTGTCGCCACGCTTGGCGCCGGGCGGCGGCAGTTGCAGGCTGATGCTCGTGCCCGGCTTGTTGGGAATGAGCTTGCTGATGCCGTCGCAAAAGGTGTAACTGAAATCCAGCACCCGCCCGACGTCGCGAATGGCTGCGCGGGCGGCCATGGTGCCGAAGGTCACGATCTGGCTGACCGCTTCTTTGCCGTATTTGGCTTTGACGTAATCAATCACCCGGTCGCGGTTGCTTTGGCAAAAGTCGATATCAAAGTCGGGCATGGACACCCGCTCGGGGTTCAGAAAACGCTCGAACAGCAGGTTGTATTGCAGCGGATCCAAATCGGTGATCTTCAGGGAATACGCCACCAGCGACCCCGCGCCTGAGCCGCGCCCCGGCCCGACCGGGCAGCCGTTGGACTTGGCCCAGTTGATGAAGTCGCCCACGATCAAAAAGTAACCCGGAAAGCCCATCTTGACGATGGTGGCAATCTCAAACTCCAGCCGCTCTTCATAGCGGGCGCGCTGGCCTTCGCGGACCGCAGCGTCCGGGTAGAGCTGCGCGAGGCGCTCTTGCAGGCCCTGGTGCGAGGCGTAGCGGAAATAGTCCTCGGGCGTCATGCGCTGCCCATCCACCAGCGGCGTGGGGAACTCCGGCAGCTGCGGTTTACCCAGCACCAAACTCAGGTTGCAGCGCTTGGCAATCTCCAGGGTGTTGCTGATGGCAGACGGAATATCTTCAAACAGGGCAAGCATTTGTGGCGTACTTTTGAAGTACTGCTCGCGGGTGAAGCGGCGCACCCGTCGGGGGTTAGAGAGCAACTCGCCGTCGGCGATGCAGACCCGCGCCTCGTGCGCCTCGAAGTCTTCAGAGGCCATAAATTGGATGGGCTGGGTCGCTACCACCGGCAGCTTCATGCGGGCTGCGAGGGCGACTGCTCCGGCCACATAGGCCTCGTCGTCGGGCCGCCCGGCGCGTTGCAGCTCCAGATAAAAGCGGTGGGCGAAGATGCCGGCGAGTTGCAGGGCCAGCGCCTGCGCGCGCTCCGTGTCGCCCTGCACCAGCGCCTGCCCCACCGGCCCGGCCTGTGCGCCCGATAAGGCGATCAAACCCTCGTTCAGCTCAGCCAGCCAGGACAAGCTGGCCACAGCCTGCGGGCGGCCAGGGTTTCGGGTGAAGCTGCGGGCCAGCAACTCGGACAGGTTCAGGTAACCCTGCTTGTTTTGCACCAGCAAAACCATGCGCGAGGTGGCGGTCGGGTCGCTGCCCATGCCTTCGAGCAGCACCTCTGCGCCGACCAGCGGTTTGACCCCGCGCGCGCGGGCTTCCTTGTAAAACTTGACCGTACCGAATAGGTTGTTCAGGTCGGTGATGGCCAGTGCGGGCTGCCCGTTGGCGGCTGCGGCTTGCACGACTTCATCGATGCGGGTGGTGCCGTCGACGACGGAGAATTCGGTGTGCAGGCGCAGGTGGCAGAACATCAGGCCATTGTAGGTAGGCGGCCCGTAAAATCGTTCGCGTGAACGCCGTACTCAACATCTCTGCCTACAAATTCATCAACTTGGAGGACCCAACGGCACTGCGCGAGACGCTGCACCACCGGGCCAGCGCGCTGTCACTCAAAGGCACGGTCTTATTGGCCGAAGAAGGCATTAATTTATTTTTGGCGGGCGAGGCCGACGCGGTGCGGCAGTTTGTGGCCCAGTTGCAAGCGGATATACGTTTTACGGACGTCACCCCAAAAGAAAGTTGGTCAGCCACCCAACCTTTCCAAAAATTGCTGGTCAAGGTCAAGCGCGAAATCATCCGCATGAACCATCCCGCTATTCAACCCGCGCAAGGCCGTGCCCCGGCGGTGAGCGCGGCCACCGTGCGGCGCTGGCTGGAGGCGGGCCACGACGACGCAGGCCGCCCGGTCGTGACCCTGGACACGCGCAATGCTTTTGAGGTGGACGAAGGAACATTTGCGGGGGCCATCGACTGGCGCATCGGCAAATTCAGCGATTTCCCGGAGGCTTTTCGCGCCCACAAGACCGCCTTGCAAGACAAGACCGTAGTCAGCTTTTGCACCGGCGGCATCCGCTGCGAGAAGGCAGCGATTCTGATGCGCGAAGAGGGGCTGGAGCATGTCTACCAGCTGGATGGCGGCATCCTCAAGTACTTTGAAGAAACCGACGGCAAGCATTACGAGGGCAGCTGCTTTGTGTTCGACGAGCGCCGCGCCGTCGGGCCCGATCTGGCTGTGGCCCCGCTGCGCTGAATCAGCTGCCGCGCAGCAAGGCGCGCAACTCCTTCCAATACAAAGGCACACGGATAAATACATAGGCGCAAAACAGCACGTTCACGAGGCCGGTGGCCAGAAACACTTCCGGCACCGTGAAGCCCGCGCCCAGCAAAGCGCCTGCAATCAGCGCGCTGGCCACCATGAATAAGGCGTTGAGGATGTTGTTGACCGCGATGATGCGGGCGCGGTGACCGGCCGGGCTGCGCTGCTGAATCAAGGCGTACAGGGGCACGCTGAACAAGCCGGTGAACAGGCTCATCAAGACCAAATCGGCCATCACCCGCCAATGCGCGGCCACGCCCACAAAAATGACGGCGTCTTGCAAGGCCGACGGCGGCAGGCCGCGCACGGCGAAATACAGGTCTATGGCGAAGGCGCTCATGCCCAGCGCGCCGATGGGCACCAGGCCCACGCCCTGCGCCTGCGAACCGCCGCGCCGCCCCAGACCTTCACAGAGCAAAGCCCCGGCGCCTATGCCCAGCGAAAACAGCACCAGCAGCAGCGAGGCCACCTGCTCGTCGCCATGCAAAACGTCTTTGGCAAAGGCCGGGAACTGGCTCAAAAAAACGGCCCCGAAAAACCACATCCAGCTGATCGCGAGCATGGAGCGGAACACCACTGGATCCTGCGCGCCCAGACGCACATTGGCCAATGTCTCGGAGAAGGGGTTCCAGCGCATGGGCGTGCCGATCACCGGTGGCGCAGCTGCCGGAATACAGCTGGCCGCAAGCCGGCCCGCCACGGCGATCAGCACGCAGGCGCAGGCCGCCGCGCCCTGCCCCACCCCAGGCAGCGACATCAATAAGCCACCCAACATATTGCCCAGCAAGATAGCCACGAAGGTGCCCATTTCCACCATGCCGTTGCCGCCCACCAGTTCATCGTCGCGCAAGACCTGCGGCAGGTACGCAAATTTGGCCGGGCCGAAAAGGGTCGAGTGGCAGCCCATCAAAAACGTACAGACCAGCAGCACCGCCACATCGGCAGCCAGAAAACCGTAGGCCGCCAGCAGCATGATGGCAATCTCCAGATTCTTCACCAAGCGCATCAGCCGCGACTTGTCCCAACGGTCGGCCAGCTGACCGCTGGTCGCTGAAAACAGCACGTAAGGAAGGACGAACAAAGCCCCGATCACCAGCCCGGCCATCTGCGGCGGCAACCACGCCACCTGCAACTGGTAGGTTACCAGCACGGTGAAGGCGAACTTGAACACATTGTCATTCCCGGCACCGCTGAACTGGGTCCAGAAAAAGGGGGCGAAGCGGCGCTGGCCTAAGAGCGCGAACTGGTTGGGCCGGGGGCTACGCACGTGTTCAGACTCGGTCATCGGCATAGCTCACCCGCCCGCGCGCTCGCCCGTTTGCAAGCGCCACAAAGCCGCATAACTACCACCCAGGGCCAACAGCGTCTCGTGGTCGCCGCTTTCCACAATCCGTCCGGCTTCGACCACGTGGATGCAGTGCGCCTGGCGCACGGTGGACAGGCGGTGGGCGATGACGATGGTGGTGCGGTCGCGACTGACCACGTCGAGCGAGCGCTGGATGGCGGCTTCGGTTTCGTTGTCCACCGCACTGGTGGCCTCGTCCAGGATCAGGATGGGCGGGTCTTTGAGGATGGCGCGCGCCAGGGCCAGGCGCTGGCGCTGGCCGCCCGAGAGCTTTTGCCCGCGCTCGCCCAAGCGGGTTGCGAAGCCCAGCGGTAGCTTGGCGATGAATTCCGTCGCTCCGGCCGCTTCCGCTGCGGCGGCAATCGCGGCGTCGCTGACCGCGTCCAGGCTGCCGTAGGCAATGTTCTCGGCCAAGCTGGCGTCGCTCAAAAACGCGTCTTGCGCCACATAACCAATGGCGCGGCGCAGGTCCTGCAAATTGAGGCTGTCAATTGGCGCACCGTCGAGCAGGATGCGCCCGTGCTGCGGCTCGTAAAAACGCAGCAGCAATTTGACCAGGGTCGATTTGCCCGAGCCGGTGGAGCCGACAAAAGCCGTGGTCTGCCCGGCGGCGATGGTCAGGTTGATGCCGTGCAGGGTTGGCGTGGCCCCGGTCGTGGCATACGAAAAACCCACGTCCTCGAGGCGCACTTCACCACGCACGCTGGCCTTGGTGAAATGCGTGCCCTCGTAGGGAATGCTGATGGGCGTATCCAGCAGGCCCATGGCGCGCTCGATCGCGGCCATGGAGCGTTGGTACATATCGGCCACGTCGGCCAGCGAGGTCATGGGCCACAGCAGGCGCTGGGTCAGAAACACCAGCACCGAGAACGCACCCACCGCGAGTTGGTCGTGCAGCGTCAGCCAGCCGCCGTATAGCAGCGTGGCGGTAAAGCCCGCCAGAATCGCCATGCGAATCACCGGGGTGATGGCCGCGCTGACACGGATCGCGCCCTTGTTGCTCTGGCGGTAGCGGTTGCTGGCGTCGCTTATGTGCTGCGCCTCCAGGTTCTCGGTGGCAAAGGCTTTGATGGTGGCCAGCCCCAGCAGGTTGTTATTGAGCCGCGCGCCCACATCACCCGCCGCTTCGCGCACCTCGGCGTAGCGCGGTGCCAGGCGCTTTTGGAACCAGAACGCGCCAAACAAAATCAGCGGAACCGGTAGGAGCGCCATCACCGCGATGCCAGGCTGCATCGCAAAAAACACCGCGCTCACCAGCACCGAGGAACACAGCACCTGGATGATCTGGTTCGCCCCACCGTTTAAAAAACGCTCCATCTGGTTGATGTCGTCGTTGAGGATGGCCATGAGGTTGCCAGTGCGCTGGTTCTCGAAATACGCCATGTCCAGGCGCTGCACATGGCGGTAGGTGTCCAGCCGCAAATCGTGCTGCAGGTTCTGCGCGAGTTGCCGCCATTGCACCTCGTACAAATACTGGAACAGCGACTCGCCACCCCACACCAGCACGTTAAATGCACCCAGCGCCAGCAACTGCTCCCAGGTGCTGGTAATCCCAAAACCGCCCAGCACATTGCGCGCGAGAAAACTCTGATCCCCCTTGACCACCACATCCACCGCCGCGCCAATCAGCACCTCGGGCAGGATGTCGAAGAACTTGTTTAGCACCGAATACAGCGTGGCTTTTTGGAAGTCGCTGCGGTAGGCGGCGGCGTAGGTCAGGAGTTTGCGTAAGGGGTGCATGGTGTTACCGGCAAAGTGCGGGCTCAGCCCCGCAGCTTCGCCGCCACCTGCGCCACCCGCGCGCCATAGGCTTTGGCGGTGTCCAAGTCGCCTTGGTGCATGGCGTGGGCGGCGGTGGTGCTGCTGGCGTGGGCCATAACGCCGATGCTGGAGCCCAGGCGGTTGATGGTGTCGTTGCCCATGATGTTCAGGCCGGCCCAAACCATGCCGTGTTGCATGGCAAAGGTCAGCAGGTACTGCAAGGTCGAGAGCTTGTCGCCGCTGAGGTGACCGGAGCAGGTGAAGCCGCCAGCGACCTTGTCTTTCCAGGCACCGGTGTACCAGCGCTTGCTAGATGCATCAGCAAACTTTTTGAACTGCCAGGACACAGTGCCCATGTAAGTGGGCGAGCCCATGATGATGGCGTCGGCCGCGTCCAGCGCAGCCCAGTCGGCCTCGCCGATATTGCCCTCGGCGTCAATGGCGATGAGCTGCGCGTCCGCGCCATCAGCCACCTGCTGCGCCAGGCGCTGGGTGTGGCCGTAGCCGGAGTGGTAGATCACAACAGTGTGGGTCATGGGGAGTGCTCCAAATCAATCAAAACAAAAACGGGGACGGTCAGGGCGCAAGGTCAAACACCAGCACTTCGGCGCTGTGGCCCTGGCTTAAGTGCAGCGCGGATTCCTGCTCGATCAAGAGCGCATCACCCGTGGCCAAAGCCAGGCCGTTGACCTGCAGCGCGCCACGCAGCACCTGCACATAGGCTTTGCGCGCCGGGTCCAGCGCCAGATCGGCGCTTTGCGCGCCGTCAAAGCAACCGCTGTACATGCGCGCGTCAGCATGGATACGCACCACGTC
>CAIOUR010000083.1 GCA_903861575.1 uncultured beta proteobacterium | reverse complement strand
TTACCCAGCGGGTGTTGGAGGGTTCCGTCGATGTCGTCGGGAGGTCGTGGGTTTATTGGTTGCAGCAGTGGCGATTAGGGCATGCCAGTAAAATCGCTCCGTTATTGAGAGTGCCGAATTCGGGCCTACGGGTGGAGCAGGACTTTCGTTGGCATGGCATCAGAAGTTGCAATATGGGCTTGTGGCGCTCGGATTTCGAGTTGGTGAACGGCTTCGACTCGTCGTTTCAGGGTTGGGGTCATGAGGATGCTGATTTGGTTTTGCGGATGTTCCATGCGGGTATCCGCAGAAAAAATGGCTTTTTCTCGACCGAGGTCTTCCATTTGTGGCATGACGAGGCCAGTCGCAACCTGGCGTCTGTCAATGAGCAGACCGTGCGTCAGCGTATGCAGACCGATATCGTTCGGGCGCCGCTCGGCTTTGACGAGTGTCGCTCGGTGCAGGACTTTGAAACTTTGACTTTTGCGAACTGGTGATGCTCAGACTTATGAAAAATTGGTGGATTTCGGTCTGTTGTTTGCTGTGTGCAACGGCGGGGTATGCGCAGTTTCGTGTGGAAGTTTCGGGTGTTGGTACTACCCAGATTCCCGTGGCGGTGATGCCTTTTCGCGGCAATGACGCCAGCACCCAAAAGATTGCAGCCATTGTCCAGGCCGATTTGGAGCGCAGCGGTGTGTTTCGCAGCATTGATCTGGTTGGCGCACCCGCAATTGATGAGACAACCGGCCTGCAGGATCCTGCCTTCTGGCGCAAAAAGGGCGCTGACGCGCTGGTTGGCGGCAGCGTGAGCCGGCTCCCCGATGGCAGGCTGGATGTGAGATTTCGTTTGTGGGACGTAGCCCGCAACGAGAACATGGGCGGGCAAGGTTACTCGGTCGCGCAGACGGACATGCGCATGGCAGCCCACAAAATCGCTGACTACGTTTATGAAAAGCTGACCGGCGAGAAGGCTGTTTTTTCTACCCGCATCGCTTATGTCACCAAAAATGGAAGCGTGTATACGCTGTGGGTCGCCGACGCTGACGGCGAGAACGCAAGCTTTGCCCTGCGTAGCAACGAGCCGATCATTTCCCCTTCATGGTCCCCGACCGGGAGTCAACTGGCCTATGTGTCCTTCGAAGCGCGCAAGCCATCCGTGTACGTGCATGATGTAGAGACCGCCAAACGCCGTTTGGTGGCGAATTTCAAGGGATCCAATAGCGCGCCGACCTGGTCGCCCGATGGTCGGACACTGGCTGTTACCCTGAGCCGGGACAATGGATCACAGATTTTTCTTTTGGATGCCATCACTCCGGGTGCCGAGCCGCGTCGCATCACGACGTCATCGGCTATCGATACCGAACCTACTTTTTCAAGCGACGGCAAAACGATCTACTTTGTCAGTGACCGCGGCGGCACGCCGCAAATCTACAAGATGGGCGCAACGGGTTCCAACGTAGAGCGGGTTACTTTTACCGGCAATTACAACATCTCTCCGACCGTCAGTCCGGATGGGAAATTGTTAGCTTTTGTCTCACGTGTGAGCGGAGCATTCAAACTTCACGTGTTGGATTTGGCTAGCGGGACCGTCACGGCGATCACCGATACTTCTGCCGATGAAAAACCCAGCTTCTCCCCCAATGGCCGTCAGTTGCTTTATGCGACCGAGCAGCAAGGCAAAGAGGCTTTGATGATGGCAACTATTGATGGTAAGGTTAAGAGTCGTTTAGTCGGGTCCGATGGGGATCTTCGCCAGCCCCATTGGGGACCGGCGGTCCGTTGAACAATGGTTTTGTGATTCGTGAGGCCGGCAGGCAATTTATTTTTTAGGAGTTCGTTATGAAGTTTTCGTTGATCCCGGTTGTTCTGGCGTTTGCCCTTGTAGCCTGTAAGTCGCCGGTCAAATTGGACTCCGCCTCTGTGGAAGACCGCCAGGCTGCCTCGGCAGCGGCTGAAAAAAGCCCGACACCGATTTTGGGTAACAGCTTGCTGAAAGATGCCGCAAACAGCGCGCGCAACGTAGCGGCTTTGGATCTGTCTTCGAAAGACGCCAACGCCCGTGCCGTGGGCGCAGCTGGTTTGTCGGGCTCTGCGGTCGCAGACGCCGCCGGGAAATCTGCCGTCGCGACGGCAGCCGGTGCTTCAGGGGCGGCTGGATCCTCGTCTGCTGCTTCCGCTGCCGCTGCTGCTGCACTTGCGATGCGCGAGCGTATTGTGTATTTCGACTTCGATAGTTTCATCATTCGCCCCGAAGCACGCCCGATTATTGAGGCTCACGGTCGCCGCTTGCGTGCAGATGCCAAGTTGCACGTAGCGCTTGAAGGTCATACGGACGATCGAGGCGGGCGCGAATACAACCTGGGACTTGGACAAAAACGCGCCGATGCGGTGCGAAAGGCTTTGTCCCTTATGGGTGTTGCAGACAGCCAGATGGAGGCTGTGAGCTTTGGTAAGGAAAAGCCAGCGGTTCCCGGCAACACCGAGGCAGCCATGCAAGAAAACCGCCGTGTTGAGATCAGTTACCGCTGAGCCATAAGCCGTTATGCACATGCGAATTTCCACAGACATCCGAGGTCAGATCAGCAAGCGGATTGCCGTTTTCTTGGTGACGCTGGCTCCCTTGGGTTTGGCGTATGCGGACTACACGCCATTTCCTGACAACGATGCGCGCGCCGCCATATTGAAGGAGCGACAGCGCATCGATGCGATTCGGATCGATTTCGACAAGCTTCGTGGTGATGCGCAATTGTTCCGCACGGAGGGTGAGTCCATTCGGCGCGAGATGGAAACCATCCGCCGCGATCTTGACAAGGAGCGGCAACGCATCGACTTGATGTTGCGCAAAGTGATCGATGATGAATTGCGCCCTGTCTCCGAGAGCCTCAAAAAGGGCATCGATGAGGTGGAAATATTGAAAACGGCCCAGCTGGATTTACTTACCCAACTGGAAGACGCCCGTAAAGAGGTGCGCGAGCTACGTGGTCAAGTGGAGGAGTCGAAAGCGCTGGCGGGCAGCCAGCGTGGCCAAATGGAAGAAACGCGCACATTGGCGACCCGCCAGGATGAACAGCAGCGCGCACTCGTGGAAGAACAGCGCAAGACGCGAGAGATTCAGCGTTCGATGGAAGAGCGCCTGAATGGCCTACCCATGCTGGTGTCGGAGGATGGTGCGAGTTTTTATGCCCAGAGTTCCGAAAAGAAGGAGTTTGACAACGCGAAGGCGGTTTTTAAACGTGCCAATTACCCGGGTGCGCGCAAGCAGTTTGATGAGTTTCTGTTGCGGTATCCGCATGGCGGTTATGCCCCGGCTGCCCGTTTCTGGAAAGGAAATGCGGAGTTTTTGCAAGGCGATTACAAGTCTGCGTTGCTTACGCTGCGACCCCTGCAACTAGCGGAGCCCAATTACCAGAAGACGCCTGAGGCCATGTTGGCCATCGCGAACTGTTACAGCGAACTCAAGGATCCCCAGGCCGCCCGTAAGACATTGGAAGATTTGGTTGAGCAATATGAGCGAACTGAGGCGGCCAGCGTGGCCCGTGACCGGCTATCCAAATTGCAATAGCCTTGTTTGCCAACCCTTGACGAATCACTGCAGATTTGGATAAATCCTCCGAAGACCCGGATCGCCGTTTTGGTGGAATGGATCGCCTGTACGGTGCGGATGGGGCGAGCAGATTGCGAGCGGCCCATATCTGCGTTGTCGGCATCGGCGGAGTGGGTTCCTGGGCCGCCGAGGCACTGGCCCGCTCAGGGGTTGGACGCATTACCCTGATTGATATGGACCATGTGGCCGAGTCCAACGTGAATCGCCAGATACAAGCGACCAGCGACACGTTGGGCATGGCAAAAATAGATGCGATGCAGCGGCGTATTGCATCCATCAATCCCGCTTGCTGCGTTACCGGCATTGATGCATTTGTGGAGCCCGGTAACTGGCCAGGCATTCTTCCCGACGGAGTCGACGGTGTTATCGACGCCTGTGATCAGATGAGGGCCAAAGTGGCTATGGCCGCCTGGGCCTTGGAAAGCCAGCGTTTATTCATCACGGTCGGAGCAGCGGGTGGCAAGCGCAAAGCGCAAGACATCACGATTGCTGACCTCAGTGACTGCACACATGACCCTTTGATGGCGGAATTACGTTATCAGTTGCGTAAGCACCATGACGCAGCGAAAGCAGGAAAAAAGATTGGTCTGCCGTGCGTCTTTAGCTCCGAGCCCATGCACATAAATCCACCGCTTCAAGATGTTTCGGGGAAGGTTACGCGGGGTACTTCCGGCTTGAACTGCAGCGGCTACGGCTCATTGGTAACCGTCACCGCGACATGCGGTATGGCGGCTGCAGGGTGGACGCTCAATAAATTGTCTGAAGGCGGCAAATATTCGAAAATGTCCCCGCTATAATCATGGGCTTGGTATGAGACTTTGAGAGAAGTCTGAGGGGACGTTAGCTCAGTTGGTAGAGCAGCGGACTTTTAATCCGTTTGTCGTGGGTTCGACCCCCGCACGTCCCACCA
>CAIOUR010000082.1 GCA_903861575.1 uncultured beta proteobacterium | reverse complement strand
GTGCCGCCACTCCGCATTGCTCCGCCAGTTCCAGCAGCAATTGCATGGTGGCCGTGTCGATTAAGTTCTTGGATAGATCGCCAAACACGTATGGCGCCTGCTGGCTGAAGTGGGTAAATCGCTGCGGATCCGCAGCAAAGGCTTCGCGCAGATCGAAACGCCGCCCCTGCGTTTCATAGGCGTTTTGTAGGCTTGCCCACGCGGGTGCGCGGTCGCAACGCAGACGGGTCATGGAGTAATTCCTTGTAGGGTGGTGGTGAGCCATTCAGGCCGCCAACAGCAGCTTTTCCAGCTTGATCGCGTCGACGCAGAATGCGCGTATGCCCTCGGCCAGCTTCTCGGTGGCCATGGCATCTTCGTTCAAAGCAAAGCGGAAACCCGCTTCGTCATACTGCACCGCTGGAATGTCCATGGCCAACGCAGCCGGGGCGTGCAAGCGGGGCGCCAGCGGCGCATCACTGGCGGCCAGACCGGCCAGCAGTTCGGGGCTGATGGTGAGCAGGTCACAGCCTGCCAGCGCAGTGATCTGCCCCACATTGCGAAAGCTCGCGCCCATCACTTCGGTCTTGATGCCGTGGTGTTTGTAGTAGTTGTAAATCTGCACCACCGATTGCACGCCGGGGTCGTTCTCGGCGGCCTTGTCGGCTTCCACCCACGCCGCGCCTGCCGACTTTTTGTACCAGTCGTAAATGCGCCCGACAAAGGGCGAAATCAGCTGCACCTGGGCTTGGCCGCAGGCCACCGCCTGGCAAAACGCGAACAGCAGCGTAAGGTTGGTGTGAATACCCGCTTGCTGCAATTGCGCCGCGGCTTGAATGCCTTCCCAGGTCGAGGCTACCTTGATCAGAACCCGGTCTTTCGCAATGCCCTGGGCCTGGTACATAGCGATCAGGCGCTTGCCTCTGGCAACGGTGGCCGCGGTGTCGAAACTCAAGCGCGCGTCGACTTCAGTGGAGACGCGGCCCGGAATGATGGCCAGAATCTCGCAGCCGAAATGCACCAGCAGGTGGTCCATCACCTCGTCCAGTGGCCGGCCGCGGTGGGCCGAAACCGCAGCGTTCAGCAAGGGCGCGTATTCCGGTTTTTGCACCGCTTTAAGAATCAGGGATGGATTGGTGGTGGCATCTTGCGGCTGGTAGGCGCTGAGTTGCTTGAAGTCGCCGGTGTCGGCGACCACGGTGGTGTGCTGCTTGAGTGCCTCGAGCTGGTTCATAGCGGTCCTCGGTTCTGGGATGGGTATTGGATCCAACGCACCATGGGGCTACAACTCGCGCCCATGAAACAAAGTTACAATAAAATTAAAAAATTAAGTAACCAACATTCTATTCGCGTCCCATTATGAGCTTCGATCTTGTTCTCTTCGGCGGCACCGGCGACCTGGCTTGGCGCAAACTCATGCCCGCTTTATTTCAGGCTTTTCGCCATGGAACTTTGCCCGAGGGTGGCCGCATCATCGGCATCGGACGCGACAAATACAGCCATGAACAATACCGCGCCTTGATTCAATCGCGGTTTGACAACGTGGAGCTCGCCAAGCGCCCCAGTGCGGAAGAGTTTGCCCGCTTTGCGGCGTTGCTGGAATTCATTCCCATGGACTTGTCCAAGGTGGTCGATTACGCTGCCCTGGCCGACAGCCTCAATGCCCGCCGCGCGGACACGGTGGTCATGTATGTGGCCACGGCTCCCTCGCTGTTCACCATGGTGTGCGAGCAACTTGCTGCCGTGGGCTTGAACGCCCCCCACATCCGCGTGGTCTTGGAAAAGCCGCTGGGCCACGACCTGGCCAGCAACCGCGCGATCAATCAGACTGTGCGCCGCTACTTCGAAGAAAAGCAGGTGTTCCGGATTGACCACTACCTGGGTAAACCGGCGGTGCAAAACCTGTTTGCGCTGCGCTTTGGCAACGCCTTGTTTGAGCCACTCTGGCGGCGCGAGCACATCGCCAACATCCAGATCACCATTGCGGAAGATCTGGGAGTCGAAAGCCGAGGCGCCTTTTATGAAACCACAGGAGCCCTGCGCGATATGGTGCAAAACCACGCCTTGCAGTTGCTGTGCGCTATTGGTATGGAGCCGCCCATCAATGCCCATGCGGACGCGATCCGTGATGAAAAACTCAAGGTTTTGCGCTCGCTCAAGCCCTGGACGGCGCAGACGCTGGACAGCGACGTGGTGCGCGGGCAGTACAGCAAGGGCACGGCTGGTGGCGCTGCCGTGCCCGGCTACCGCGAAGAGGCGGGCGTAAACCCGCACAGCCAGACCGAAACCTTTGTGGCATTGCGCACCGAGATCGCCAATTGGCGCTGGGCCGGTGTGCCGTTTTACATCCGCACCGGCAAGCGACTGGCCGGGCGCGATGCGCGCATCGTGGTTAACTTCCGGCCCACGCCGCACGCCATTTTCAACGCCCCGGCTAACAGCGCCAACCAGCTCGTAATACACCTGCAACCCAAGGATGGGTTGGAGTTGCACCTGTTGGCGCAAGGACAGGCTGGCCGACAAAGCCGGGTCGCGGCCGCTTTGGTGCCGGTACAACTCGATCTCGACTTCGACAAACGCTTCGGCTCTGAGCGGGTTGGCGCATACGAGCGACTGCTGCTCGACGTGATTGGCGGCCGCCTGAATCTTTTTGTGCGCAGTGACGAGCAAGAGGAAGCCTGGCGCTGGGTGGAACCCCTCATTGAGCATTGGGCGGCGGATACGCAAGGGCCCCGGCCTTATGCGGCCGGTAGCTGGGGCCCGAGTGCCTCCAGCGCCATGATCGCCCGCGACGGCCATTGCTGGGCCGAGGAGTCCTAAAGCCATGCTGGACCGCGTCCAAGCCTGCTTACCCTCGCTGGCGCCCGCTGAACAGCGTGTTGCCAAGTTGTGTCTGGCCGACCCGCGCGCGTTCACCATGCTGCCGGTTGCGCAATTGGCCGATCGCGCCCACGTAAGCAAGCCCACCGTGGTTCGCTTTTGCCGTAGCGTGGGCTACAACGGGCTGGCCGATTTCAAGCAGAAACTGACCGGTACGGTGAACGAGGGCGTTCCTTTTATCCACCGCAGTGTTGACGTTGATGACAAGACGGCGGATGTGCTCGTCAAGGTGATCGACAACACGGTCGCTGCATTTTTGAAATACCGTAATGAGGCCAGTAGCAACCAGATCGACAAGGCCGTTGCCGCCCTGGTTGCAGCCTTCCAAAACGGACGGCAAGTTCAGTTTTTCGGGGTCGGAAATTCGGGCATCGTGGCACAGGACGCGCAGCACAAATTCTTCCGTCTCGGGTTGCACAGCACGGCGTATAGCGACGGTCACATGCAGGTGATGAGTGCTTCTATCTTGCAAAAAGGGGATTGCGTACTGATCATCAGTAACTCAGGCCGCACCCGCGACTTGATAGACGCGTGCGACATCGCGCGCAAAAACGGCGCGACAACGATCGTCGTCACCGCCAGCGGATCGCCTTTGGCCAGCGCAGGGCATATTCACCTGAGCGCCGATCATCCAGAAGGTTTTGACCGCTACAGCCCGATGGTGTCACGCTTGTTGCATCTTTTGATCATCGATGTGTTGGCAACCACAGTCGCCTTGCGCATAGGCGGCACTATCGTGCAACCCATGCTCAGCCGCATGAAAGACAACTTGCGCAGCAAGCGCTACACCTGAGGCGCGGCCCTGGTTGGGCACATAATTTGTAAATGCAAATCTACCTCGTCGGTGGCGCAGTGCGCGATGCCTTGATGGGCCTGCCGGTGCAGGACCGCGACTGGGTGGTGGTTGGTAGCAGCCCGCAAGCCATGCTGGACGCCGGCTACAAACCGGTAGGTCGCGACTTCCCTGTTTTTTTGCATCCCGTGACCCGTGAGGAATACGCGTTGGCCCGCACCGAGCGTAAGACAGGGCCCGGTTACCGCGGTTTCATGGTGCATGCCGATGCCGCGGTGACCCTGGAGCAGGATCTGGGTCGGCGTGATTTGACGATCAACGCGATGGCGGTTGCGGCCGCGCATGTTCGCGCTGACGGCAGCTTCGACCCCTCGCAGGTTGTGGACCCCTTCGGCGGTATGGTTGACTTGCGGACCTGTACCTTGCGCCATTGCACGGATGCATTTCGCGAGGATCCGGTGCGCATCCTGCGCCTAGCTCGCTTTGCGGCACGATTCGCAGAATTCGAGGCAACCCAATCCACCGCTTTGCTTATGCGTGAGATGGTTAACGCAGGTGAAATGGCGGCCCTGGTACCCGAGAGGGTCTGGGCTGAACTCGCCACGGGACTGATGGAGCAGCATCCTGAGCGGATGTTTGACGTGCTGCGTGCCTGTGGTGCTTTGCAGGTGCTGCTGCCCGAAGTCCATGCCCTGTGGGGTGTGCCTCAAAGTGCCGAACACCACCCGGAGATTGACACGGGCGTACACCTGATGATGGTTTTGCAACAAGCCGTGGCGGCTGCGGCATCCTTGGAGGTGCGTTGGGCTTGTTTAATGCACGATCTCGGTAAAGCCACCACGCCGAGCGCGCTGCTGCCGCGCCATATCGGCCATGAGGGCCGCAGCGTGCAACTCTTGCGTCAAATCAGCCGGCGTTTGCGCGTGCCTCTTGCCTGCACCGAATTGGCGGAGGTCGTGGCGCGCGAACACGGCAATATCCACCGCAGCGGGGCACTGGGTGCAGAAGCTGTGTTGCGCTTGCTGGAACGCTGCGATGCCTTGCGCAAGCCAGAACGATTTATCGCTGCTTTGCAAGCGTGCGCGTGTGATGCCAGAGGTCGGTTGCACCGCCAACACAGTCCATACCGGCAGGCCGAGCGGCTTACACAAGCCCTTGAGGCTGTGCTTTCCGTGGCCACTGACGCGGTCGCTGCGCGGGCGATTGCAGAAGGAGCCAAAGGACCGGCTATCGGCTTGGCGGTTACGCACGCGCGGCAGCAGGCTCTCGCTGGCTTGGTTAACAGCCCTTAAATGCCACGAGGTGAATGGGCAGCGACCTACAATGAATGGGAGCTGATTTCACCCGTAGCGGGTGATCGAAAATGCTGGTTCTTGTTTGTGAGGTGTGGCTTATGTCTCTGATGCGCGCTGGTGTCCTCTGTGTGTTTGCCACTTTGTTGGCCCGTCCTGTCGTCGCCGGTGATTGGGAGGACGGTTATGCCGATTACCAGCGCCGTGACTTTCCGGCGGCTGTGAAAAAATGGCGCAATGTTGCGGAAGCGGGTAATCCCAATGCGCAGTCCTTGCTCGGTGAAATGTATGCCTTTGGCCAGGGCGTACCGCTGAACTACCCGGAGGCCCATCGCTTGCTGCGTATGGCGGCTGCACAGGGTGTGGCCAAAGCCCAATTCAAGCTCGGATCCATGTATGAGAAAGGACACGGGTTCGAAAAGAATCCGGCCATGGCCCACCGTTGGTACGGTCTTGCCGATGCAGCAGGTCACCCGGATGCTTACAAAGACCGTCAACGCGTTGCGGCGGCGCTTGACGCCGCCGCGATTCAGGAATCCAACCGGTGGGTGGACGCTTGCGTGAAGAGGTTGTACAAAGGCTGCGAGTAGCGTACCCGCCACTGCGCGCCAAAGCCACCTTGCAGTGGGTGCACAGGATAGCCCTGAATGTGCAGCCACACGGCGTAGTCCGCACGGCTGATGCGGCCTTCCCGGGCCAGTGACGCGAACTGCCCATGGTCGGTCAGGACCCCTATGTAACGAATTTGGGCGAGTAGCACATCAAAGTGGGCAAGCGCCTGCTCTGGTTTGCCCAACACCTGCATCGGGCTGATGACTTGAAGTGCGAAGGGGCCTGCGTTTTGCGGGTGGCTTATCGGCAAGGACTCCGCTCCCTCGGGCCGCGGACTGATGCTTCGCCCATCGCGCTGCTGCGCCAGCAACAATCCGGCAAAAAATACCAAAAGCAGCACCACAACCAACACCAAAGTGAATGCAAGTGGCGTGCTTCCAGAGCCCAGTCCGGTATCCCACAGGGCACCACTGCCCAGTGCCTGTAACGCTCCGTAGACCGTGATCCCTGTGGCCAGCAGCGACAGGCCCACCGCAAGGGTTAGTGGCCAAATCTGCGTCATCAGTTCCGCAATGTAGGAGCGTGATCGCGCAAAACTCCGCGATGGAATCAGTTGCAGAAAGCGTATCGCGCGCAAAAACCGGAAGTCGAGCGTCACGGGCAGCCAAAAGCCGAGAAAAAACGGTGCCAGCGTCACCGCTTCCAGCGCCATTTCGGGTCGACGTAGGCATACCAGACGCGCCGCGAAATCGCCACGGCTACCAGGATGCTCGACGGCAACGTACATCCTCGCGAGGTAGTCAGCACAGAAAATGGCCGTCGTCAGAACATGCAAAACATGCAGCAGCGGATCGGGGCTTTGATGGTACAAGCCGCGCGCGATGTCGAGGCTGAACAGAACCACGCTCACGGCAGCACTGGCGCACAACACCATACGCAGCGTGCGCGCGGGCGAGCCGGGTTGTGGTTCCGAATAAAGCAGGCTGTAGAGCCGCTGGCGCCAAGGCCGGGCATGCAGCTGTTCGCCGCGCGGGCTATGCGCGGATGCCACGGGACCCGCAGGCTGAGAGGGCTCGTTCATGGGATTAAAAATCAAGATCTGCCACGGGTCGCGGCTGACCCCAGCGGCTGCAAACCGATATCCTCAGCTTCAGCGGAACCTGTATAAGGTCTTCGGCCGCCAGAGGTGTGAACTCCAAAGGACGTGGCTCCATCAGCGAGGGCTTGGCTTTTTCCAACACAATTGCGCCGGCCGTTTTAGGGTCCGATGCATCGCAACGCACTGCGCTCGCTTGAACTTCACCGCTGTACGGGTTGCGCAAGCCCGACAGCGCCCCGCGGGCTTCTCGCAAGACCTGCTCGCACGCGCGCCAACTCCCGTCTGATGGCGTCGCCGCCAGCACATCGGCGCCTTGGCCGGACTCGGTGTTGAGCAGCAATTCCCGTCCGCTTCCCTCAAGCAGGATGGCCAGTGGTGGCTGTTCCTCTTTGGCTGCCGCCAGTGCGCAGGCTTGTGGGTGAAAGTTCGCCTTGCCCCGCTGCAGTCCCGCCTCGCTGAGCCATTGCGCCCAGACTTTTGCATTGCTGACGGCTTTGAATTCCTTCTGGGCATCGTCGTATGCCCGCCATCCAACCAGCCCGACCGCCGCCAAGACAATGCCGAGCAGCAGAAGAAAAACCATATCAGTGGTGGACGGCTGCACCACCGTCGCGGCCCCCTCTGGGACTTCGAGCGCAAAAACCAGCGACGCCGCCGGGACCTTATTCGCCGTCACGGTACTTCACAGTGACACTGATGCGCCGGTTGCGTGGATCTTTGGGATCATTGTTGTTGTAGGGCATGGTGTCAGCAACACCCTCAATCTGCGCAAAGCGATCGGGTTTGATCCCTTTTTTCTCGAACATCGCGCGCGTGGCTTCGGCGCGTTCTGCGGACAGCGACCAGTTGTTGCGCGCTCCCGGCTTGGCAAAGCCCAGGCTGTCGGTGTGACCACGCACGGCAATTTTGTTGTTCATGCCGGCCAGCGATTTGGCAACTTCAGTAATCAAATCCTGGGCGCCGCCCTGCATTTGTGAGGTGCCCAGCGCAAACATCGAGAAATCGGCTTTGTCGATGATCTCAATCCGCAGGCCTTCTTTTTCCCGAACAAACTGCACCTGCCCTTGCATTTTTTGCAAGTTCGGGTTTTGTTCCAACTGTTCGCGCACTTCTTTTTCCAGCTTGTCGAAGTTTTCTTTGTCCGCTTGTTCGACGATTTTTTTCTTGTCCGAATCATTCATCCCGTCACGCTCTTTGGCGTGGTCGTTTTCGCTGTTGGGAGACGGATCGTTTTCGGTCGGGCCGCCTTCGGAGCGCGGTGTGACCATTTGCAACGCGGCAGTTTGCTTGGCGGTGTAAGGAAAGCCGTCGGGGTCGATGATGGAGCGACCGCCCATGATGCCGTTGGATCCGGCCAGTTGGCCCATGGCCACCACGCTTTGCGAGGTGGGCTTGAAATAGTCGGCCACGCTTTTGCGTTGCGAGTCGTTGGTGGCGCCCAAAATCCACATGAGCAGAAAAAAGGCCATCATGGCCGTCATCATGTCGGCGAGGGCAATTTTCCAGGCCCCGCCGTGCGCACCGCCATGACCATCGGCAATTTTCTTGACGATGATGGGCGCTAGGGGCGCGTCTTCGGCCGGGGCTTCCGCGTCCGTCGGGCCGGCTTCTTCTGCCCCGGCCGGGACGACTTCTTCTTCCGGTGCCTTTTCTTCAGTCGCCATGTTTACTTGCCGCGCAGCCCGTCAAATACTTCGGCAAAACTGGGCTGGTTGTGGTGGCTGATGCAAACCCGCGCGCCTTCCAGAATCAGCGGCATGGGGTGGCCGTGCATGGTGCCGATGATGATTTGCTTGACGACGCCGTACATGGCGGCTTCGTCGTTGATGATTTCTTCCAGGCGCTTGGCGAAGGGCTCAAAAAATCCGTATGCCAAAAATACCCCGATGAAGGTTCCCACCAGTGCCGCACCCACCAGGCCACCCAGAATCGCCGGCGGTTGGTCAATCGCGTCCATGGTCTTCACCACACCCATCACGCAGGACACGATTCCCAGCGCAGGCAGGGCACCGGCGAGCGTGCCGATGGCGGTAGAGGCTTTCAGCTCGTCATGGTGGTGGGTTTTGATGGCGTTGTCCATGACCTCTTCCACCGCCATGGGGCTCAAGGTACCTTGGGAGACCACCATCAGGCGAACGGTGTCGCAAATCAGGTGCAAGAGCGCGTGGTCGTGCAGGATCTTGGGGTATTCGCTGAATATCGCGCTGGACTCTGGCGCTTCGATATGGGCTTCCAGGGCCACGGCACCCTCGCTCTTGAGCGTCTTCATGACCTTGGAGACGCAGAAAATGGTGTTGAGGTAATCCTCCTTGTGGTACTTCGACCCTTTAAAGGTGCGTCCGATGCCGGCAAAAACGGCTTTGGTGGTGCCCATGCTGTTGCCGATCAGCATGCCGCCGATGCCGGAGCCCAGAATACACCAACCTTCAATGGGCGCCGCGTGGATGAAGGGATGCAGATTCCCGCCGCCGACGATGAAGCTGCCAAAAACGCACACCAACAAGAAGACGATTCCACCAATGCCAACCATATGCGCTTCCTAAAACGGGGCGAGCGCCTGTGCTTGACGCACCGGCGCTCTGACCTCTTCACAAAGGGTCGACCGAAGCCGACCCGCTTTACCAACTCAATGCCAGCTAAAGTCTTTTTGGACTGGCAGCAAAGCGGGCACTTCGCGCCACGCTTGGCTGATTTCGTCCATCAGACCGCGCACTTCTTCCAGTGCGGCGACATCGTTGCGCGCGTTCGCATGGATCAAGCGACGGGTCACGTAGCTGTAGAGATCGTTCAGGTTGCGGGCCAGATCGCCGCCTTTTTCGAAATCCAACGAACCTTGTAATCCCACCACAATGCGCCCTGCGCGCGAAATGCAGTTTCCTTTTTCCATAATGGCACCACGCTCCATGTGCCCTTTAGCCGCAGAAATATTTTCTAGCAAGCCATCGAACAGCATTTGGATCAGGGCCACATTATTGGCGACCGAAGCTTGCGATGCTACGTTATCAGCTCCGTACGATTCCATTGCTTTGAAGTTCATGCGCATGATAGGTTCTCCGAGAGGGTTGGTATGCCCACTAGGTATCGGTGCGCCGGCGGGAAACTTGAGCGTTTCACGTAAAGCGGTGAGAAATTCTTTGTCCATGGTCTTTAACTGCCGCGTTTTTGCGCCTTAGGCGGCTTCGCCTCGACTTCAATTTGTAACGTGGACCGCAGCTTTTTGACGGTTGCTGTCAACAATTGGCTCACCCGTGATTCCGTGACGCCCACGATTTCGCCAATTTCTTTGAGATTGAGTTCCTCTACGTAATAGAGTTGCATCAACAATTGATCCCGCTCGGGCAGATCAGCAATCGCTTGGGTGACGGCGCGCATGAAGTCCGCGTGCTCAACGATGGCCTCTGGTTGGCGTGCGCGTTCGTCCGCAATGCCCATGACTTCGTCAGCGACCACTTCCATGGAAAAAGTCTCAAAGCGGCTGGCGTTGCCACGCTTCTTATGGAACGATTCGATGTCATCGCCAAGATGTTCTGCCAATTCCGATTGGGTTGGCGCACGTCCTAGCTCGGTCGATAGTGCATCGGTGGCGCGGCTTTCTGATTTATTAAACGCAACCGCGGAGCGCGGCAAGTAGGAGAGCTGCCTTACTTCGTCCAGGATGGCGCCGCGCACGCGGCTCAAGGCGAAGTTTTCAAAATCTACGCCCTTATCCGGGTTGAAAGCCCGTGCAGCCTCGAGCAGCCCAATCATCCCGACCTGGATCAGCTCGTCGAGTTCCATAAACGGTGGAATACGCACCTTGAGATGCAGCGCCACCCGCTTGACCAGGCCCAGGTGCTGCATGACCAGCGCCTCGCTGTTGTCGCTGATCTGCTCGTACAGGCGGGTGGAAATGGCCATCGGTGGACTCAGGCCTGGAAGCGCACCAGGCGCTCCACAAAAAACTGCATGCCGCCTGACACGGTGGCGGTTGGTGGCATTTGGGCGATCGACTTTGCCAGGCGTTTGAAGTCGCGTGCGCTGTTACTGCCCGGCGCAAATTCCATCACCGGTTCGTACTTGCGGTGCGCAGCAAGAATCTGGTCGTCGTACTCAATGGCGCCCAGGTAATGGGTGGTGTAGTTGAGAAACTGTGCGCAGACTTGGTTGATGCGGCGGAACAGGTTCTGGCCTTCGGCCTGACTGGCCACGGCGTTGGGGATGATGTAGATCTCGTTGAGATCGTAATCCTGAATCAAGACTTTGATGGTGCCGTAGGCGTCAGCGATGGACGAAGGATCGTCCCGCACCACGATGTAGCGCCGTTGACAAGCCGCCATAAAGGCCAGCACCGACGGCGAGATGCCCGCGGCCATATCCACGATCAGGTAGTCAATCTCATCTTCCAGCGCGCTGAAGGCCTGGACGATGCGCGAGGCTTGCACTTGGCTGAGGGCTGCCATTTCCTTCACGCCCGACGCGCCCGGTATCAGGCGCACGCCGTGGCGCGAAGTCACGGTGATTTCTTGCAGCGTTTTTTGCCCGCTCATGAAGTGCGTCAGGTTGTAAGGACAGGCGCAGCCCAGCGCGATTTGTGAGTTCGCCAAGCCCAGATCCGCATCAAACAGCATCACGCGGTGCCCTGCCTTTTGCAGCGCGATAGCCAGGTTCACGGCAACCGTGGTTTTTCCCACGCCGCCTTTTCCGCTGGCAATACCAATAACTTCTGTCCGAGAGGGTTTTTTCATGTCTTTTTCACGTCAATCGCAGCCACAGCGCACCGGCCGCTGCGCCCTATTGTGTCAGTTATACGCCCCCAGCATGCCACGCGGCGCCACGGCGGCGTACAGGCGTGCCGACGGCGACGGTGCCGGGGGCAGTGGCGTGACGGATGGCTGCTGCGCCAGGGCTTTGATGGGTTCGACCGAGGTGGCGTTGGCGGTGCGCGCCAGCTGGGCAACGGCCATCTCCACCAGCGAGCGGATTTCCAGTTCGCGGCGAAGGTCGCCGAGCTGGTTGCCGTCACCCGCTGCGTTCAGCGCTAAACGGTTGTCGCATAGAAATTCGACCAAGGGCCAGGGCTGGACCGACTCGTCCAGCTTGGTGACCATCAGGCTGTCCCATCGGGCTGCCCCCGCCCGCATCGCGCGGTTCAGGGTGGCGCTGGAGGCGTCCGCAGACATCACCATATGGGCCTGCGCTTGCGGGAAAGCGTTCTTGACTTCGGCCACACGCTCCAGCGTCTGTGACCCGGGGGTGTCGATGAGAATCAGGTGGCGGCCTTTGAGCCGCTCAAACAGGGCGGGCAGCTCGGCTGCATCCTGAACGCAAAAAGCGTCAACGCCAATGTGTTCGGCGAGTAACTGTACTTGGCTCCAGGCACCCACCCGCAGGTCTTTGTAGCTGACGATCGCAATGTGGTCGGCTCCGTCGCGCTTAGCGGCCAGGCGCGCCAGCTTGGCCACCATCAGGGATTTACCGCTGCCGGAAGGGCCTGCCAGAACGTGGACGCCGTGCCGGGGTACCGCAGCCGGTTCCCGTTGCAATGCCTGCTCCAACTGGTTGCGCACGGCCGCCAATGCCTCGCGCTCATCGCGCATGTCTTTCACGGTATCGAGCAGCAGGGCACGCAGGGACGCGGGCATGCCGGCCTCGGTGAAAGAATCCATCAGGGCCTGGACCTCCGGGGCCAGATTCAGCCCGCTTTGCCAACCGGAGGTCTTTTGGCTCAGGTTGAACTCGCGTCGCAGACTGGCTAACTCATCACGGATGAGATCCATGATTTCCCGGCCGTTTTGGGTGTCGCGTTCTTGCACTTCGCGGGCACTCTTGGTGAGCTGCATGTCAAAACTTTGCGCAGCGGCCAGTACGCTGGCGCGTTGGGTTACGGGCTCGGTGGGCACAGCCGCTTGCGGGCGGTTCACCGCCGACATGACTTCCGCAAACTCGCGCGTCTTGGCTGCGGGTGCCGGTGCATTCACACTGGCCGCCACGGCAGCAACTACCGGGTTGGTGGTCTGGTCCGAAGACTCGTCAATATCGACGGCGACGACCAGCTCGGTTTGCCCGCCGACTGTGTGGTTCGAGATGACCAGTACGTTGCGTCCGTACAGCGCGATGGCGCGCTCATTGGCTGTCTTGGTGTCGCGGGCGAGGATGCGTTTGAGTTCCATGGGCTAGTCTCTCTTGCTTATTGCTTGGGCTCGGCGTGCACGGTATGGATGACTTTGACCGCTTGATCGTCCGGAATTTCACTATAAGACAGCACGATCAGCTCGCTGACGCGGTGGCGTACCGACTTGGATAACCATGGGCGGATCGCGGGCGATACAACCAGTACGGCTGCGCTGCCCAGCTCTTCCACTTCTTTGGCACCTTGGCGCAGGGCGGCGAACAGGCGTTCAGCCAGACCAGGCTCCATCACCACATTGGGTCCGTTGCCCTGCTGCTGCAGCACGTTGTGCAGCAGTTGCTCCAGCCCCGGGTCCAGTGTCATGACCGGCAAAACATTCTTTTCATCGGCCAGCGCTTGAACGATCATGCGGCCCAGGCGCGGGCGCACGAGTTCGGTCAGCATCTCCGGATCCTGGGTGCGTGCTGCGGCTTCCGACAACGTTTCCACAATCGTGCGCATATCGCGGATGGACACCGAATCGTTAAGCAGGTTTTGCAGGGTACGGGTCAGTACGCCGAGCGACAACTTAGACGGCACCAGGTCCTCGACCAGCTTGGGCGACTTGGCGCTGAGCTTGTCCAGCAGTTGCTGCACTTCGTCATGGCTGAGCAAATCGGCCGCGTTGTCGCGCAAGACCTTATTCAAATGGGTTGCGATAGCTGTTGCCGCGTCGACCACGGTGTAGCCCAAGGCGCGGGCATGGTCGCGTTGCGACGGTTCGATCCAGACGGCCTCCAGGCCGAACGCGGGCTCTTGTGTCGGGGTGCCTTCCAGCGGACCGTAGACCTGACCGGGGTTGATGGCCATCTCCCGGCCGACTTTGATCTTGCCGCGTCCGCGCACCACGCCCTTGAGAACAATGTGGTAGGTGTCCGGGTCGATGCTGAGCGCGTCACGGATGCGCACCGGCTGAATTAAAAAGCCCAGCTCGGCGGACAGCTTTTTGCGCACGCCTTTGACCCGCGTCATCAACTGACCGCCGGTCTCCGGGTTCACCAGCGGGATCAGGCCGTAGCCAATTTCCAGACCGACCAGATCCACTTGATCGAGGTCTTCCCAATCCAATTCTTTGGGTGCTTCGATGGCTGCTTGCGCCGCTGCTTCGGCGGCTTGCTCCGGTGTTTCTTTGGCCGCTTCGCGGCGCAGGATCCACAGACCTGCGCCCGCACACATGGCTGATAGGACTACGAATACGAGATGGGGCATTCCGGGAACCAAGCCCAAGATGGCCATGATGCTGGCGGTGACAAACAGTGCGCTGGGATTGCCCAGCTGGGTCGTGGCCTGCTCGGTGACCGATTCGGCCGTGGTCACCCGGGTCACGATGATGGCGGTGGCCAGCGACAGCAGCAGCGAAGGAATTTGTGCGACCAGGCCGTCGCCGATGGTCAGCAGGGAATAAATCTGACCGGCGTCGCTCAGCGACAAACCATGTTGTCCCATGCCGATTGCCAGACCGCCGATCAGGTTGATGAACAAAATCAGCAGGCCCGCCATGGCGTCGCCGCTCACAAACTTGGAAGCACCGTCCATGGAGCCGAAGAAATCGGCCTCTTGTCCCAGTTCGGCGCGACGCGCCTTGGCGGTCTCCTGGTCGATGACCCCGGCGTTCAAATCGGCGTCAATCGCCATTTGCTTGCCCGGCATGGCGTCTAGCGTAAAGCGTGCGTTCACCTCGGAGACACGTCCAGCGCCCTTGGTCACCACGATGAAGTTGATCACCATCAGGATGGCGAAAATAATGAAACCTACTACATAGTTGCCACCGATCACGAACTCGCCAAAGGCGGCAACCACCTTGCCCGCTGCCTCATGACCTTCGTGGCCGTCCACCAGAATTACCCGCGTCGAGGCGACGTTCAGCGCCAGACGCAACATGGTTGCGAACAACAGTACCGTCGGGAAGGAAGAAAAGTCCAGTGGTTTGCGGGTGCTGATGGCGATCATGATGATCAGCAGACTGGCCGCAATGTTGAAAGTGAACAAAATGTCCAGCACGACCGGGTGCAGCGGAATCACCAGCATGCCCATGATCATCAACACCAACGCCGGAATGCTCAGGTCGGCTAGGTTGAATTTCGACAGATTTTGTCGAATGACTGACAGGGACAGGGTATTCATAAGGGAGAAGGGCGGAATTTGGGTCGGCTGGGCAGGCTTTGAGACCCCTGAAAGCAAAGTCAATGCCAGTATTTTTAAGTCGGCTTAGGCGATTTCCGACACCACAGTGCTTGGACCATAAGTTACCGGTCACGTTTCTTGCTTAAATTGGGATGCGTGCCATATTTTGGCAACTTAAATAGGAATTTAAGCGTGACGACCCAACTGAACTTTTCTGCCGCTGCCAACCCTGTGTCCTCCTTAGTCGGTGCGGGATTGTCTGACGCAAGAGCCACGCCTGCGGGGGGCGACAGTGGCGCCGGCGGCCGTTTTGCCGAGGTCTTTACAGGCCAGATGCTGAAGCTGGAGCGGCAAGGGCTTGCCGCGGCCCAAGGAGGTTTGGGTAGCCTGCAGATGATGCCTTTGGGGCAGACCATCAATGTCATCACCAGTGATGCCCCAGTGCCAGATATCCAGAGCTTGCTCGCCTTTGCCAAGGCCCAGGGCTTGGACGATATGGCCGTCGCTGGGCTGTTCGGCGAGATGCCGGCCGTGCCCCAAGGCGCAAAGGCGTCGAGCTTTCTGTCCCAAGGCGTCTCCGGTGATGGGCAGTTGGCCGTTGCAACGCCGCCGACCGGAGTCCTTGACGTCAATGTTTCCCCAGCGCAGCCCCTGACTTTGGGGCTGTTGCAGGCTGTACCGGGTGTTTCTATTACGGGCTTGCAGGTAGCGCCCAAGCCGGTTGTGGATGACGTCGCCGCCCCCGCCCCTGCAGATAACAACATGCGCGGTCAAGACGCCGTTGCCATTGCCTTAGCCTTGGCTCCCGCCGCGGTACAGGCTGCCCGACCGGTTGTGGCTGCTATGCAGGCCGCAGAGATCCCAGCGCCCGCCGCTGCTGAGGCCAGTCCGCCGATGCTGGACGCGCTGCGGGTGCAGATGGGAATACCGAGTGAAGCGATCACCCGCCGTTTAGCGCAGTTGTCCGGCTCCAAAACTTCTTTGAGTTGGGCGGAGCTGGTTGCCAAAGCCGCCGCCAAAGCCGACGCCGGATCGTTAGCAGGTGCCTCCGCGCCAACCTCCACGGTGTCCTCTGCCGGCGCCGGCCCCGATGCTGCGCTGGCTTTAGCTTCGGTATCCGGTGCTTTGAACGCCGATGGCGCATCGCCAGCCCATGCAGCAGCCCTCGCGGCGTCGGCATCTGCCGCACGGTTGGTTGCGGGCCAGCCTGGTGCGGCCGAGGCGCTGCAAGATCAGCGGGTCGCAGGCACGCCGACTTCTCCCCTTGCTGACGACGCTTCCGCCCTTGCTGTTCCAGAGGAGGTCGTAACGCTGGACGTGCCAGCCGGGCTGGATTTGGGCGCCTTGAGCCACCACCAGGGGGCACCGATGGCTGAGTCCGGCGGCGCCCCTCAGGGGGGAGCGTCCACTCCTGCGGCGCAAAGCCAACAAACAGCTGCCGACGCCGCGCGCGCCGCTTTGCAAGAGCGCGCCGCGCAGACCCAGCAGTTGGCGGACCGAATGGGGCAGGCATTGGCCAACAAGCTCATCAGCCAGATTGAACGCGGGCAATGGAAGTTGCAACTGCGCATGCAGCCCGGATCCCTCGGGCGCGTGGAAGTTGCGCTTGATATGCACGCCGGCGGCCTGGATGCGGTTTTCAGAACCGATAACGCAGTGACCCAAGACTTGTTAGGTCAAGGCGCACAGCGTTTACGAGACGCGCTAACCCAATCTGGCACAACTGTTGCATCTGTCACCGTACATGCTGATGCGCGTGGGCAGTCTGGCGGGAATTCGACACCCCAACAACGCCAGCCTGCGCCCAAGCAGTCAGCATCTCCCGCCGCAGTGGGCGCGGTGTCCGCCAGGGCGGCCCGTTACACTGGCGGGGTTGCTGAGGGGCTTAACGTATTGGCGTGAGTACCCTTTTTTCGTAGAAATCAAACGTGTGGTGTCTATGGGCACCCAGACCGAGAGGTAAGAAATGGCTACAGCAGCACCTGCAGCGCCCGCTCCCGCCGAAGAAGGCGCGGAGGCGAAGCCAAAGTCAAAGCTCGTCCCCCTGATTCTGGCGGTGACCGCGCTCATCGTGGTCATCGTCGTAACAATTGGTCTCACTTTGTGGCTCAGTGGTTTTTTTGCCAAGCCCCCGGTTAATGCAGATGCCGTGTTGGAGCAAGGCGCCGAGCATGAAGCGGCAGCAGAAGGCGGACACGGCGCTCCCGCTGAGGGCGGTCATGGCGAAAAACCTGCAGAGGGTGGCCACGGCGAAAAACCTGCTGAAGGTGGCCATGGCGCACCCGCGGCAGGGCATGGCGATAAAAAAGCGGAGGCTGAAAAGCCTTCGGGGCCCCCGACGCTGAAGAAAAAGTCGCCGGACAGCCTGCAGTTTGAGTACAGCTATCTCCAGTTGGACAAGGACTTCCTGGTCAACTTGATGAGCTCGAAAAAGGTGATGTCAGTACAGATTGCCATCATGACCCGCTACGACGACCGGGTGTTTGAAAACGTGAAGAAGCACGAGCTGATTTTGCGTGGTGTGATGCTTGACATCATGCGCATGACGACCGAGACCGATTTGACCAAACCGGATTTCCGCAAAGAGTTGGCGGCCAAGTTACGCGATGCCATGAATACCCAGTTGGAAAAGTACGAAAATTTTGGCGGCATCGAGGAACTGATTTTTACCGGCTTTGTCGTTCAATAAGCGCGGGGGTGGCGTTCACGTATGGTCGATAACCTGCTTTCTTCGGAAGAACTTGCCGCGCTGACAGAGGGTGTGAACGACGGATCGATTGCGGTCGATACCGGCTTCAATACGGCAGCGCGGGTCAAGAAGCACGACTTGGCCAGCGAAGACAGTTCGCTCGGGGTTAACACCGCTTCGATCGACATGATCAACGAGCGATTCATCCGGACTTTCCGGCTCGCGCTCATGGAAGTGTTGCGTACCAGTCCGAAGATCAACCCGACCAAAGTCCAGGTGGTCAAGTTTGGCGATTACCTGCGCGAGCTCAAGGCCCCTTTGTCGGTGAATGTCATACGCATGAATCCGCTGCGCGGGTTCTCGACCATTTTGATCGACCCGTCGGTCATCTTCAGTTCTCTAGACAGCTTCTTCGGCGGTTTTGGCAAAGGAACCCTGGGCGCCTTGGCGCCGGGCCGCATGTTCACCCCGATGGAGGCGCGCATCATCAATATCATTTTGGATGCTGCATTCAAAACGCTTCGGGAAGCCTGGGCACCGATTTTGGCCCTGGAGTTTGAACTGGTCAGCCAGGAGATTAATCCGCAGTTCGCTCAAATTGCCGATGAAAACGACCTGGTTATATTGAGTCGCTTCGAAACGGAAACGCCGACGCAAAACGTCGGTTTCATTGATATTGTTCACCCGTACGTGGCACTCAAGCCTGTCCGTGAATTGTTGCGCAGTCGACTGCAGGCAGGCGACGGCAATGAAGAGTCGGACCGGGCCTGGCATGACGAATTGGAAGCGGCCGTTGGCGGCGCGTCATTGGACTCGCGCGTCGTGTTGGGTCAAATCCACACGACCTTTCGGGCCGTTGAGGCGATGCAGCCCGGAGATATCTTGCACTTTAAAAAGCCGGAGTTAGCAACTTTGCAGCCGAACGGCATCCCCGCGTTTGAAGTCCGAATTGGCACGGTAGGTGCCCAGGTTGCGGTGCAGGTTGAGCGCGCCGTAGCCCCCGGCGGGAAGTAATTGAACCGCCTTTGAGCGATCCACAGGAGCCACACCATGAACGACACCACCGATGAAGCGGCTTTGACCGAAGACAACAACCAGATCAACGCCGAGGTTCTGCAAAACATCAGCGTGACTTTGAGCATCGAAGTAGGCCGTGCCCAAATCAAGATCAAAGACCTGATGCGCCTGACCCAAGGCAGTGTGGTCGAATTGGATCGTGTCGCCGGTGAGCCGCTGGATCTGCTGATTAACAACACTGTGGTTGCACAAGGCGAAGTCGTGCTGGTGAATGAGCGATACGGCATACGGTTGACCCGTGTCGTGCCTGCTTCTGAACGCATGAAAAACCTGTAACCCGGACCTGCGCCCCATGACTAACGCTCCCCCCATTGACTGGTTGCGCATGGCCGGGAGCCTGGTGCTGGTGATCGCCTTGCTGCTGGGTATGTTGTGGATGCTCAAGCGGCTCAAGGCCATGCAGGAAAAACACAGCGGGCCGCGTCAAATGGAATTGTTGGAAACACTCAGCGTGGGCGTACGCCAGAAAATCGCTCTCGTGCGGGTGGGAAGCCGTCAGGTGTTGGTGGGGATGACGCCGGGTCAGTTCACTGCATTGGGAAGCTGGGATACGGCGGGCGTTGCCGGCACAGCACCGGCGACCGTGGCGCCGACACAGGAGCACGCAACATGAAGACCTGGATGCGTTGGCGCTGGGCCGCATTGGCTGCATTAGCGGTCATGTTGCCAACTTGGGCGTGGTCCCAAGGCATACCGCTGGTCAATGTGACCAACTCGGGCAAAGACATGCAATACAGCCTGTCTTTGCAGTTGCTGGCGCTCATGACCACTCTGAGCTTGCTGCCTTCCTTGCTGCTCATGATGACCTCGTTTGTGCGCATCATCATTGTCATGTCAATCTTGCGTCAGGCCCTCGGTACCGGCCAGACCCCGCCTAACAATGTTCTCGTCGGCATTTCTTTGTTTCTAACGATTTTTATCATGACCCCCGTTTTCAATGACGTGTACAAGAACGCGGTCGTTCCGTACATGGAGCAGGGCATGAAATTTGATAAAGCCCTTGCGGCTGCGGAGGCACCGTTGCGTGGTTTTATGACCAAGCAAACCCGCGAGGACGACATTGCGCTCTTTATGCAGATGACGCGTAAGGGCGACGTTGAAAGTGCCGATTCCGTTCCGTTCACGACGCTGGTTCCTGCCTTCATCACCTCGGAGCTCAAGAGCGCTTTCACGATCGGGTTCTTGATCTACATACCGTTTGTTGTCATTGATTTGATTGTGGCCAGCGTACTGATGGCGATGGGAATGGCCATGCTGTCGCCCATGATGATTTCCATGCCCTTTAAGTTGATGTTGTTTGTTTTGGTCGACGGATGGAGCCTGTTGATGGGTTCATTGGCCGCCAGTTTTGTGACCTGAGGAGCATGTATGGATATTGCGACCGTGATTGACTTGGGCCACCAGGCGCTGTGGATGACCGTGCTGATCTCCGCCCCGATTCTTGCCGTGGCGTTGGCAGTGGGCTTGTTTATCGGCATCATCCAGGCGGCGACCTCTGTGAATGAGGCAACGTTGAGCTTTATCCCCAAGGTGGCGGCGGTTGGTATTACGCTTGCCATCGTTGGGAGCTGGCAAATCGCCACCATGGTGGAATACATGCGCAGTTTGTTTCAGCGCATTCCGACCCTGTTTAGCTGAAGTTTGTCACGCCGTACCGGAGCCTTCAGCACCATGGACGTTTTGGCCAACGACATCGTGCAGCGGTTCTATCTTTTTTTGTGGCCCATGTTGCGGATTTCGGCCTTGATGCTTTCGGCCCCTATTTTTTCGCTGCGGGCGCTCAATGTGCGCCTGCGCATCTTGTTAGCCGCCGCACTCACCTGGATGGTTTTTCCTTTGCACGACTGGCCTGCCATTGACCCGGCTTCGGCAACCGGACTCTTGGAGATGGTCAACCAAATCGGCATCGGATTGCTGATGGGTTTGACCTTGCAAATTTGTACGGCCGCGATGGTTCTTGCCGGGCAGTCGCTATCGAACTCGATTGGCCTGTCCTTTGCCAGCATGGTGGATCCGAATTTGGGTAATGTGCCCGTATTAGCCCAGTTCATGGTGATTGTGTCGACCTTGATTTTTATTGGTTTGGGGGGCCACACGCTGCTGATTGGCATGGTGATAGACAGCTTCAACACCATGCCTATTGGTAAAGGTTTACTCACAGAGGGGGCATGGGCGCACTTTGTGATTTGGAGTTCGATGATGTTTCTTGGCGCGGTGTTGCTGGCGCTGCCGGTAATGATCATCATGTTGTTTGTCAACCTGGGTCTGGGTGTAGCCACCCGTGCAGCACCGAGTCTGAATATTTTTTCGGTCGGGTTCCCCGCCATGATGATCATCGGCTTTGGCGTGCTGACGATGGCTTTACCAGCCATGGCCGGACGTGTGCAGTGGATTTGGTTACAGGGATTCCAAGAGGTCCGTGCCCAGATGGGTCTGGGCTAGGAGCGGCGAATGGCTGATGAAGACGAATCACAGCGCACTGAAGAGCCCACAGCGCGGCGTTTGCGGAATGCCCATGAAGAAGGACAGTACCCTAGTTCTTCTGAGGCCACCGGTGCAGCGGTCGTGCTGGGTGCGGTGGCGATGCTGGTCTACATGGGGGGTGCATGGTTTAGCCAGATTGCCCGGGATTTTGCTGCCGGATTCAGTTTTGATCGCAAGACCTTGGATACGCCTTTGCTCTTGCCCGGTGTATTTGCCAGCCAGTTGACCAACGGCTTGCTTTTGCTATTGCCTTTGATGCTGCTCACCGCAGTATTTGCGATTTTGGGTTCCGGCGTGACGGGCGGCTACCATTTTTCCATTTCTGCCATTGCTCCCAAATTTTCCAAACTGGACCCTTGGAGCGGTATCAAGCGCATACTGGGAACAGATGCTTGGGTACAACTCATCAAGTCAATTTTGAAGTTCAGCCTGGTGACCTTTGTGCTGTACTGGATGCTGGATCGCCACTTCGCTGCCTTGATGTCGGTGGGAGATTTGGACGTGGGCCCCGCCATGGCCTTGTCGGGCAAGCTTATTTCCGATTCCATGCTCTGGCTCGCGGGAAGTTTATTGTTGATTGCCTTGATTGACGTCCCCTACCAGCGCTACAGCTATATGAAGCGCATGCGCATGACCAAGCAGGAAGTCAAGGATGAGATGAAAGACATGGAGGGCCGCCCGGAGGTCAAACAACAGATTCGCCGTCGCCAACGGGAAGTCGCCACGCAGCGGATGATGCAAAAGGTCAAGGACGCCGACGTCATCATCACCAACCCCGAGCATTTTGCGGTTGCTTTGTCCTACGACCCGAGTTCCGATGGCGCTCCGATTTTGCTGGCCAAGGGCGTGGATTTCACGGCTTCGCGCATCCGCGAAGAAGCCAAGACCCATGGCATCGAGATTTTTGCCGCACCCGAACTGGCGCGTGCCTTGTATTTCACGACCGAGTTGGACCAATCTATTCCCGAAGCGCTCTACCACGCCGTCGCCCAGGTTATTGCCTACGTTTTCAGTCTGGCGGGGGTGCAGCCGGGCGTCGGCCCGATGGCCCGTCCGATGCCCAAAATCCCGGAGGCGATGTTGTTTGATACCGACGGCAAGCCCTTGGCTGGAGCTGTTCGATGAGATCGCCATTGACTTCCCGCGCGGAAGAGTTTGACAGCCGGGCCCCGCTGTTGTTCCGAGCCGCCGATATGTTGCGGCTGGAGGGCGTGGTCGCCGCAGTGACCCAGGACGGCATGAGCCTGGCCTTGGTAAGTCGCCATGAGGCCATCCTGGACCACTACGGCAAAATTTTGGTGGAGCGTCTGCGTGCTGTGGCCCCGGAGATTGGCATCGAAATTTATTTTCCGGCCAGTGCCGAGGCCTTGTTGGCCCGCTTTAACGCCGCACTGGGTGATTACACCGTGCAGCAGGCTATGGAAGCCAACGTACCGATTGCGCCGCCCAAAATTTGGATCGTGCACGATGCCTCCGCCCTGCCGGACCATGAAATCCAGCTTCTGGCCCGTTTGGTCCAGCATTTTCCGGGTGCCAATATCCGCGTGGTGATGCTATTGCCACAAGGCAGCAAAAAGCAAAAATTGCTCATTTCATTCGGCCGTCGGATTCTGAACTGGGAAATCGATCCCCCCACACCGGAGCAGGCCGACAACATGCTGGCCCAAGCGCAGGTCCAGGGTGGGGAGGGTGCTGTACGGGCGCTGCTGCAAAAGATCGCGGTGCCGTTGAACGCGCCCGAGAAGCGCCCGCAGCCCCTGGATACGCAGGATGAGCCGCCCTTGTTTGCGCCTACGCCCGCCACACCGCCAGCGCCTGCCGCTCCTCCCGAGGTGGAAGCGCCGCCACCCGAGAAAGCCCCTGTTGCAGCGTCCAAACCCAAAGCTAAGACTGAGACCAAGGCATCGAAATCTTGGATGCCTTGGGTCTTTGGAATTGGTGTCCTGCTATTGCTATCGGCAGCTGCGGTTGCCATCTTGCACCGGGAGGCCGTTGTCCGTTGGTTAGGCGGCGCGCGGCATGCCGATAGTGCGCCTGCGGCGTCGGTGCCGTCCGCGTCCGCACCCGTATCGGGCCCAAGCACCGTGGTTGCGGCGGCTCCAGTGACCAGCCTGGCGCTGAACGGCGGTGCTTCTGGAGCAGCCTCCGGTTCAAGCCCGCTACCGGTAAGTCCGGCTCCTGCGCCTGCAGCGGCACCGGTGACGGCGGCCCCGCTGCCGGAGCGCACCGCACCCAGCGAAGAAGTCGTTATAGCCCCCGCACAAATCCGCGCCGGTCAAAGCTGGGTACAGCAGATGCCGGCTGGGACTTTCTTGGTGCAGCACGTGATCGTGCCCAGCTACACCGAGGCCAATCAGTGGATGCAAGCCCACTCCAACCTTAAGCGTGCCCATTTGGTCGCTTTCTATCTGCCCAATGACAGCAACACCCAGTATTGCGTGGTGTCAGGGCCATTTGACTCGCTGGCTCAGGCGGCTGCCTATGCCCAAAATCCGAATGTTCCCCGTGGCGGCCAGGTTCGTTCGGCCCGTTACATGAAAGAACAGTTCACCGCTGAATCCGCGAATGCTTACGCTGAAAAGCGCCAGGAGAACAAACGATGAGTGATCCCCACGTCATCCGCAGCGGCGCGGCCCACGAGGTGTCGGTGGCGCCGGGCAGCACGGTTGCCAAAAGCCATGTTGCCGCTCCGCGTGAAACAGTTATTCGGCAAAATCCGGTCGCCGATACGGAATACATCCCGGAGGGCGGGCCATCGGATCGCGATACCGTCGCGATCGGCCAGGCTAAGCAGGGATCAGAATCCCGTGAGGAGCCGGCGCTGGCCCAAAACCGCGGCCGCTTGTTCACTGCCGAACCGACTGCTCCGGTGTCGACGCCCGAGGATGGGGCTGGTGAGTTGGCGCCGGAGATGAACTTCCCGGCCCGCCTGATACACCTGCGGATGGAAAACGAGAAAGTGCGCGCTGTGTTGGAAGAACTGGAGCACACCCTTGAGGCCCCATAGGTCCCCTAGGCCCAGTGCCCCCTTTATTGAGAGACGCCCATGAGTCAAGAAGACGCTGCAACCCCTGCTGCTGAAGCCGCGGATTCGTCCGAGCCGGTAACGGTGCCTGAGGTCCACGAGGATCCCCCGTTCCTCGCTGATGAAAACCCTGCGGGCAGTGCGATGGACGAACCAACCGAGCCCCGCGTTTTTGACGCCCAAGCCCATGCTGTGACCGCTACAGCGGTTGAAAAGGTCTTAGCTGACTTGCACGACAAAGAGGTTGAAGAAATCAACCAACTGAAGTCCAGTCTGATTGACTCCGCCGAGTTGGCGACACGTGCTTCCGGCTTGGCGGCACTGGCCGGTGGCGCTATGCAGAAGGCCACTGTCAAGCTCACTGATACCTACGGGGCTGCCCAGAATCTGGGGATGATTTGTCTGGCAGTCTTCGTGGCCCTGTCGGTTGTGGCGATTACCCTTTTCGGGTTCATGACCTACCGCCTTCAGGAGCGTGTGGCGCAGCTCGATGCCATGCTGGTAGCGGTTGGCAAGCGGGTTGTCACCATGGACGACTCTATTGAATTGTTCAACAACACCGGAACGCTGTTGGGCGATGTATCGCAAAAACAAAGCGGGCTAGTCACCTCGCAAAAGCAGCTGGAGTCCCGCGTTGACGATGTAGTCAAAGGTTTGGGCAACATGATCGATGCGATGGCCAAGAAGCCCGTGGCCGATCATCAGACCCAGGACAACACCAAGCAGTTGCAGCAGGCATTGGAACAGACCACTAAACAGGTGCAGGCATTGGAGCAAAAAATCCAAGCCCAAGGCGAAATATTGAAACAGCTGGCCGCGCAAGGTCAACGTCCTGTCGTGGTGCAGACCGACGCGGCGGCGCTCAAGAAGGCGGCCGAGGCGGCTGCCAAATCGGTAAAAGACAAAATTGATCAGGAAGCCGCTGCGCGTGCCGCCGCTACCCCGCCTCCAGCCCCGCCGGCTAAGCCCCGCGAGCGTCCGGTGCAATACCCGCGCCCAGGCGAAAAAGAGTAGCTTTGCACCCTGCCGGGTGCGGCGACGTCAATCGCTGCGCAGACCGAATTTTTGGATTTTTTCGATCAAGGTCGTGCGCTGCACATTCAGAATGCGCGCCGTTTGCGACACATTGCCTTTGGTTCGGCTGAGCGCCTGCGCAATCAGGTCGCGCTCAATTTCGGCCAGACGGTGTTTGAGCGACAGCCCTTCGGGTGGCAGCACCGGTAGGCCTTCGGACAAAAAGGTCATGTGCTCGACCTCGTTATGCAGCGCTGGCTCGTCAGGCTCTGTTTCATCAAAAATACCGCCGACACTCGGATTGTCTTGGTTGCCCAGTAAGACGGCAGACTCCTCAAATTCCAGGGGCAAGGATGGGTTCTGATCGGAAACGGCTTTGAGCGCGGCCAGGCCTCGCGGTAACAGGCTGGAGGCGAAGTTGCGCAACTCCAGCTTCTGTCCTGCAAATAAGGTGCTGAACCGGTCAATCAGGTTCGAGAGCTCCCGCACATTGCCCGGCCATGAATAAGACTTCAGCGCCTCCATGAAATCCGGCGCAAAGCTGATCGGTGCCTCGCCGCTCGCCGCATGGTGCTTGGCAAAAAAAGTCAGCAGGGTCGGTACGTCTTCGCTGCGTTCGCGCAAGGGTGGCGTGTTCAGCGGCAGCACATTGAGGCGGTAATACAAGTCCTCACGGAACCGCCCGGCGGCGATTTCGGCCTCGAGGTCGCGGTGGGTTGCAGCGATTACCCGCACATCGACGGCTACGGGCCGGGTACCGCCCACTGGATCGACCACACGTTCTTGCAAGACCCGCAGTAGCTTGACTTGCAATTCCAGCGGCAGATCACCAATTTCATCCAGGAATATCGACCCGTTGTGGGCCAACTCAAAGCGCCCGACGCGATCAGTCACTGCGCCAGTGAACGCCCCTTTTTTATGGCCGAAGAGTTCGCTCTCGATCAGGTCTTTCGGAATGGCGGCGCAATTGATGGGAACGAAATTCGCACCTGCGCGTGGCGACAGTTCGTGCAGTGAGCGCGCCACGATCTCCTTACCGGTGCCGCTCTCGCCGGTGATCAACACGGTAGAGTTAGACGCCGCGACCACAGGCAGCAAATTGCGAATCGCTTTGATCGCGTCGCTTTCACCGACAAAATTCGGCACGTTGCGGGCTTTTTGCGTAGTCAAAATGTTTCTGTGTGAACACGGCCACGGCCGGGAGATTTGAATGCCACATGCATCATTTCCAACGAAACTGCATGATAGCAGCCACTGTCGACAAGTGGACACTTTTTCAACGACGGACAATTTTGCCAAGGTTTCGACACCCGACGCCCAATTGCATAATGCGGTTCGCTTTACTTTTCCACTGCATCACTTGCCGCGAAGCCGCACATGACCCCTGCATTGGCTGACCCTCGCAGCGCCGCCTTGACCAATCTGGGGAGTATGTATGCCCTAGGTTTGGGCGTGCCGCAGGATTTTGAACAAGCCCTGCAGTGCTATGAGTCGGCCGCCATGCGCGGACAGGCGCAGGCGCAAGCTAACCTGGGCGTCATGCACGCACATGGGCAGGGCGTTCCACAAGACTTTGAATCTGCAGCCCGCTGGTATGAGGCCGCCGCCGCCCAAGGCGAACCCGCCGCCCAATCCTGCCTCGCTGTGTTTTACGCCAACGGCCTGGGTGTGGCGCAGGACTTCGACCGCGCCCGCGCGCTGTATGAACAAGCTGCCGCCCAGGGCGACCCCTTGGCCCACGCAAACCTGGGCATCATGTTCGCCAATGGCCAGGGTGTTCCCCCAGACCCGGAGCGCGCGCGCAGCCACTTGACGCGTGGAGCCGCGTCCGGCGAGCCTGCCGCCCAATATGGCATGGGTGTTTTGTGCGCCCAACAAAATCCGCCAGACTGGGCGCAGGCCCGCGATTGGTACACCCGAGCAGCCGAACAGGGGCATGGGCGGGCTCAATTTAATCTGGGCCACCTCTTTAGCGTGGCAGTTGGACCTGCGCGCGATTTTGACCAGGCGTTGAATTGGTACGGCAAGGCCGCTGCGCAGGGGGATTCGGCGGCGCACTACAACCTCGGTGTCATGTATGGCACTGGTACGGGCGTACCGCGCAATCTGCCGCAAGCGGCCGAACATTACCGCGCGGCTGCTGGGCTTGGAGAAGTGTCGGCCCAATTCAACCTGGGAGTTATGGCGCTGTCGGGTGAGGGCATGGAGCAGGATTTTGCGCAAGCATTGGTCTGGTTCGGTCAAGCTGCTGAGCAGGGTGACGCTGCGGCTCAGCTGCAAATGGGCGTTTTGATCGCCAATGGCCAGGGTACCCAGGCGGACGCGGAGGTTGCTTGCCAGTGGTTGCAATTGGCGGCTGATCAGGGTGAAGCCAGTGCCTGGTTCAACCTCGGCCAGTTGTACCAGCGGGAGCAGCCGGGTGGTCCGCGGGTGCAGCCGGCGCTGGCGGCTTACCGAGCGGCTGCAGCTTTGGGTTTTGCGCCGGCCCAGGCCGCTTTGGGTTGGATGTACGCCAAAGGCGAAGGTACTTTGCAGGACTTCGTGAAGGCACACATGTGGTTCAACATTGCGGCCGCTGGCGGCAACGCCGCCGGGGTGCAAGGCCGCGAGTTTGTGGCGGCGCGCATGTCCGCACAGCACATTGCCCAGGCGCAAGACCTTGCGCGCGAGGCACAAAAGAAGAACCTGCAGGGTTATGACTGAAGCCTTTTTCCATCAGGAATGGGTGCAACTGGAGGATGCATTAGCCGGCGCGCAGACCGGTGTGGTTTTGCGCTGCAAACACACGGTTGCGCGCGTGGTGTTTGACGCGCTGGTGCAGTGTCGGCGCCAGGGCCTTCAGGTGCAACTGTCAATTCCAGACACCGCCTTCAACCGCCAATCTGCCATTGCCTGGGAGCGCCTGAGCGCCATCGGCGGACAAATTGCCTGGCGGCAAGCCGCCCTTGACCCGGCCGCTGCGGAAGCACCTTTTCCTGCACTCGCCCTCGTGACGGACGATACCCAGGTGTTCACCGGCAAGCTCGGCACGGGCATCTGCCCCGCCGATGACGCCTCGGAAGTGCCCGGCTTGCTGCGCTGGAGTGACGCTGAATTTGTGCGCCAAACCCGCCAGGTGCTGGACGAAGAGGCGGGCTGGGGTGCTGTCCATATCGACCTTGGTGCTGCCATGTCCGCGTCGAGCGCAGTGCAGGTCCGGCGCGGTGGCGGCCCCGCGCAGCAGGCTTGGTTGGCGCAGGTCCTGCAAAACCATGCATTGGCGACCCAGGCGGAAATTGCCGAAACCCAGCGCCAGATGGCTTTGTTCGACCATGCCCAGGAGCAGTCGCTGGGCCCCTTGATGCGCGACTACCTGCGCGCCAAAGCCCTGTACCTGCAGCAGCTGGCCCTGCAAGACCAGACGGCGCGTGAGGAGGCCCATGCTGCGCAGCAGCGCTGGAGCGATTACGAAGCCTCGCAAGCCGCTGCCGACCACGATGCCGGGCCGCACACCCTGGACGATGATGCCTTGGACCAGATCAAACAGCTCTACCGCAAACTCGCTATGCAGTGCCATCCCGACCGTGTTGCCGATGAGGACCAGGGTCGCGCCGCGCAGTTATTTCAATCCCTCCAAACCAGTTACCGCCGTGGCGATATGGCGGCTCTTTACGCGCTGCAGGAATCGGTGGCGCGGGCCGGGTTTCAGTCGCAGGCCCGCGCCGATGATGTGCCTCCAGCGGCGGGAAGTTCTGCGCAAGCAGCAGATGCGCAAGTGGCGCACGAAGAACAGGTGGCACTGGAGGCGCGCTTGCGTGCCTTGCGCAGCGCTCTGGGTCAGCGCCATGAGGCGCTAGCGGCACTGCGTACCTCAGCGACTTGGCGCACATTGAGTAGCCAACCCAATTGGGATCTGTGGTTCGCGCAGCAGCAGCAGTATCTGCAAGGCGAACTGCAGCGTTTTGAGGCGGAGTTGCACACCCGCGCGCCTTCCGCACCCGACCCGATGGCGCATGCCTGATATCACCCTCCCGGGTAGCGCTTTGCGCACGGTTGTTGCGCACGCTTTGACGCCCGCCAGCGCCAACCGGCTGGAATTGGTTGCGCAAACTTTGGACGATGTGCAACAGCGTGAGACGCGGGCATTTTTCGAAGCCCATGTTCCCTTGTTGCAGCAGTGCGTGCAAAACCACTATCCCCTGGATGCGGAACTACTGGCGGCGCACGCTATGCGCTGGGACTGGCGACGCGTGAGCGCTAGCCCTGCCATACCCTGGTCGCTGGACTTGCTGACCCAGTTTGAGGACTGCTGGGACTGGGACACCCTGAGCAAAAATCCTTTCCTTCCGTGGTCCGGCGCTTTGCTGCAGGCCTTTGTGCGGCGCTGGAACTGGAGCCTCCTCAGCGGCAATCCCGCTTTGCCATGGAGCCTCGAATTGCTGGAGACCTTCGCTCCGCTGTGGGACTGGCGGGTACTCAGTCGTAACGCGGAGCTGCCTTGGACTGGGGCGCTGATCACGGGTAACACCCACTTGTGGGATTGGGTGGGTTTGAGCTGGAACGACGGGTTGCCGTGGAATGTGACGCTGATGACGCGTTTTGCAGAGCGCTGGGATTGGACGGGTTTGAGCGCCAACCCTGGCTTACCTTTGGATGCCGAGTTGGTTGCTGAATTTGCGCCCTTTTGGAACTGGTCCTGGTTGAGCCGCAACACCCAAATTTCCGCCGATGCCGCACTTTTACATGCGTACGCGGATCACTGGGACTGGACCGCCTTGAGCCAACGCCGCTTGCTGCGTTGGGACGTCGAGTTACTGGCGCAATTCGAGCCGCGCTGGGATTGGAAAGCCCTGAGCGCCAACGCCGCGCTACCCTGGGATGAGGCCTTGTTAAGGCGTTGGGAGGCCCATTGGGATTGGCATGCGCTGAGCAGCAACAATGCCCCTTTGTGGAGCGAAGCGCTGCTGGAGCGCTACGCCGAACTGTGGGACTGGGAACAACTCAGTGAGAACCCTGCGCTACCCTGGAGTCCCGCATTGGTGTCGCGCTGGGCAGCGCATTGGGATTGGGACCGGCTCAGCTGGAACCCCGCTTTGCCGTGGGCGCAGGACGGCGCGGCTGCGATGTTGGCCGCGCACGCTGATCGTTGGGATTGGGCCGGGCTGAGTCATAACGAGACCATGCCGTGGTCGCAGGGCTGGGTGGACGCATTTGCGGATCATTGGGATTGGGAGCGCCTGAGCGCCAACCCCGCCTTGTTTGCCGCGCTGGCCAGGGACGGCGCAGCGCCAGATGTGCTGGCTGCTTTCATCCAGCGCTATGCCGACCGGTGGAACTGGGCCACCCTGAGCGGACAGACTGCGTTACCGTGGTCGCAGGGGCTCTACCGGCAATGTGCTGCCCATGCTTTTGCGCATTTGGTCGCGCAGCACCAGGACTTTGGGGTGGGTGCCCTCTCGGCAGAGACCGTGGGCTCGCTGCTGGCAGCCTTGGATAGCGGCGACATCTTGCCGGGCGCGAATTTTGCATAGTGACAGCTGAACAGCCTCGTCTTGCCGCCTTGCGCCATCCGATAGCACACGCCGGTCGGCGCGGGGTATGCCCACTCCCAAGGATTCCGGAATGAGCCTATTGCATCCCCTCGCACCCGCGCAGCACATGCAGGCGCAGGCGCATCTGCCGCGCCCGGGTTACCAGGAGCCCCAGCCTTTGACGGCGCACATCGTCTCCCACGAATTGCATGTGCCGCACCCGCAACGCCTGCAGGCGGCGGCGCACCAGTGGCATCGCCCGCAGCACCAGGCGCTGGGCCCGATCCTGACGCCGCAAGAGTGATTCGAAGCCCGCGCCTGCCGTGAAAACCCTGCTCGACGACGCCAACGCCGCCTACCGCAGGGGTGACTTCGCCAACGCGCTGCGCATTTCGCGGCCTCTGGCCTCGCTGGACTATGCGGCGGCCCAAAACAACCTGGGCTTCATGTACGCCAACGGCCAGGGCGTGAACCAGGATTACCGCGAGGCCCTCAAGTGGTACCGCCTGGCTGCAGACCAGGGCTATGCGCCGGCTGAGTACAACCTGGGCTTTATGTACGCCAACGGCCAGGGTGTGGACCGCGACGATGCCATCGCCCTGGAATGGTACGAGCGTGCCGCCGAACAAGGGCTGTCGGATGTGCAAACCAACCTGGCATTTATGTACGCCAATGGCCAGGGTGCACCGCAGGATAGCGCCCGCGCCGCGCATTGGTTTGCCAAAGCGGCAGCCCAGGGCGATGCCACCGCGCAATTCCATTTGGGTCTGATTTACGCCCATGGTGAGGGCCTGCCCCAGGACCTGGTGCAAGCCCTCAAGTGGTACGAATCCGCTGCCGCCCAAGGCCATGCCTATGCGCAAGTCAAACTGGGACTGCTGCTCTCACAAGGCCATCAACCGGCTGTGCCCCAAGACCTGGTGCAGGCACGCAAGTGGTACGCGCTGGCGGCCGGTCAGGGCGATGCGGCGGCTCAGTTCAATCTGGCCTTGATGAACGCCCTGGGTCAGGGCGCCGAGCCCGATTTTGCCGAGGCGCACACGCTGTACACGCAGGCCTCGCAAAGCGGATTGGCTTGCGCCCAGTTCAATTTGGGCGTCATGTATGCCACGGGTCAGGGCTGCCAGGCGGATATGGGGAAAGCAGTCGACTGTTACCGAGCCGCGGCTGCCCAGGATCATCCGCAGGCTATCTTTAATTTGGCGGTACTCAGCGCGCGAGGCGATCACTTGCCGCTGGATATGGCAGAGGCCGTGGCCGGCTACCAGCGCAGTGCAGCCTTGGGTCTGGCCGAGGCCCACTTTGTGCTGGGTTGTCTCGCCCAAAGCGGGGACGCCGGTGCGGTGGATCTGGCGGCTGCGCGCCAGCACTACCAGACCGCTGCCGATTTGGGTCATGCTGGTGCGCAGTGCAACCTGGGCGCGGTCTACGCCATGGGCGCGGGCGTCAGCGCCGACCCGGTGCTCGCAGCGCAGTGGTACCGCCGTTCTGCCGAGCAAGGCGACGCGCTGGCGCGTTGCAATTGGGGTCTGCTATTGCTGCAGTCCCCCGACGCGCCGCAGCGTTATGCCCAAGCCTTTGAATTGCTACGCCAGTCAGCGGATGCGGGTAACGCGGAGGCTCTGTATACCGTGGGCGTGATGTACGCCCAGGGTTGGGGTGTGGAGGCCGACGCCGCCCAGGCAGCGCTGTGCTTCGAGCCAGCAGCGCTAAAAAATCACGCGGACGCTTGGTTCAATTTGGGGGTCATTTACGCATCAGCTACTGATGGTGCTGCCGACGCCGTGCCCGGCGCCGGCCGCGAGGACGGACACGCCTTTGCGCGTGACATTCCGCGCGCGCTCAGTAGCTTGCGTGCAGCAGCCGAACTCGGTTGCGCACAGGCGCACCACAACATGGGTGTTTTGTACGCGCTGGGTCAAGGTACGCCCGTCAACGTTTGGGAAGCCGCCACCCACTACCAGGCCGCCGCCGAGGCCGGTGACCCCAGCGCCCAGTACGCGCTGGGCATGCTGCTGGCCCAGGAAAATCCGGGAATCCGCGATGCTGCATCATCCAAGCAAGCCTCCTTTGCGGCATTAGAGGCCAGCGCCTTGTTGCGCGCGGCTGCCGACCAGGGGCACCCGGGTGCACTGCAGCAGTACACCTTGATGCACGCCGACAGCCGCGATTTCCAGCCCGACTTCCGCCGCATTCTGGATAACTACCGCAGCCTGGCGGATACCGGCGACGCATCAGCGCAGTTCAACTTGGCGCTCATGTATGACCTGGGCCAGGGCACGCCGGTCGACCATGCCTTGGCCGCGCACTGGTATGCCAAAGCCGCCGCGCAAAATCAGTTGGCCGCGCAGTACAACCTGGGCGTGATGGGTTGGCGTGCCCGCGACCAGGACGCGACAGCTCTGGGCCGCGCCCGTGCACAGTGGCATGTGGCTGCGTCTTCGGGTCTGGCTGAGGCCCAGTTTGCTCTTGGGGTCTTAGAGTCGCTGGACAGCGGCGAGGCGTCCGCGCTGGCGCTAGGTTATTTCGAGCAGGCGGCACAGCAAGGCCACGTACAAGCCATGGTGAACCTGGCTAACGGCTTGCGCCTGGCTGCGTTGGCACCTGACGCGGCGGATTCGGCGGCGCTTGGTCGCGCCGCACAGACCTATGAGCGCGCCGCGTTGCAGGGCGATCCGCTGGCGATGTACATGTTGGCGCGTGCGTATTGGCTTGCCGAGGGCCTGCCCCACGACCCCGCGTTGACCCTTGCGTGGTACAGCCGCGCAGCTGACACAGGTGACTCCGGAGCCCAGTTTTGTCTGGGCCACATGTACGCCAACGGCCAGGGTGTGGCGCAGGACTATGCTGTGGCCGCACGCTGGTACCTTGCGGCCGCTGGATTGCCACCCGGTCCTTCCGCACTGGATCCACAGGCTCAAGAAGTTGGCCTGGATGCCGATGTTCAAGAGTAGCCCTATCTAAGGAATTCACCATGAATCGCTCCGTCCAACTTCTGTTTGTTTTGGTTGTGCCTGTTTTGACTGCCTGCGAGGGTATTCCCCTGCACCTGAGCGCGGCGCCATCCGCGACCCAAAAGGCCTCGCCTTCCGCGGTTGCGCCAATGTCCCCAGGGGCGCCGGCGGGCCTTGTGCCGGGCGCAGAAAGTGGCTCCACAGCAGTGCCACCGGTTCCGGCCACCAAGGTTGCGGTGCCGACAACCATGGAGGCGGGCACCGTCATCGCTCCGCTGGTGGAGCGTCGGGAAACCTTGACTGCGACGGGTTATGCGGTCATCAGCGTGCAAAATCACCGAAATCCGGCGCAACAGCGCTTGTTGGCTATTCGCGCGGCCAAGTTGGATGCCTACCGCGCCTTGACCGAACAGGTTTATGGTCTCAAGGTTGAGGCCAATGCCACCGTGGCAGACATGGTGGTGCAAAACGACACCTTTCGCAGCCGCGTGGAGGGCGTGATTTTTGGTGCCACGCTGGTCAGCATCACCCCGGCGGGCGACGATACCTATGAAGTGACCTTGACTTTGGACCGCCCGGTGGTCCAGGACCTGCGTTCCTTGTACCTGTCCCAAATGATTGCCAAAGCGCGGTAAGCACGGTTTATGCGCCTGTTTGCCTTGCCCATGCCCAACCGCCCCTACCCGGGCGTGGGTCGATTTGCGCTGGGGCTGGCAGTGTTGGGGGTGTTGCTAACGGGCCAGCGCTTGTTGGCGGCTGAGGCATTGAGTCCCGAAGAGCGCCTGGCTGCGGTACGCCAGAGCCTGCTGCAGGCCGCGCTGGAGGCGCCAACCCAGGTGGTATCCACCAGTTGGATTGATGGCGACGGTGTGTTGCGGGAAATGAATTCTTTTCGCAACGGCATGCAAGTGCGGGGCGTGCGCATTGTTTCGTACGAGCGCGACGCCAAGGGTCAGCCTAACGCGTCGGTTCAGTGGGACAAGGTCGGAGATACCGCTGACAAGGCCGCGCCCGCCTGCCCGCCGCCGAGCGACCGCTTCAAACACCTGGTGACGCTGCAATGGGAATTGCCTGCCAACTTGCCCGCAGACGAGCGGTGGATGCTGGAATCACTTCGCGCCTTGGTGGGCGAGCGTTTGCGCGCCAGCGCCAGCGCCAGTGGGCAATGGAAGTTGCGCGACAAACTGCCGGAGCCGCAGGGGGCGTATGCCCGTGCCTTGCTTGGCGAGACCAATCCGCCCCCTACTTGGGGCGCTACGGTCCGATTGATTCAGGTGCCATCCGTGGTGGCGCAGGCACCCTCTAAACCTGCAGCCGATCCCAATGCGGTGGCGGTGCGGGTCCCGGGTTGGTTCAATGGAAGCAGCTCGCCCCAGTTATATTGGGATAACGCCCCCCGGTTGTCTGTGCGTTTGGAGCTTTCACTCCAAGAGCGCGACGTCATCCGGCCGGCCTTTCAGCGTACCTTGCATCTCGACTTGTTATCCGAGCAGGTTGGCTTCGGTCCCGTCCAGCTCAGCGAGGCCACACGCATCGCGCTGGGCCCCCAAATTGCCTATCTGGCGGATTCCGTCGGGGGCGTTTTGGCCTGCCGGGCCTTTAACCCGCAAGTGACGCTGGTCGATGGCGCGCAGATCCATATTGATGCCGGCACCGCCTCGGGCATCCAAGTTGGCGATGAATGGGTGTTGGTCAATAGCCAGCAAGTTCCCCAGCGGAGCCTGGACGCCGGCGTGATCGCGCAAACCGTACTGGCTAAAGTCAGTAGCGTGAGCGAGGGCAGTGCCCGCCTGCAGTGGCTGGCTGGTCCCCAAAAAGCGGTGCAGACCCAATGGCGGGCGTGGCCCTCCAACAGCCTGCCCTGAACGGCCTCGTACGCTGCGTCCAATTTAATCCCCCACCTGGAGAAGCCCCATGGCCCTGATCACCCACCACTCCCGCAGATTCGTGTCCCTGTGTCGCGTCCTGGTGATGGGCCTGGCCAGCGGCAGCGTCCTGGCTATCGCTTTGATGCAGTCCGAGCCTGCCGCCGCTGGCGATGCCGCGATAGCCGAAGTCCCCGCCAAAATGCCGGTAACGTACACCCCGCGCAATGGGGAGACCTTGGACCACGTGATCCAGGTCACCATGCCCGACAGCCCGCTGAAGATGGACCTGTTGCGCCGCGCATTCATCAGCCAGAACCCGCAGGCATTCGTGACTCCCGTCACGACGCCGCCGAGGATGAGGAAGGGCGCGGTGCTGACCGTCCCTGATCACCAAAAATTACTGCTGACGGTCGTGGGGCCACTGCCCATTGAGGCGGATGGCGACGCGGGTGGTGCTCATCGCGGGCAGGCTGCCGTCAGCAGCGCTGAAGAGCGCAAACGCTGGGTGCGTTACCCCTGAACCGGGGCTGCCTGGTTCAGTCGTGATTTCCATCACCGAAAACAGTGCGCAGCAGTTGCGCCCATCCCCTGTGGTTTTTCCACAGGGGCAGATGTCGCTGCCTTTGGTGGAAGCCAGTACCGCGCGCTTACTGAGCCTGTTGGACGGCCAAGTGGTACAGGGCACGGTGCAGGCCCAGGGCGATCAGCTCTCACTGCTGTTGAGGGGCCGCCTGCTGGAGTTGCCGCCGGGAATGGATTGGACTATCGGGCAGCGCCTGAATTTGCGCGCCCAAATCAACCCGGATGGAACGCTGACCCTCAACCGCTTGCCCACGCCGGGGCAGGGTAAATCCGCCGGCACGCAGGCGAGCGGGACTTCTGGCTCCAGTGGTGGTTCAGTTGCTACTGCCGCAGCGGGCGGGGCCAGATCGGCCAGCCCGCAGCCGGCGCCATCCAGCGTGCCGGCGGGTAATTTGTATCCGCCACCTGCGGCATCGCTGCAGTCGCAAACCCCCGCAGTACCTGGCGCCCCCCCAGCGCCCCCGGACCCCACGGAGCGCTCAGCCTACGCAGGCCCAGCGCCCATGGCGGCAGGCAATGTCAGTGCACCCGTCGCTACCGCCGTCATGGCGCAAAGCATGCAGGCGCAGCCCGCCAACGCGGGTGCTTTGGTTCAGCAGCAGACGGTGGGGCAACTGCCGGCACGCCAGCTGGTAGCGCCACGCCCGGCACCTTCTCCCGGTATGCCCTTAGACCAGTCTGAGGATCTTGAAGCGGGCAGCAGCGCGTATGCGCCGCCCATCGTTCCCTTGCCCGCTCTCCCGGAACGCGCCGCGCCGCTTTCAGCACCGTCTGTCGCCCGCGTAGATGCCCCCACCGTGCAAGCCATGGGTTTGAAAGATGGACAGGTTTTGCAGGCCAGCGTCCAAGCTCGCGATGGATCTTTGGGCTTTGTCGTGGAAGGGCGGGTTTTGCCGACCCTGCAGCCGGGTACGCAAGACAGCCCGTTATTGGTCAACTTGCGGGTTGAAATCAACGAAGACGGCACCGCGACTTTGCACAACTTGCTCGCACCAGCGGCCAAGCCGGCGCCCGGCGCCCCACCCTTGGCACTGGCGCCGGTGTCCCTTTCCGGTGTATTGGCCACTGTGGCCGAGGAGGCGCCGCAGCGGGTGACCTTGGGGCCACAGGATTTTTTTTCGCGCCTGGGGAGCTTGCTGTTTCGGGCTAATGGGCTCCCCGAGCTGGTGAACTTGTTCAACAGCGGTACCTTGGACGCTGTGTTGCGCCAAGTGGGCCGTCCCGATTTGCAGGCGCAATGGTCACGCCAGCGGCTGAGCATGGCGCAGTTGTCTGCGCGGGATGTGCGCAATGCGGTACAGGCGGCGCTGGGCTCGGAGCGCAGCTTGCTCAGCGGCGTGGACCGTGACATGCCGACCAACGACACCAAACAATTGCTTTTGAGCGCCTTGGCATCCATGGGCGCAGTGGACGAACTCAGCAACGAGGACCTAGGTGATGCGCAGCAACTGCAGCGCGGCGTTGACGATTTGGAGTCCGCACAGGTTCGCGCGGTCCAGGCGCAAACCCAGCAGGAGCTGGTCTTCAATATGGTCATTCCCTTCAAAGATGCCTCGCCCGTCGAAATCCAATTTGAGCGCCGCCGCACCAGCGACGGAAGATCCACGCCCTTTATTGTCAACGTCCACTCCACCAGCGCTGACTACGGAGAGTTGTGGCTCAAGACCGAGTTGCTGGACAAGGACCGGGTGGACCTGATGATGTGGGCGCGCAGTGCCGCTGTCGTGGACATGGCGCAGTCCGGGGCTGCAACTCTGGGCGAACAGCTGCAGTCTGCAGGCATTGCCATGCGCTCTTTCCAGGTCATACACGGTGAGCGTCCGGGCGCTCAGGCTGGCGCGAGCCAGGAGCCGCCGGTCTCCGCCTTGGCTGGTGCCGTTTTGGACATACGGGCATGAGTTTCCGCCGCCAAGCTATTGCCCTGGAGTACGGGCAGCACCTCACGCCGGTCGTCACGGCAAAGGGTGACGAGGAAATCGCCCTGGCCATGATTGCCCAGGCGCAAGCCAACGGGGTTTACATCACCCAGGACCCGCAACTGCTTGCCCTTTTGAGCCGGCTGAATGTGGACGATGAAATTCCGCCCGAGCTGTATGCGGCGGTTTCTGTGATCTTGTCGTGGGTGTATTGGCTCAAAGGCATGCGTCCGGGCGACGAGAAGGGTGTCAGCAGTCCAGCGGCCGCCGATCCCGCACAGCCAGCCAGCGATCTCATAGGCGGTGATGATGGAATCGATGTCGGAGGGCCATCAGACCCTGTGGACGGTCTGGCCTAAGCTTCGTTGTAACCGCGTCCGCGTGAAAAACGCGACACATGGCCCAGCCGGTCATAAATTTCGACGCCGCTACCCGTTCCAGGCAGACGCAAACTGTCCAGAGCGCCGCGAATGGATTCGAGTTT
>CAIOUR010000081.1 GCA_903861575.1 uncultured beta proteobacterium | reverse complement strand
GCCACAGCCTCAGCATTGGTTGAACATTTCCATTGGCCGCGCAGGCTTTGGCCTGAACCCCACCGCCAGCCACCGCGATGACCGCCTAGGTGTGGAGGTGTATATCCACCATGTTGAATCCAAAAAGATGTACCAAGCCCTCTTGGCGCAACGCCCCAGCATCGAGCAGGCCTTGGGCTTTGAACTGGACTGGCAAGAACTGCCCGACGCCCACGCTTGCCGCATTGCCACTTGGCGTCAAGACAGCCCGATTGAAGACGAAGCCCAATGGGGCGCCTACCTCGAATGGTTTGTGCAGCGCATCGTCAAGATGAATGCGGTGTTTAGACCGGTAATTCAGGCCTTGGTGTGAACGGGATGTAGTTGTACCGGGGCAGGAATATGCTCACAAATCAAAGGTTTCTTTACATGATGTTGCTTGAATGCCCAAAAAATCAATATTTTGGGCATTGGGTAGCTATGATGAGTACAAATGAATCAACTAACCGCACTTGAAACACTCGATGCCCGGCGGTTTGAAACGCCCGCCATTTTGAAGCTGTTGGCCAGCAGTAGCCGAAAGCTGGCCGAGCTAAAAGGCATTGCTGCGTCCATGCCCAACCAGGGCATCTTGATAAACACGCTGGGGCTCCAAGAGGCCAAAGACAGTTCCGAGATTGAGAACATCGTCACCACGCATGATGAGTTGTTTAAAGACGATGTGTTGCCCGAGGCATTTGCCAACCCTGCAGCCAAAGAGGTGCTGCGCTATCGCCAGGCCCTGCGAGTAGGTTTTGATCTGGTCCGCAATACGGGGCTTCTGACGTCAAACCACATTGTTCAGATTCAAGGCGAGTTGGAGCGCAACAACGCAGGCTTTAGAAAGTTGCCCGGTACGGCGCTGAAAGACGGTTCAGGCAGAACCGTTTACACGCCGCCGCAAGATCCTGCTGAGATCGTTGCGCTTATGTCCGATTTGGAGCGGTTCATCAATGATGCAGGGTTGTTCGATGCAGACCCATTGATCAAGATGGCGCTGATTCATCACCAGTTTGAGTCGATTCACCCGTTTTATGACGGAAATGGCCGCACGGGCCGCATTGTGAATGTGCTTTTTCTGGTGAAAGAGGGCTTGCTGGACATTCCCGTGCTGTACCTGAGCCAGCACATCGTGCGCAACAAGCGCGCTTATTACGACCTGTTGCAGCGCGTTCGGGTGGAGGACATTTGGGAAGACTGGGTGCTTTACATGCTGGAAGCGGTGGAGGTCACCGCTGGTCGAACTTTGCGGACGGTGCAGGCCATAAAGGCCGCGTTGATGGATTACAAGCACCGCATTCGCGAACAGCACAAGTTTTACAGCCAGGACTTGATCAACAACTTGTTCAGCCACCCGTACACCAAGATCGAGTTTTTGCAGCGTGATTTGCAGGTTTCGCGGATGACGGCCACGCGCTACTTGGACGCGCTGGCAGAGACAGGTTTTTTGGTAAAGCAAAAAATCGGTAGAGGCAACTATTACGTCAATCTGGCGCTGAACCAAATTTTGCTGGACCAGCACGCAGAGCCATGACCGAAGACCAACTTGAACAAGAATCCCTTGGTTGGTTGGCCTCGGTTGGCTACACGCCGCTCAATGCGCGCGACCTAGACCACCTGGACCCGCGCCTGGAGCGCGCCAGCACCCGCGAGGTGGTGTTGGCTGTCTGTTTGCGCGCTGCCATTGACCGGCTCAACCCGACTGTTCCCGCCGCCGCCCGCGATGACGCATTCAGACAGGTGCTGGATTCAGGACAGCCTGCCCTGCTGTCGGCCAACCGAGCTTTTCACCGTGTCCTAGTCACTGGCTTGCCGGTGCAGTACCAAAAGGATGGCGAGACGCGGGGCGACTTTGTGCGCCTGATCGACTGGCACGACGCACTCCGCAACGAATGGCTGGCGGTGCAGCAGTTCACCATCAAGGGGCCGCGCCACACGCGCAGGCCGGACATCATTTTGTTCATCAACGGATTGCCGCTCGTTCTCATTGAACTGAAGAATCCGGCTGACCTGAATGCCGACATCTGGAAAGCGTACGACCAGATTCAGACCTACAAAGAGCAAATCGCCGATGTGTTTACCTTCAACGAGTTGTTGGTGATCTCAGACGGTACCGAAGCGCGCATGGGCTCTTTGTCGGCCAATGCCGAGCGCTTCATGCAGTGGCGCACGATTGACGGTGTGGCGCTGGACCCGCTGGGCAAGTTCCAGGAGCTGGAGACTTTGGTGCGTGGCGTGCTGGATCCGTCTTATTTGCTGGATTACCTGCGTTACTTCGTGCTGTTTGAAGACGATGGCACGCTGGTCAAAAAAGTGGCGGGCTACCACCAGTTTCATGCGGTGCGTGCAGCGGTCGAGCAAGTCGTCACCGCCGCCAGCACGGACGAAGCAACACGCAGAGGCAAAGGCGGCGTGGTCTGGCACACCCAGGGCAGCGGCAAGAGCATCACCATGACGTGCTTTGCGGCCCGGGTGATGCAAGAACCGCTGATGCAGAACCCAACGCTGGTGGTGATCACCGACCGCAATGATCTGGATGGCCAGCTGTTCGGCGTGTTCAGCCTGGCCCAGGACTTGTTGCG
>CAIOUR010000080.1 GCA_903861575.1 uncultured beta proteobacterium | reverse complement strand
TGGAAGATGCCTTTGTCAGCCACAGAATCGACCACGGCTTGCATCTTGCCGAATAGTTCCGCAGCTTTGGCTTTGTCCCCCGCCAGCACGGCTTTTTCGACATTCTTGACTACGGTGCGGTATTGGGAGCGCAGCGAGGTGTTGGCTGCGTTGATTTTCTCGTCCTGGCGGACGCGTTTGCGGCCCGACGCCAGGCGCGGGTTCTTTTTCTTGGGTTTTCCAGATGCCATAAATAGATGTCCTTGTGTCTGTGGATGTTGCCAGCAAAGCCCGCGAGTATACCTTTCGACTCTGCAGGCCAGCCTAAGGCGCTCGCTAAACTCGGGGCGTGAACCTTATCCGCTCCGCCTCGACCGTCTCAATGTGGACCTTGCTATCGCGCGTGACCGGACTGGTCCGGGAGTCCTTGCTGGCAGCAACTTTTGGTGCCAGCGCCATGACGGATGCCTTCAACGTAGCATTTCGCATCCCCAACTTGTTCCGGCGCATGTTCGCCGAAGGCGCATTCAGCCAAGCTTTCATCCCGGTTTTAGCGGCAACCCATGCGCGCGACGGGCATGGGGCTACTCAAGCGCTTGTGGATAAAGTCGCCAGCGTGATGGTCTGGGTTCTGTTACTTGTCTGTGCGCTGGGAGTGATAACCGCGCCGTTGATGGTGTGGGCTATGGCCAGCGGCTTGCAGCAGGATCCGCGCGGCTATGACGCTGCGGTGTTTATGACCCGTTTCATGTTCCCTTACATCGGCTGCATGTCCCTGGTGGCATTGGCCTCCGGGGTGCTCAACACGTACCGGCGATTTGCGGTTCCTGCGGCTACGCCGGTGTTACTTAATCTTTGCACCATTGCCGCTGCCTGGGGCCTTGCCCCCCAATTAAAAGCGCACGGAATTGAGCCGATTTTTGCGATGGCGCTGGGTGTGATGGCCGGCGGCGTCTTGCAGTTGGCGGTGCAACTACCGGCCTTGCGCGCCATTGGCGTGGTCCCGCGATTGGCATGGACGTGGGCCGGGCTGCGTCGCAGCTGGGGAGATGCGGGTACGCAAAATATTTTGCGCCTGATGGCGCCCGCCCTATTGGGCGTCAGCGTGGCGCAGATATCGTTACTCGTAAATACCCAGATCGCGTCGCACCTGCGTCCAGGCAGCGTGAGTTGGCTTAGCTATGCGGATCGGTTAATGGAATTTCCCACGGCGATGCTGGGCGTGGCTTTGGGGGTGGTGTTGATGCCTCAGCTTAGCGCAGCGCGGGCCGGCGGCGATGACCAGGAATATTCCGATCTGCTCGATTGGGGTCTGCGTATTGTGGTTTTGCTCGCGCTACCGTGCGCGGTGGCCTTGCTGGTATTCGGCGAGCCGCTCGTAGCAGTGCTTTTCCATTACCGGGCGTTTACCGATTTTGACGTGCACCAAACCGCGTTGGCCTTAACCGGCTGGGGTATTGGGCTGCTGGGTTTAGTGGCCATCAAGGTCTTAGCCCCTGGCTACTATGCCAAGCAAGATACCACTACGCCGGTGCGCATTGCAGTCGCGGTGTTGGTTCTCACGCAGTTGCTCAATTGGTTTCTGGTGCCGCTTATGGCCCATGCGGCGCTGTCGCTGTCGATTGGCATAGGCGCTTTGGTCAACGCGGTATGGCTCTTGGCAGGTTTGCGCAGCCAGGGGAGTTACAGGGCGCGCGCCGGGTGGGGCATCTTTGTTGCCCGGGTAACGGCTGGTTGTAGTGTGCTGGCGGCCTATTTGTGGTGGGCCTGCTGGGCTTTTGACTGGCTTCGCATGGCGGCTTTGGTGCGTGTGGGTATTTTGTCTGGCGTGGTGGTGGGCGGTGCATTTTTGTATCTGCTGGCTGTGCGTCTGCTTGGGTTGAACCTACCCGAATTTTTGCGCCGCGAAGGCGCTGAAAAATAGGCGGGGCTGCCCGCCACCGTGGAACAAATTGCGGCTATAAATCGCTATGCACTTGTCTTTTGACATACCGAGCCCCTTGGATTATTTCCAGTCGCTTGTCGATTCGGACGACGATTTGCCCTTGCTGGAAGCTGCTATTTGCGTTTCTCAGGATGAGTACCCTCAACTCGATGTGCAAGCAGCCTTGTCAACGGTGGACCACTTGGTGGAGCGTTTGCGTCGCCGCGTGGGACGTGACGATGCGACCCTCGCGCGCTTGCGCGCACTGAACCGTTTCTTCTACCAAGATTTGGGATTTCGCGGCAACGTCAATGACTACTACGACCCCGCCAACAGCTTTATCCACGAGGTCTTGGAGCGCCGGGTCGGAATTCCAATTTCGCTGGCCCTGATTTGGTTGGAGTTGGCCCGCTCTTTGGGATTGCCGGCGCATGGCGTCTGTTTCCCCGGTCATTTTTTGATCAAAGTGAAATTGCCATTGGGATTGGCGGTTATCGATCCGCTAACCGGGGAGTCGCTGGGTCGTGAACACCTAGAGGAGATGCTCCTGCCTTACCGCCGCCAGACGGGCTTGACCGATCCCCAGGACACTCCGCTTTCACTCTATCTACAGGCGGCACCTGAGCGTGATATTTTGGGGCGGATGTTGCGCAATCTCAAAGAAATTTATCAGCAGCAAAGCGACTGGGTACGCATGTTGGCAGTGCAGGAGAGGCTCGTGGTGCTCATGCCCGAGGCTTGGTCTGAATACCGAGATCGCGGCTTGGCACATGCGGCCCTGGGCCACCAGGACCTTGCGGTGTCGGACTTGGAGTGCTATCTCGTGCATACCGAAGATATGGCGGATATGGATCGCATTGCTGCAAAAATTCAGCTTCTTCGCCAGGAAATCGGTTGATGGCGGCAGGCGTCAAATCCGCTGCTCTGTGGGCGGCAGCCGTGTTGGGCTTGGGCATTTTGCTGTGGCTGCTCGCGCCCGTTTTGGCACCGTTTGCTACGGCTGCTGTGCTCGCTTATGTACTCAATCCCTCGGTTAACCTGGTTTGCCGCGCTGGCGGCGGTTTGGTGGGCCGCTGGTTTGCAGTGCTGGTGGTGGAAGCGCTTTTTATCGTGCTAACAACCGGCCTGGCGCTGATGATTGTCCCGATTTTGGCGGTAGAAATGCCGCTCATGCGGGACCAACTTCCGGGCCTTCTAGACGCCTTGAATGCCTTTCTTCAACCGCACCTGCTGAAGCTGGGTATCCATTTCGCGGTCGACCAAGCGGGCATCAAGGCCTTTGTGAGTACGTACTTGAACGCCAATTTTGAATCCTCCTTGGCCTTGCTTCTGGATTCTCTGAAGATTGGCGGGAGCGTGGCATTGGCCGTTGTGGGTAATTTGTTGTTGGTGCCGGTTGTCTTGTTTTACCTGCTTGTGGAGTGGGATTCGTTGTTGGTCGCATTGCGCGGCTTGACGCCACCGCGACTACGGACGGTCATGGACGGGTTTTTTGCCGAGGCCAACGGAGTGATGGGGCAGTATTTGCGAGGCCAACTCATGGTGATGGGCGCGCTTGCGGTTTATTACGCGGCGGCTTTGGCTTTGTTTGGGCTGGACTTGGCCATTCCTATTGGCGTTTTCACCGGACTGGCTGTGTTTGTCCCTTACGTTGGCTTCGCCATCGGGTTGCTGCTGGCAAGCTTGGCCAGTATTTTGCAATTCGCCTCGGGTGCTGGTTTTGAATATGCGCTGCTGGTTGTGGCTGCGGTATACGGCGTTGGGCAGCTACTGGAAAGCTTTGTCTTGGTACCGCGCCTGGTGGGTGAGCGCATCGGATTGCACCCTCTGGCGGTTATCTTTGCGTTGATGGCGTTCGGCCAATTATTTGGTTTCGTTGGCGTGTTGCTTGCGCTGCCCCTGAGTGCGTTGCTGTTGGTCGCAGTGCGCCGTCTGCTCCCTAGGCTACACGGCAGCTCAGTCGACAATGCGGGTGCGCCATGATGGGTACGTTGTGCCTGTGGATCGTTGTCTGATGCAGCAAATCACCCTGGATATCGGCACGCCGCTGACCCCCACGCTAGACAATTTTTTCCCCGGCCCTAATGCCGAAGTCCTCGCGCATCTTCGCGGGTGGCTTGTAGCGGGTGGTCCTGGATCTGCGCGCCCGGCAGACACATGTTTCATTGCGGGCGTACCCGGCAGTGGGAAGTCGCACTTGGTCAGCGCTTTGGCGCACGCTCTGAGGGAAAAGGGCGATTCAGTGGGCATCTTGCGTCCCGATTGCGCAGCGCCAGCGGACTTCAATCCGGCTTGGTCTGCAGTTATTTTGGAAGACGTGCACGCCCTGGATGCCCCATGGCAGCATATCGCTTTCAACTGGTTTGTGAACGCGCAAACCTACCAGCGCGCAGTCTTTGCAACCGCAAGTACGGTGCCGCGCGCACTGGCTTTGCGTGAGGATTTGCGTACCCGTCTTGGTGGTGGACAGATTTTCCAGCTTCAAGCGCTGGATGACGCGCAGGTGCGTACTGTGCTGCAAGACAGCGCGCGGCTGCGCGGCCTGGTGCTTGGCGATGAAGTCCTGGACTTTGTCTTGCACCGCTTCAGCCGCGACCTGGGTAGTCTGATGCCCCTGCTTGCTGCGTTAGACCATTTCGCTTTGCAAACGCAGCGCGCCGTCACCATCCCATTCATCAAAACCATGTTGGAACGCCTATGACCCGCAAAAAGATCGCCATGTTCGATCTGGACCATACCCTTTTGCCGCTGGATTCGGACTATTCATGGGGGCGCTTCACGGCCGCATTGGGCTGGGTTGACCAGACGGCATTTGACATGCAAAACGAAGAGTTCTTCCGCGATTACCGTGCGGGAACACTGGATATCGATGCCTACGTGGCTTTTGCCACCGCCGCGTTTCTCGCCCAGGGTCAGTCGGCTGCCGAGGCAGCGCATGCCCAGTATCTGCAGGACATCATCGCCCCCGCAATCCGGCCCCAGGCGGTGGAGCTCGTGCAAGACCACAAAAAGCAGGGCGCAACCACCATCGTGATCACGGCGACCAATGAATTTGTCGCCAGCCCGGTGGCGCGCCTGTTCGGTCCCGATCTGGTGATGGCGGTGGAGTTGCAGCGCGATGCGGCAACCGGTTGGTTCAAAGGTCTGGTGCACGGCGTACCGAGTTTTCGCGAGGGCAAGGTGCAGCGGATCGAGTCCTGGCTGGCACAACAGGGTCTTGCCTGGGCTGACGTGGACAGCATCTTTTATTCCGATTCCATCAACGACCTGCCGCTGCTCGAGCGGGTCAACAATCCGGTGGCAACGAACCCTGACGACACCTTGCGGGCAATCGCGCAGAATCGCGGGTGGCGCATACTGGACCTGTTTGGCTTGAGCCACTGAGCCCGCTCCACAGCCCGACAGACCCATCTGCCGGGCGCATCACCACACAACATGATCAAAAAATTCATTGAAAAGCTGCTGGGCAAAGCGGGTTCGGGTTCCCAGTCGAGGTTCGGTAAACGTGTGGATGTGCCCGCCAGCGCCCACGGTATCGACCTGTCCATGGTGGACGAACGCGCCGCCAATGTGGTGCGCACCTTGCAGAACGCAGGATTTGAGGCCTACATCGTCGGCGGAGCGGTGCGCGACATGCTCCTGGGTCTGCGGCCCAAAGACTTTGATGTGGCGACCAACGCCACACCCGAGCAGGTCAAGCAGTTATTCCGCCGCGCTTTCATCATCGGACGGCGCTTTCGCATCGTGCACGTGGTGTACGGCCGCGGCCGTGAGCATGAGGTGATCGAGGTTTCCACCTTCCGCGCCTATTTGGACAATGCCGCTGCCGAACAGGTCGCGGGCAACGAGAAGACCAGCCGCAGCGAACTCGCCGGCATGCAGCACGCCGTGGATTCAACCGGCCGTGTCCTGCGCGACAACGTCTGGGGCCCGCAGGAGGAAGACGCGGTGCGCCGCGACTTCACGATCAACGCCATGTATTACGACCCGGCCACGCAGGTGGTGGTCGATTACCACAACGGTCTCAAAGACGCCAAAAGCAAAACCTTGCGCATGATTGGCGACCCGGTGACCCGTTACCGCGAAGACCCGGTGCGCATCATCCGCGCGGTGCGCTTTGCTGCCAAGCTCAGTCATCTGGGTTTTAGGCTGGAGTCCAAAACCGCCGCGCCCATCCAGAAGTCGATCAAGTTGCTCGACGACGTGCCGCAAAGCCGCCTGTTTGATGAAATGCTCAAGCTGCTGCAAACAGGGCATTCGCTGGCGTCCATTGCGCAGTTGCAGGTGCTGGGTGTGGCGCGCGGTATCTATCCCTTGCTCGATTTGGTGGTCGAGCGCGCGGCGCTGCCGCTGGTGAATGCCGTGCTGCACGACACGGACCGCCGCGTGGGCGAGGGCAAACCGGTGGCCCCCAGCTTTTTGCTAGCCTGCGTGCTCTGGCCCGATGTGCGCGACGGTTGGAACGCCCGTCTGCATGCGGGCGAGCACAGCCATCCCGCTTTGCAGGACGCGATTGAAGACGTCTTTAACAACCGCATTGGTGATGTCTCCGGACGCGGCAAGTTGGCGGGCGATATGCGCGAGATATGGATGCTGCAACCGCGCTTTGAGAAGCGCACCGGCAGCGCACCCTTCGGTTTGCTGGATCAAGCACGCTTCCGCGCGGGCTTTGACTTCATGCGTTTGCGCGCGGACATCGGCGAGGTGGACGAGGCGCTGGTGGACTGGTGGCAGGAATTCAGCACTGGCGACGCCGATATCCAGCAAGACCTGGTGGAGCAGGTGCGCCAGGAGCAGGCCAAACGCCCGCGTCCGCCCCGGGTGCAGCGCGCGCCGCGGCCCGAATCGACCTCTGCGCGTCGAGCGACCTCCGATACCGCTGAGGGCATTCCTTCGCCCCTTGCCGAAGCGCCAGATCACAGCCCTGACGGTGACGTACCGAAGAAGCGCCGTCGCCGTCGTCGCACAGGCGGTAAGGGCGATGCCGCGGGTTCTCCAGGCGGATCGCCCCAGCCGGAGTGAGCATGCCGGAGCCGGTACTCTCTCTTCTGGGCGTTGGCGCTAATCTGGGAGATGCGCGCTCGGCGGTGCGTAAGGCTATCGTCGATCTCGCACAGCTGCCGAGCACGGACGTGGTGACAGTGTCGTCTTTGTACGGCAGTGCCCCGTTGGATGCGGATGGGCCGGATTACGTCAATGCGGTCGTTCAGGTGTTCACCGCACTAAGCCCGGAAGAGCTGCTGAGGGGCTTGCAGGCCATTGAACAGCAAGCTGGCCGCGAGCGACCCTACCGCAACGCGCCGCGAACGTTGGATCTCGACATCCTTTTGCATGGCGCCAACCAAGTGGACTGCGACGATTTGCAAATTCCGCATCCCCGTATGTGGCAGCGGGCTTTCGTGGTGGTGCCCTTGGCGGAAATTGCCCCGCATCTCGTGAGTCCTGCCCAGGTCCAGGCCGTTGCAGGGCAGGTTCTGCACCGTTTGGATCCCTGACGTCGCGGCTATGTTGCGCCCATAGCGCCTTTGTTGAACAATAACGGCGTGTAGCTACCTGCGAGGATGAATCAGTATGCAAATTTCTTCGAATATCTTGAACTCCGCCTTATTGAGGATTTGCTTTTCGGGGTACCTCCTGTTGCATCTGGCATCGGCCTTTGCCTACAAGGTAGAGAAAGTGTGTGAGGAGACACCCGCAACTCTGAATGCAAAGTCGGTCCAAAAATGCAAATTTGTGGTGGTGCGCCCGGCCAAAGAGGGTGAAGAGCCGAAAGAGAAAAAAGAAGAAGCACCCGCCGGTCATGGCGCTAAGCCCGCGCATTGATTGCGGGGTGCGCGGCGGGATCGCCGCCGGTTTCAGTTCTTGCGCCGGATAGATTGCCGAGCCAGCTCCACTAAAAACTGTTTGTAAGGTCCATCCGGCAGCTCCAGCGCTGCGGCGACCGCCAACTCGGCCTGAGCATGTGCGGCTTCCATGGCTACCTCCGCTGCCCCGGTGTTTTGAACGATCGCAATGATGGCTGCAAGCTGGCTTTCGTCTCCGTTTTCAATGGCCCGCCGAACGGTCTGCGCGTCTTGCGACGTACTGCGCTCCATCGCCGCTATCAAAGGCAAGGTGGCCTTGCCCTCGCGCAGGTCATCCCCGAGGTTTTTTCCCATCATTTCGGCGTCGCCCGTGTAGTCCAGCACGTCGTCGATCATTTGAAAGGCCGTCCCAAGTGCCTGCCCGTAGCGTGAACAGGCCGCTTCGTGTTCTGGCGTGGCTCCGGCCAAAATAGCCCCAACGCGGGCACTGGCCTCAAATAACTTAGCGGTTTTTGATCGAATGACTTCCGTGTACTGTGTTTGGGTCAAATCGGCGTTGTGCATATTCATCAGCTGCAGAACTTCACCCTCAGCAATCACATTGGTCGCCTCTGCCAGTACTTCCATGACCCGCATGCTGTTGGCCTCCACCATCATTTGGAAGGCGCGCGAGTACAAAAAGTCCCCGACCAGCACGCTCGCAGCGTTGCCAAAAGCCGCGTTGGCCGTTGCCAAGCCACGGCGCAGGCTTGACTCATCAACCACGTCGTCGTGCAACAGTGTGGCTGTGTGGATAAATTCGACAACAGCAGCTAGCTCCAGCCGCCGTTTGTCCTCGCAGCCCAAGGCACGGCAGCAAAGCAATAAGAGTTTGGGCCTGATGCGTTTGCCACCGGCGCCTAATATGTATTGTGAGATCTGCCCGACCAGCGGAACGCCGGAGTGCAGACGCCCAGAAATGACCGCATCCACGTGAAGCATGTCCGCCGCAATGGGGTCAAGTTCCACGGGGGGGCTAGGGGGGGTAGTAGTCACGAAAGTGGGCGAAGATGGAGAGGAATTATAGGCTTGGCTCCCCAGTCGTTGTCCCTAGAGCCCGGCGCGGGTCGGTAGGTGGCTATAATGCTCGGCTCTGCGGAAATTCGTTCGCAGTAATCCTATCGAAGAGGTTCACATGTACGCGGTCATAAAAACCGGCGGCAAGCAGTATCGCGTTGCTGTCGGCGAAAAAATTAAAGTAGAACAGATTGCTGCGGATGTAGGCCAAGAGATTGTTTTTGACCAGATTTTGGCTGTCGGCAACGGCGCTGAATTGAAGGTTGGAACGCCCTTGGTGTCCGGCGCAACTGTGACGGTGACAGTTTTGTCACACGGTAAGCACGACAAAGTGCGCATTTTCAAGATGCGCCGTCGTAAGCATTACCAAAAGCGCCAAGGCCATCGCCAGCAGTTCACTGAACTGCAAATCGGCGCGATTGCCGCATAAGCATTGCAAAGGACATAAGCCATGGCACAGAAAAAAGGCGGCGGCTCTACGCGAAACGGGCGCGATTCCAAGCCCAAGATGCTCGGTGTGAAGATGTATGGCGGTCAGCTGATCAGCGCCGGCTCCATCATCGTGCGCCAGCGCGGTACCCAATTCCATCCCGGTACCAATGTCGGAATCGGCAAGGACCATACCCTGTTTGCGCTGGTGGATGGCCATGTGGCTTTCACCGTCAAAGGTGCATTGAACAAGCCGACGGTGAACGTCACCGCGGCTTAATCGTCTGTAGCGACACCCCGAAACCCTGCGCCGCAAGCGCGGGGTTTTTTGTTTAAAGCGCCACCATGAAGTTTGTTGACGAGGCCTATATTGACATCGCTGCTGGCGATGGAGGGGCTGGCTGCGTCTCGTTTCGGCATGAGAAGTACAAAGAATTCGGCGGCCCCAACGGCGGTGATGGTGGGCGCGGCGGTCATGTTTTTGCGGTAGCCGACCCCAGCCTCAATACCCTGGTGGATTACCGTTTTGCCCGCCGCCACGAGGCGCGCCGGGGCGAGCACGGTATGGGCTCCGATATGTTCGGGGCGGCCGGTGCCGACATCACCTTGAAGATGCCGGTGGGTACCGTGTTGTCGGACAGCGAAACCGGCGAGGTTTTGTTCGAGCTTTTGCAGCCGGGCGAAGTCATCACCATTGCCAAAGGCGGAGACGGCGGTTTTGGCAACCTGCGATTCAAGAGCGCGATCAACCGCGCGCCGCGTCAAAAGACACCAGGATGGCCCGGGGAAAAACGCAGCTTGAAGCTGGAACTCAAAGTACTGGCCGATGTCGGCTTGTTGGGCATGCCAAACGCGGGTAAGTCCACCTTGATCACCGCGATATCCAACGCCCGTCCTCGCATCGCGGACTATCCATTCACGACCTTGCACCCTAATTTGGGCGTGGTCCGGGTGGGGCCGGAGCAGAGTTTTGTGGTGGCGGATTTGCCGGGCTTGATTGAGGGTGCGGCAGAGGGCGCTGGCTTGGGGCATCTGTTTTTGCGGCACTTGCAGCGGACCCGTTTGCTCTTGCACATTGTCGATATCGCGCCGTTTGATGAGGGCGTTGACGCGGTGGCACAGGCCAAAGCAATCGTCAACGAGCTCAAAAAATACGACCAGGCGCTGTTCAAAAAACCCCGCTGGCTGGTGCTGAATAAGCTGGATATGGTGGATGCAGAAGTGCGCGCTGCCGTGGTGGCCGATTTCGTCAAGCGCTACAAATTCAAGGGCCCGGTTTTCGAGATTTCGGCGCTCACCCGCGAGGGCTGTGAACCGCTGATCAAGGCCATTTACAAGCACATCAAGGCGCAGCAGGTTGCCGAATTGCCTGAGGCGGATGTGGATCCCCGTTTTGTGGCGCAGGAGCCTGAGCTGCCAAACCCGATTGCCCCCGCCTGACAGAGGCCGTCGTGAATTCCGCCAAAAAGTCCTCTATCCTGCGCAAAGCCAAGCGCGTGGTGGTCAAAGTCGGCTCCAGCCTGGTCACCAATGAAGGCCGTGGCCTGGACGAAGCGGCGATCGGCGAATGGTGCCGGCAAATGGCGCATCTGGTGCGCCAGGATTGTGAAGTCATCATGGTCTCCAGCGGTGCGATCGCAGAGGGCATGAAGCGCCTTGGCTGGACCCAGCGGCCGCACGCCATCAACGAATTGCAGGCCGCTGCGGCTGTCGGTCAAATGGGCCTGGCGCAGATGTACGAGACCAAGCTGCGGGAAAACGGTCTGGGCAGCGCGCAGGTGCTTCTGACCCACGCCGATCTGGCCGACCGCGAGCGCTACTTGAATGCCCGCTCTACGCTGCTGACCCTGATCGGGCTGGGCGTTGTACCGGTCATCAATGAGAACGATACGGTCGTCAACGATGAAATCAAGTTCGGCGATAACGACACGCTGGGCGCGCTGGTCGCCAATCTGGTTGAGGCAGACGCCCTGATCATCCTGACGGATCAACCCGGCTTGTTCAGCGCCGACCCGCGCAAGGACCCTGCGGCGCAGTTGATTGAGCAGGGCCGTGCGGGTGATCCGTCGCTGGAAGCCATGGCCGGCGGTGCGGGCTCCAGCATTGGTCGTGGCGGCATGATCACCAAAATCCTTGCGGCCAAGCGGGCGGCGGGTTCGGGTGCCTCCACCGTGATTGCCTGGGGGCGTGAGCCCGACGCGCTGATCCGGCTGAAAAATGGTGAAAGCATTGGCACTTTGCTCGTTGCACCGACGCAAAAGACCCGGGCGCGCAAACAATGGATTGCGGATCACCTGCAAATGCGCGGAGCGGTCTGGGTCGACGCCGGTGCCGCAGCCAAGGTGTGCGAGGAAGGGAAGAGCCTCTTGCCCATCGGTATGTTCCAGGTCGACGGTGAGTTTTCACGTGGCGATGTCATCGCGGTGCGCGACAAGCAAGGTGTTGAGATTGCGCGCGGCCTGGCCAATTACGCCAGCGCCGAGGCGCGGCTCATGTGCCGCAAACCTTCCTCAGAGATTGAAGCTCTGCTGGGCTATGTGGCCGAGCCAGAGATGCTGCACCGCGACAACATGGTGTTGACGCGCTGAACGCGCAAGCTCATCAGCCCACTAATGACCCACGCGCCGTGTTGTTCGGTCGCGGAAGGTAGCGTGAGAGCTCAGTCAAGGCCATTTCGTAAACACCGCGCTTGAATTCAACTACCGCCTCTAAGGGAATCCAGTAGTCGTGCCAACGCCAGGCGTCGAATTCCGGGTGCTCGGTCGCGCGCAGATTCACATCCCAGTCTTGCCCGACCAGCGCGAGCAGATACCAGATTTGTTTCTGGCCTTTGTAATGGCCCCGCGCATCGCGGCGGATGTAGCGGTCCGGCACCTCATAACGCAACCAGTCGCGGGTCCGGGCAACGATGTCGACATGTTCGGGCTGCAGCCCCACTTCTTCGTGCAGTTCGCGGTACATGGCCTGCTCGGGCGTTTCGCCCCGGTCGATGCCACCTTGCGGGAACTGCCACGAATGCGTCCGTATCCGTTTGCCCCAAAAAACCTGGTTTCTCTGGTTGAGCAGGATGATGCCGACATTGGGCCGAAAACCGTCCCGGTCAAGCATAATCAAACCCCAAATTTCTAAACTTGCACCATTATGCACGGGCGCATTTTCCTGACCAGTCACCCGCCCGCTGCTGGAAAAATCGCCCGATGAAAGCCTCCCAGTTCCTGATCTCTACCCTCAAAGAAGCCCCCGCCGACGCCGAGGTCGCCAGCCACAAGCTGATGATGCGCGCCGGAATGGTCAAGAAGCTTGGGGCCGGCATTTACAGCTACATGCCCATGGGGTTGCGGGTGGTCCGCAAGGTCGAAGCGATCGTGCGCGAGGAGATGAACCGCGCAGGCGCCATCGAAATCACCATGCCGGTGGTGCAGCCCGCAGAGCTGTGGCAGGAAACCGGGCGCTTCGAAAAAATGGGCCCCGAGTTGCTGCGCATCAAGGACCGGCACGAACGCGATTACGTGGTCCAACCCACCAGTGAAGAGGTGGTCACCGACATCATGCGCCAGGAGGTCAAAAGCTACAAACAGCTGCCCAAAAACCTTTACCAAATCCAGACCAAATTCCGGGATGAGCGACGTCCCCGCTTCGGCCTGATGCGTGGGCGCGAATTCACCATGAAAGACGCCTACAGCTTTGACCGCGATGTGGACGCCGCCAAAGTCAGCTACCAGATCATGGCGCAGGCCTACCGCAAGATTTTTGACCGCTTTGGGTTGCGCTACCGTGCGGTGGCAGCCGATAGCGGCGCCATTGGCGGCGACCTGAGCGAAGAGTTCCAGGTGATTGCCGCAACCGGCGAAGACGCCATCGTGTACGCCACGGCAAGCAATTACGCCGCCAACATGGAAAAGGCCGAAGCGGCCGCACCCAGCGCTGCGCGGCCCGCTCCGCAACAGCCTTGCACGCGTTTGCCCACTCCGGGTAAGAGCACCTGTGCGGCGGTCGCCGAGATGCTGGGTTTGCCGCTGGCGGCCACCGTCAAGTCGCTGGTTCTGGCCACTGACAGCGTGGACGCGGCCGGCCAGCCTCTGCCCGCGCAGGTGTGGCTGCTGCTGCTGCGCGGTGACCATGAGATGAACGAAGTCAAAGTCGGCAAGTTGCCCGGCATGGCCGGTTTCCGTTTTGCTTCGGTGCCCGAGATTGAAGATCACTTCGGCTGCAAGCCGGGCTATCTGGGGCCTATTGGCCTGCGCAAGCCCGTCAAGCTGGTGGTGGACCGCGAGGTTGCGGTGATGGGTGATTGGATTTGCGGCGGTAACGAAGAAGACGTGCACATCACCGGCGTCAACTGGGGCCGCGACCTGCCGGAGCCGGAGACGGTGGCGGATGTGCGCAACGTCGTGGCAGGTGACCCTGCCCCCGATGGCGGTGGCGTGCTGGCGATTGAGCGTGGCATCGAGATCGGCCATATTTTTTACCTCGGCACCAAATACAGCCGCGCCATGGAGGCCACGTTTCTCGATGTCAACGGCAAGCCCCAGTACATGGAAATGGGCTGCTACGGCATCGGAATCACCCGCTTGCCGGCAGCGGCGATTGAGCAGAACCACGATGAGCGCGGCATCATCTGGCCCGACGCCCTGGCACCCTTCACGGTGGTGCTGTGCCCCATCAGCCCGGACCGCTTTCCCCTGGTCAAGGAAGCGGCGGAGGCCTTGTATGCGGATTTGATGGCCGCAGGTGTGGATGTGATTTTGGACGACCGGGGCGAACGTCCCGGCGCCATGTTTGCGGACTGGGAGCTTATCGGTGTGCCGCACCGGGTCACCCTCGGAGACAGGGGTGTCAAAGAAGGCATGGTCGAGTACCAGCACCGGCGCGACACTGCATCCCAGAATATCGCGCTGGCTGATATCGCTGCCCACGTGAGGGCGCGGCTTCTGGTGTGATCGGTGCGTCCAAGCCCTTGGGGCGCCGCCGCTTGCTCGCATTCGCAGCGCTGGCTCCCCTGTTGCAAGCGCATGCAGGGGCCCAGCTGGAAGAGCCCCTGGTTGATTCCGTCCGGACAGCCCTCACCGCGGCCGTTCATAACGCTGCGCCGCCGGTGCCCGCTTTTTCGGATTTGAGCCTGCAGGCCCGGTACAAGGACTGGCTGCGGATCAACGATAAACGCCTCGCTTCACCCATACCCGAGGACAGCGCGCGCCAGGAATTTCTTGCTACGGCTTGGTACGAGGCCAAGCGCGCCGGTTTGGACGTAGCGCTGGTGCTTGGGGTGGTACAGGTGGAAAGCGCGTTCAGAAAATTTGCCGTCAGCCGTGTTGGTGCGCGAGGCTTTATGCAGGTCATGCCGTTCTGGGCGCGGCTGATTGGCGACGGTGACCCCGGAGTCTTGTTTCACACCCAAACCAATTTGCGGTTCGGCTGTGTCATTTTGCGGCACTACGTGGACCGTGAGGCCGGTGATCTGTTTATGGCTTTAGGCCGCTACAACGGCTCACGCGGCCAAGCCGCTTATCCGGATGCCGTTATGGCAGCCACGCGGATCTGGAGCTGAAATGCGCGTGGCTGCGGCCAAACCGGGGTTTTAGGCTGCGTCGCCGGCGATAACCTTTTGCAGCTCGCCGGACTCGTACATTTCCGTCATGATGTCGGAGCCGCCAATGAACTCGCCTTTGACATACAGCTGCGGAATCGTAGGCCAGTTGCTGTATTCCTTGATGCCCTGGCGCACTTCCGGATCTTCCAGCACATTGACGGTGGCAATCGTCTTGCCGTCGAGGCCGCAGCCTTTGAGAATCTGGATCGCACGGCCTGAAAAGCCGCACTGGGGAAAGCTGGCGGTCCCTTTCATGAACAAGACAACATCATTGGATTTAACCAAGCTGTCGATGCGTTGTTGGGTATCGGACATGGAAGCTCCTAAGCGAAAAATGCGGGAAAAAGCAATAAGCATGAGATTATCCGGGAATGCGCCCGAACTCCCGATAATCAAGCCCTCGAAAACCGGAGGCTTTTCATGCGTATCGCCAAAGACAGTGCCGTCACCATCCATTTCCAGCTTGCCAATACCCAGGGAAAAGTCCTGGAGAAAAGCCAACAGCCGCTGGCCTATCTGCATGGCGGCTACGGCAACATTTTTCCGAAAATTGAAGCGGCGCTGGAGGGGCAGGACGTTGGCTACGAAGCAACCGTGGACCTGAGCCCCGAAGATGCATTTGGCGTTTTTGACCCGGCCCTGCAGCAAACCATTCCCAAAACCCAGTTCCCGCCCGGCGTCAAAGTTGGCGGCCAGATCGAGGGGCGCGATGCCGAAGGCAACACCCGCGCCTTTACCGTGGTGAAAATCAAAGGCCCCGAGGTGCATCTGGACGGGAACCATGCCCTGGCCGGCCAGGCGCTGCGCTTCAGCTGCCGCGTGGTCGATGTACGCAGTGCCTCTGAGGAAGAAATCGCCCACGGCCATGTGCATGGGCCCCACGGCCACCAGCACTGAAACCGCGTCCTACAATGCCCCGATGAGCGCGCACCGCCCCGAATTTACCGAGCAGTTGCGCGACGCGCAGCACCTGAACCAATCGCTCTTGTGCGTGGGCTTGGACCCGGATCCCGCCAAATTCCCCCTGCATTGGCGCGGTGACGCCCAGCGCATTTTTGACTTTTGCGCAGCCATCGTGGACGCCACCGCCGACCAGGTGCTGGCCTTCAAGCCGCAAATTGCCTATTTCGCCGCCCACCGTGCCGAAGACCAACTCGAGCGCCTGATCGCACACATCCGCCAAGCGGCCCCGCGCGTGCCAGTGATTCTGGACGCCAAGCGCGGAGACATCGGCAATACCGCCGAGCAATATGCCGCCGAAGCCTTTGTGCGCTACGGCGCAGATGCCGTGACCCTCTCGCCGTACATGGGTTTTGATTCAGTCGAACCCTACTTGCGCTATCTCGGCAAGGGTGCGTTTTTGCTATGTCGCACGTCCAACCCCGGGGGCGACGATTTTCAAACCCGCCATTTGGCCGATGTAGAGGGCCAGCCCAAGCTGTTTGAGCGTATTGCCGAATTGGCGGCAGGGGACTGGAACCGCAACGGTCAACTCGGGTTGGTGGTGGGTGCGACCTATCCTGCCGAAGTCGCCCGCGTGCGGGAGTTGGCGCCGACATTGCCCCTGTTGATTCCCGGAGTTGGTGCCCAGGGAGGCGACGCTTACGCCACCGTGCAGGCCGGTTACCGCAGTACGGCAGGCGAAGTCAGCGGCCCTATCGTGGTGAACTGCTCGCGCAGCGTCTTGTACGCCAGCAGCGGCAGCGACTTCGCACTGGCTGCGCGCGCCGAGGCTCAGGCCACCCGGCTGCTCTTACAAGCGGCCAGGGGCTGAAACGGTCCGGCTCGCGGGTCCTCGGCGGGGTTTTATTTCCCGTTGATTCCCAGAAGTTCCACTTCAAACAGCAGCGTGGCATTGGGCGGGATGACATTGCCCGCGCCGCGTGCCCCGTAGGCAATCGTCGATGGGCAGGTGAGCTTGGCTTTGCCGCCGACCTTCATCCGCTGAACACCTTCGGTCCAGCAGGGAATGACTTGGTTCAAGGGGAATTCCGTCGGCTCGTTGCGTTTGTACGAACTGTCGAACTCGCGCCCGTCGGGAAAGGTGCCCCGGTAATGCACCTTGACCAGATCCGTGGCTTTGGGGCTGGCACCGGTCCCGTCCTTGAGAGCGCGGTAGACCAGTCCGCTGGCGGTTTGGGTGGCGCCGGGCTCTTTGGCCGAAGCGGCAAGCGTGGCATCCTCGGCCCAGACAGCGTGCGACAGGATCAGGGCCGAGGCGGCCAACAGGGTGCGGGGACGGATCAGAAAGGTCATGGCAGCTTGTGGGTTGGTAAAAGATGCCAGTGTAGCCAGCGGCGGGGCCCGTGTTCTACAGTCGGCGCCAGTGGCAAGTATTGGAGATGGCAGCATGACAAATCAATTTTCGACCCTGCAGGTCGCGGTGCGCAGCGGCGGCGTAGCCTGGGTCGAGATGGCCCGGCCTGCTGTTTTCAACGCTTTCGATGAGCAGATGATTGGCGAGCTCGACGCGGCCTTCGCGGCGTTGGCGGCAAACCGGGAAGTGCGGCTGGTGGTCTTGTCAGCGCAGGGAAAGCATTTCAGCGCCGGTGCGGATTTGCAGTGGATGCAGCGCGCCAGCCAGGCTAGCGAGGCTGACAACCTCGCCGACGCGCGGCGCTTCGCGGCGATGCTTGCGCGTCTGGCGCAGATGCCGCAACCCACCATTGCGCGGGTACAGGGCGCGGCGCTGGGCGGCGGCGTGGGCCTGGTGTGCGCCTGCGATATGGCCATTGCCAGCGAAGACGCCCGCTTTGCATTGAGCGAGGCGCGGCTGGGCATCTTGCCGGCCGTTATCGGCCCGTATCTGGTCAACGCGGTGGGGCCGCGCCAGGCCAAGGCCTGGTCGCTGCTGGCCGAAGGCATTGACGCGCAGCGGGCCCTGGCCATTGGTTTGGTGCACCAAGCGGTGCGGGCCGACGAACTGGATGCAGCGGTGGACAGCGCGCTGGAGGCGCTGCACAAAGGCAGCCCGCAGGCACAGCACGCCATCAAGCATTTTTTCGGTCAGCTCAGCGGAGGGCCCGTTGGCGAAGAGGCGCGCGAGCTGAGCGCGCAAACCATTGCCCGTGCCCGCACCACCTCTGACGCCCGCGAGGGCTTCGCCGCTTTCCTCGAAAAGCGCCCCCCGCGCTGGGCTGCGCCTTGAACCAAAGGCCTCAGGCCAGCAGCGCGTTCACCCGCTTCACGTAGGCTGCAGGGTCTTCTGGCAAGCCGCCTTCGGCCAACAAAGCCTGGTCAAACAGGATGTGCGCCAGATCGTGGAAGTGCACCGAGCCATCGAGCTTCTTGACCAGCGGGTGGTCGGCGTTGACTTCGAGTACCGGCTTGACCTCCGGCGCTTTTTGGCCGGCTTGCTTGAGCATGCGCGCCAGTTGGGTGCTCATGCCGTGGTCTTGCACGACCAGACAGGCTGGGCTGTCCACCAGCCGGGTGGTCACGCGCACGTCTTCCGCTTTGTCTTTGAGCGCTTCTTTCAACTTGGCCAGCGTGGGCTTGAAGGTTTCGGCAGCCTCTTCGGCAGCCTTTTTCTCAGCTTCGTCTTGCAGCGTGCCCAGGTCCACCGCGCCTTTGGCCACGCTTTGCAGCGGGGTGTCGTCAAACTCGTGGAGGTAGTTCAACGCCCATTCGTCCACGCGGTCGGTCATGAGCAGCACTTCGATGCCTTTTTTCTTGAAGACCTCCAGCTGCGGGCTGTTCTTGGCTGCGGCCAGCGTGTCGGCTGTGATGTAGTAAATCGCCTCCTGGCCCTCCTTCATGCGGGCTTTGTAGTCGGCAAATGACACGCTCACCGTGTCGCTGCTGGTCGAGGCAAAGCGCAGCAGCTTGGCCAGGCGGTCCTTGTTGGCAAAGTCCTCGCCCAGACCTTCCTTGAGCACCGCGCCGAACTCGGTGTAGAAGCGGCTGTACTTGCCGACCAAGGCTTTGTCTTCCTCGCTCACCACATCGGTCACGCCGTCCGCAGACGCCTCGGGCGCTTTGTCGTGCTTGGCCAAATCTTCCAGCATGCCCAGCACGCGTTTGGTGCAGCCTTCGCGGATCGCTTTGACGTCACGGCTTTCTTGCAGCAATTCGCGGCTCACGTTCAGCGGCAAGTCGGCTGAGTCCACCACGCCTTTGACAAAGCGCAGGTAGGTTGGCATCAGCGCTTCGGCGTCGTCCATGATGAAGACGCGTTTGACGTACAGCTTGATACCGGCGGTCTTGTCCCGGTTGTACAAGTCCATGGGCGCTTTGGCTGGCAGGTAGAGCAGCTGGGTGTATTCGGTGCTGCCTTCGACCCGGTTGTGGGTGTGTGACAGTGGGGGTTCGGAATCGTGGCTGATTTGTTTGTAGAAATCGTCGTACTGTTCCTGGCTGATGTCCTTTTTGGCGCGGGCCCAGATGGCGTTGGCCTTGTTGACGGTTTCCCACTCGCCGGTCTTGACCATACCGCCGGGCTGGCGGCCGCCTTTTTCGTCGTTCGGGTCGATCAGTTCGCCGTCCTTCCATTCCTCTTTTTCCATGAGGATGGGCAGGCTGATGTGGTCGGAATATTTGCCGATGATGCCCTTGACCTTCCAGGGTTGGGCGTAATCCAGGGCGTCGTCTCGCAGTTGCAGGGTGACGCTGGTGCCGCGCGCGGCGCGGGTGATGGACTCGACTTCGAACGCGCCACCGCCGCTGGCGCCGCCATCGCTGATCCAGCGCACGGCTTCGTTGGCGGCCAGACCGGCGCGGCGCGACTCCACCGTGATTTTGTCGGCCACGATAAAGCCCGAATAAAAGCCCACGCCAAACTGACCGATCAGCTGCGAATCGGCCTTCTGGTCGCCGCTCAATTTGCTGACGAAATCTTTGGTGCCGCTTTTGGCAATCGTGCCCAGGTTGTCGATGGCCTCCTGCTGCGACATGCCGATGCCGTTGTCGGTGATGGTCAGGGTCTTGGCTTCCTTGTCCAAGGTGACCTTGATTTGCAGCTCGGTGTCGCCGTCGAACAAGGCGCTGTTGTTGAGCGCCTCAAAACGCAGCTTGTCACAGGCGTCGGACGCGTTGGAGACCAGCTCGCGCAGAAAAATCTCTTTGTTGGAATACAGCGAATGGGTTACCAGGTGCAACAGTTGTGCGACTTCGGCTTGGAAATTCAAGGTTTGTTTGGTCATGGTCAATAGGAACTGAGAAGAAAGAGAGGGTCGCTGCCGAAGACGGCATGCCGGGAGATAGGGCCGCGCTGGTGATTTTCAAGGGCCGCCACAGCGCAGGTGGCCCCGGGGCCGCTCAAAAACGCTCGTGCGGGGCTAAGTAGCGCCACTGGCCCACCGGCAAATGTCCCAGCATCACCTGCCCGATGCGCACCCTTTTCAGGCCCACGACTTTCAGGCCGACTTGCTCGCACATGCGCCG
>CAIOUR010000079.1 GCA_903861575.1 uncultured beta proteobacterium | reverse complement strand
CCATGCTCGGTGAAAGCGTCGGGAATGCCCAGGCGCAGCACCGGAATCGACACACCAGCATCTGCCAGGTACTCCAGCACCGCCGAGCCCGCGCCGCCCATGAGAGCGCCCTCTTCAATCGTGACGAGCGCCGTATGCTCGGCGGCGATGCGGTCCAGCATGGCCGTATCCAGGGGCTTGGCCCAGCGCATGTTGACCACGCTGGCGTCCAGCGCTTCGCCCGCAGCCAGCGCCGGGTACAGCAAGGTCCCGAAAGCGAGGATGGCGATGGTTGTGCCGGTGCGCCGCTGCTCGGCCTGGCCAAAGGGCAAGGGCGATAAATCGGCCTGTACCGCTACGCCCACGCCCGCGCCGCGCGGGTAACGTACGGCCACTGTGTGGTCCTGCTGGTAGGCGGTGGTGAGCAACTGGCGGCACTCGTTCTCGTCGGCCGGGCAGGCAATACTGACATCGGGCACGCAGCGCAGAAAGGGAATATCAAAAACCCCGGCATGCGTGGCCCCGTCGGCCCCGACGATGCCCGCGCGGTCCAGGGCCAGCACCATAGGCAGCTTTTGCAGCGCCACGTCATGGATCAGCTGGTCATACGCGCGCTGCAAGAAGGTGGAATAAATGGCCACCACCGGGCGCATGCCCTCACAGGCCAGCCCGGCGGCAAAGGTCAGTGCGTGCTGCTCGGCAATGCCCACGTCGTAGAAGCGATCGGGGAAGCGGCGGTCAAACTCGACCATGCCCGAGCCCTCGCGCATGGCCGGGGTGATGGCCACCAGTTGAGGGTCGCACGCCGCCATGTCGCACAGCCACTGCCCGAACACATGGGTAAAGGTCGGCTTGTGCGGTGCAGTGGCGGGTTTGAGGCCCACTGCCGGATCGAATTTGCCCGGCCCGTGGTATGCCACCGGATCGGCCTCGGCCAGGGCATAACCGTGGCCTTTTTGGGTGACCACGTGCAAAAACTGCGGGCCGCTGGCGTTGCGTACTTTGTGCAAAGCGTTGACCAGCGCGTCCACGTCATGGCCATCCACAGGGCCCACGTAGTTGAACCCCAATTCTTCAAAGATCGTTGGGAAACCGGCGGCGCGGCGCGCCTGCGCCTCGATTTGCTTGGCCAGTTCGCGCAAGGGCGGTGCCACCTGCAAAACGACCTTGCCGGTCTCGCGTACCGCCGCGTAAAAAGAGCCGCTGAGCAGCTTACCCAAATAGCGGTTCAGCGCACCCACGGGCGGGCTGATGGACATATCGTTGTCGTTGAGGATGACCAGCATGCGCGCCTTGCTGATGCCGGCGTTGTTCATCGCCTCGTAGGCCATGCCGGCGGTCATGGCACCGTCGCCGATGATGGCCACCGCGTGGCGGTCTGAGCCCTGGTGCTGCGCTCCCACGGCCATGCCCAGAGCGGCGGAGATGCTGGTGGAGGAGTGGGCGGTGCCGAAGGTGTCGTACTCGCTTTCGCTGCGCCGGGGAAAACCGCTCAGGCCACCCTGCTGGCGCAGTGTGGACATGCGTTCGCGCCGCCCGGTCAAAATTTTGTGCGGATAGGTCTGGTGGCCCACGTCCCACACCAGCCGGTCTTGCGGGGTGTTGTAGACGTAGTGCAAGGCCACGGTCAGCTCGACGGTGCCCAGGTTGGAGCTGAGGTGCCCCCCGGTCTTGGACACGCTGTCGAGCACAAAGGCCCGCAACTCAGCCGCCAAAGCCGGCAGCTGCCCGCGCGGCAGGCGGCGGAGATCGGCAGGCCCCTGGATCGATGCAAGTAAATTTTCCATGTTGTCAATCCTAATTGACACTTTTGATGTAAATTACTGTAACAAGAATCTGACGTTAGTCAAGGCGGTTTTTCCCGAAATCGGGGTTTCGGCAAAAAATATGTCGCCGATCCGCCCGGCTCGTCAGCGTCGGCACCCGTGTCAACCGCAAACGAAGGCCCGCTCCATGCACACCGCAGCCCCGCAACACGCCCGCGCCATCGTCTTCGTCAGCCCGCAGATGCTGGCGGTGCAAAGCCTGCAACTCGCCGAGATGGGGCCCGCCGACGTGGAGGTGGAGGTGGCGTACAGCGGCATCAGCACCGGCACCGAGCGCCTGCTGTGGGACGGCACCATGCCACCCTTCCCTGGCCTGTCCTACCCCCTGGTTCCGGGCTACGAATCCGTGGGCACGGTGGTGCGCAGGGGTGCGGACGCCCAGCTGGAAATTGGTGAGACCGTGTTTGTTCCCGGGTCGTACAGCTTCAAAGAGGCCGCCAATGTGTTCGGCGGCGCGGCTGAGCGCCTGGTCCTGGCGGACAGCCGCGCGGTTCGCCTGCCTGCGGGCATCGGCGCGCGCGGCGTGCTGCTGGCGCTGGCGGCTACCGCCTACCACGCGATGTCGGGCGGGCGCCATGACCTGCCCTTGGGCGTGCCCGACCTGGTCATCGGCCATGGCGTCATGGGGCGCTTGCTGGCACGCCTGAATCTGGCGCTGGGTTTGCCGCCACCTACGGTCTGGGAAACGCAAGCCACGCGGCGCACGGGCAAGCACGGCTACCCGGTCGTCCACCCGGATGAGGACAGCCGCAAAAACTACCGGGGCGTGTACGACGTCAGCGGCGACGCCAGCCTGCTCAACACCCTGATCGGGCGTTTGCAGCCCGGCGGAGGCGGCGAGGTGGTGCTGGCCGGCTTTTACACAGAAGACCTGCGCTTTGCCTACGCCCCGGCCTTTATGCGGGAAGCGCGCATCCGGATTGCGGCACAGTGGTCGCCCGGCGATTTGCTGGCGGTCACCGGGCTCGTTCAGAGCGGAAAACTCGACCTGGAAGGGCTGATCACCCACACCGAAAGCCCCGAAAATGCCCAGGCGGCGTACACCACGGCCTTTACCGACCCAAGCTGCCTGAAAATGGTGCTGGCTTGGCGGCCGTGATCTCCACCCCGCAGCCACAGATAGGGGACCTGATATGGACATGTTGATCGCGGGCTTGGTGATTTTTCTGGGTATCCACGCCTTGCGTGTTTGGGGCGAGGGCTTGCGCGGTGCCTTGGTTCAACGCTTGGGCCCGTTGGGTTTCAAGGGCGTGTATTCCATCGCCTCGCTGGCGGGCTTTTATCTGCTCATCGTGGGCTACGGGCAGGCACGGCTGGAGCCGGTGCAGTTGTGGACCCCGCCGCACGGCAT
>CAIOUR010000078.1 GCA_903861575.1 uncultured beta proteobacterium | reverse complement strand
GCGGCGAAGGGCCACTTCAAACGGCTCATTTTCTTTTACACGGATCGTTGTCATTACGTCATCTTGTCCAAAATGTGTCCACGCCGGTTACGCAAAGAAGATCGGGCTCTGTGCACCATGTGAAACGATTGATCCCCGCAGGTTTGTGGGTCGGCAGCGGGGCTTTGCCGCAAAAGAGCGCGATTATAGACGGGCACGCAGGCCCTGGGCACAGGCGTAGGCGCTGGCCCAGGCCCACTGGAAGTTGTAGCCCCCTAACCAGCCGGTGACGTCGACCACTTCGCCAATGCAATACAGCCCGCTGTGGCGCGATTCCATGGTTTGGCTCGACAGCGCGGCGGTGTCGACGCCGCCAGCGGTGACCTCGGCTTTGCGGTAGCCCTCGGTCCCGGTGGGCAGCAATTCCCAACGGGTCAGGCGCTCGGCCAGCGCGTTCAGGGCCTTGTCTGGCACCTCGTTGATCGGGCGTTCCCAGTTGTGGCCCCAGGCCGCGCCCATGCCAACCCAGGCGTCCGCGAGGCGGGCTGGAACCCATGTTGCCAGTTCATTGGCCACGCGTTTGCGTGAGGCCGCTTTGCGCTCCAGCAACGCCTCCGCCGTGTCCTGCTGGGGCAGCAGATCCAGGCGGATGCTGGTGCCGCTGCGCCAGTAGCTCGATATTTGCAACACGCCCGGCCCGCTCAAGCCCCGGTGGGTGAACAGCAAGTCCTCGGCAAAAGCCATGTTGGATTTTTTGTCGCCCGTAGCAATCTGCACGGGCAGAGACAGGCCCGAGAGCGCTGCAAACGGAGCCCAGGCTGCAGCATCGAAAGTCAGCGGCACCAGGGCCGGGCGGGGAGGCACCAGCGGCAGCCCGAACTGTTGCGCGACACGGTAACCCCAATCGGAGGCGCCGATGGCAGGAATCGATAGACCGCCGGTGGCGATCACCAGCGCGCGGGCTCGTACAGGCCCCCGGCTGGTTTGCAAGGCGTAGCCGGTTTCATCGCTGTAGTTGACGGATTGCACCGCGCAGGGTTGCCAGCGGGTGACGCCGCCGGTTGCGCATTCCGCTAGCAGCACGTCGATGATGTTCTGCGCCGAATGGTCGCAAAACAGCTGTCCTTTGTGCTTTTCATGAAAGGCGACGCCGTGGCGCTGAAGGAGTGCTACGAAGTCCTGCGGCGTATAGCGCGCCAGCGCCGAGCGGCAGAAATGCGGGTTCTGCGAGATGAAGTTGACAGGCGTTGTGTCGCGGTTGGTGAAGTTGCAGCGTCCACCACCGGAGATCCGGATTTTTTCAGCGACTTTGTCTGCGTGGTCGATCACCAGTACCCGCACACCCAATTGTCCTGCCACCCCGGCGCAGAACAGGCCTGCGGCACCGGCACCCACAATCACCGCATCAAAGGTCTCCATGTGCGCGAGTGTAGGCGCAGCCCCTCAAAGTGGCCGCACCAGCCTTCATGCGGATCAAGCTATGTCGCGAAAGCCTGGCTGGGCTGTGGCATCCGATTGCGCGGCCTGCAAGCCCTGAAGCACATCGCCGACCACCAGCACACTGGGGCTGGCGAGTTGTTCGTTTTGCAGCGTGGCATGCAAGGAACCCAGCGTGCAAACCGCATGGCGCTGCGTGGGCAGGCTGGCGTTTTCGACAATCGCTGCGGGTGTGGATGCAGGAAGGCCTTGCAGCAGCCCCTCTTGAATCGCCGCTGCCCCGCGTATGCCCATGTAAATCACCAGTGTGAGCCTGGCCTGGAGGGCGGTGCGGGCCAGTGCGGCCCAGTCGGTGCCCGCATCGCCCGGCTTGGCGTGGCCGGTCACAAACACCACGCCGTGGGCGTGGTCCCTGTGCGTCATGGAGACTTTCAAGTTCCCCATGGCGGCCAATCCGGCAGTGACGCCGTTCACCACCTGTGCGTCAATGCCCGCAGCTTCCAGCGCTTCCATTTCCTCGCCGCCGCGTCCAAAAATCAAGGGGTCGCCGCCTTTAAGACGCACCACGGTTTCGCCTTTCAGCGCTTCGCTGACCATGAGTTTTTCGATGAATGCTTGCGGAGTGGAACTGCATCCGCCGCGCTTGCCGACAAAGACAATGCGCGCGCCACGCTGTGCATGCTGCAGCACCTCCTCATTCACCAGGTCGTCCACCAGCAGCACGGTGGCGGCGGCAATGGCCTTGACGGCTTTGAGGGTCAGCAGGTCCGGGTCGCCGGGTCCGGCGCCGACCAGGGTCACGGTTCCAGTTGTGTGTGGGGTTGTCATACCAAAGTGCTCAGTTCAATCAACTGCTGCACTTGCAGCGCAATCGGTTCGGGCAGCGGCTGGGTACCGTCGAGCACGGCGCGGATGTAGGCGGCGGTGCTCATCGCATCAATCGCGACCGGTAAGTCCGGCAGGCCGCTCAGGCTGCCGCTTTGGCCGTCTTGCAACGCTAGGGCTTTGCCGTTGGCAAAAGCCTGCCAGCGTGGCGCGCGGCGGGCGTCGGCCACGGCTTCACCTTCGGTACCGCGCAGCAGTAGGCCGCTGGACTGCATCAGGGCGAAGGTCTCTGCCATGGAATGCGCGTATTCGGGGTGGGTGTAGCTGCTAACCAGGAGGCTGCGGCCCGCGCAGGGGTTCATCAACTTGACCACGCTGTGCGCCGAATTGCGCAAATGCACCACCCGGCGCACCTCCAGCAGTCGCTGCAAACCGGGGCAGAGCAGGGCGGTGGGCGCAAATGCCACGCTGCCGGGCGCAATGGGGCTTGCCTGCTCTATCGCTGGAATGCCCAGCGCTGCAAACACCGCGCCGCTGAACACACGTTTGTCCTCGGTTGCCGCGCCATGCACCAGCACCGGCAGACCTGAGCGCGCCAGTAGCAGCGCCAGCAGCGGTGTCAGCACGGGCAGTTTGCGCGCGCCGTTGTAGCTGGGGATGACGATGGTCGGCGGGGCATCATCCGCACCAGCCGGGATGGCGTGCAGGCGGGCATGGGTGGCATCTAAAAAACCGGCCATCTCTTGCGCAGTTTCCCCTTTGATGCGCATGGCCAGGCAAAACGCGCCGACCTCCAAGTCGCTCAAACCGCCGTCCAAAACCTGACCGAACAGGTCGGCGGCCTGCGCGCGGCTCAGCGGACGCGCGCCGTCTTTGCCGCGTCCGATTTCCCTGATGTATGCGCCTATGCCCATGGGGGGGATTGTCTTTGATGCGCCATATGCATTCGGAATGAGCTTATGTACTTGCGCCTAAACTCGCACGGACATGCCGGATACCAACGTTTTTTTCACAAACCAAAAGGCCTTGATTTTGGGCTTCGAGTCATCGTGCGACGAAACCGGCGTGGCCTTGGTTCAGTTGGAAGGCGACGCATCCCCGCGTTTGCTGGCCCATGCTCTGTACAGCCAGGTGGAGATGCACCAGGCTTTCGGCGGCGTGGTGCCCGAGCTGGCGAGCCGCGACCACATCCGCCGCGTGGTGCCTTTGACGCGCCAGGTGCTGGCGCAGGCCGGACGCCGCCTGGACGAAGTCGATGTGGTGGCTTTCACCCGTGGGCCGGGGTTGGCCGGGGCGCTCCTGGTGGGCGCAGGCGCGGCCTGCGCGCTGGCGGCGGCGTTGGACAAGCCCGTCATCGGCATCCACCATTTAGAGGGGCATTTGCTCTCGCCTTTTTTGAGCGCCGATCCGCCCGTGTTTCCTTTTATTGCCTTGTTGGTTTCCGGCGGCCACACGCAGTTGATGCAGGTCGACGGGGTGGGGCAGTACGCCTTATTGGGCGAGACGATTGACGATGCGGCGGGTGAGGCCTTTGACAAGTCGGCCAAGCTCATGGGCTTGGGCTATCCGGGTGGCCCGGCGCTGGCAGCGCTGGCCGAGCAGGGAAGGGCGGACGCCTACGCGCTGCCGCGCCCTTTGCTGCACAGCGGAAATTTGGATTTTTCGTTCGCCGGCCTGAAGACGGCGGTGCTGGTGCAGTCGCAAAAAATGGTGGCGGCGCACCGGGCGGATGCTACTGCCGTGCATGCAGGGGCCACGCTGGCCAGCGGCGCGACGCCGGGTTTTGATGCGCTGCCCGCAAGCCAGCGCGCCGATTTGGCGGCATCTACCCAGGCCGCGATTGCCGATGTCTTGGTGAAAAAGTCCATGACCGCATTGGCGCAAACGGGTTTGAAGCGCTTGGTGGTGGCTGGCGGCGTGGGTGCCAACAAACGGTTGCGCGCGCAGCTCAACGCCGCTTGCGCTGCGCGCGGGGTACGGGTGCATTACCCGGAACTCGCACTCTGTACCGACAACGGGGCCATGATCGCGTTGGCAGCGGCCATGCGCCTGCAAACCGGCACGGAGGCGGCGCATCGCGATTACGCTTTTGATGTGAAGCCACGCTGGCCCCTGCAGACGACGGTGGCCGGCAGCGGTGCTGCATGACATGAAGGACAGATCGATGTTGGTGAAGATATGGGTGATGGTGTGGGTGTTGCTGGCCACTGCGGCAGGTTTTGCCCAGACTGCACCGCCCATCAAGCTGGCGCTGATTGAGGGCCTGAGCGGCGCAAACGCCAACGGCGGCGAAGCGGTGTACCGCAATATCTTGTGGGCTGTGGAGCGGGTCAACGCACGCGGGGGCGTGAAGCTCTCCAGCGCAGCGGCAGCTCCCATGGTGCTGGAGCGCTTCGACAGCAAGGGGCAGACCGAAGAGGCGCTGTCTTCTTTGCGCGCCGCCATTGACAGCGGAGCGCGCTTCATCTTGCAAGGCAACTCCTCGGCTACCGCTAGCGCGCTGATAGACGCGATCAACAAACACAACGAACGCGAGCCGGGTAATCGCGTTGTATTCCTGAATTATTCGGCGGTGGACCCGGCGCTGACCAATGAAAAATGCAGCTTCTGGCATTTCCGCTTTGACGCGCATTCCGATATGCGCATGGCGGCTTTGATGGACGTGCTGCGCGAAGACCGCAGCGTCAAAAGCGTCTATTTGATCGGCCAGGATTACAGCTTCGGGCAGGCGGTGTTGCGCGAGGCGCGGCGGCAATTGACGGTGCAGCGCCCCGACGTCTCGGTGGTGGGGGAGGAGTTGCACCCCATGCTGCGGATCAAAGATTTCCTGCCCTACGCCCAGAAAATCAAGTCCAGCGGCGCGCAGGCAGTGATCACCGGAAATTTCAGCGCGGACCTGACTTTGCTGGTCAAAGCAGCCAAAGATGCCGGTTTTGATGGCAAGTTCTACACTTTTTATGGCAATGCGCTCGGTGCTCCGGCCGCGCTGGGCGAAGCGGGCGTGGGCAAAGTGCTGGCGGTTGCCGACTGGTTGCCCAACGTCCAGGGCGCTGCATCGGAGGCGTTTTACAAATCCTTCCGCACCCGCTTTCCCCGGGCTGACGATGATTACGTGCACATGCGTATGCAACTGATGGTGGAAGCGCTGGCGCAGTCGGTCGAGGCCGCAGCCAAGGCCAATCCAGCTGCGGCAGGGATGCCGGACCTGCAAGCCGTGGCGCTGGAGCTGGAGCGCGCCCGCGTCTCGCTGGGCGGCCAGACCGGGCTAATGCGAGCCTCCGACCATCAGCTCCAACAAGCCTTGGTGGTGGGTCAGATGGAGCGCCAGGGCGCGCCGGGCGTGCGCTTTGATGTGGAAGGCTCGGGTTTTGGTTTCAAGGTCATCAAGACCCTCTCGGCTGCGCAGGCGGAGCAGGCGACGACCTGCAAAATGGTTCGCCCCCTATAATTACGGGCTTCGCCGATTTTGGCGGAGAGCACGCCAGCAGCAGTTCCAGCCGCTGGCGCAAGTTACAAAATCTACACAGGAAATGAAACCATGATTGCTTCCAGCATCAAAGCCGAGGTCGTAAAAACGCATGCTCGCAGCGCCGGCGACACCGGCAGCCCCGAAGTTCAAGTGGCGCTGCTCACAGCCCGCATCAACGAACTCACCCCCCATTTCAAGACCCACGCCAAAGACCACCACGGTCGGCGCGGTCTGTTGCGCATGGTCAGCCGCCGTCGCAAGCTGTTGGACTATTTGAAGGACAAAGACGGCGAGCGTTACACCGCGCTGATCGCCACGCTGGGTCTGCGTAAGTAAGCGGTTCGCAGATTGGCGGCAAGTTGCATCAAACGCCTGGGTTAGGTCACTAGCTCAGGCGTTTTTTACTTCGGAGCCTGCAAAAACGGAGCGAAGCTGTGTCATTCCAGGGCAATCCATCTGGCTGCAAGGTCGGGTTTCCCTGGAATGGCATCGTGTTCTGTGATGTGGATTCCGGGCTTGGGTGAGGTGGCCTGCACCTCCCATACAAACGGAGATATTTCTATGACGATGTTCCATAAAGTTAGTAAAACCTTCCAGTGGGGCCAGCACACGGTCACCATGGAAACCGGCGAAATCGCTCGCCAATCCACCGGCGCCGTGCTGTTGGACATGGACGGCACCGTCGTTCTGG
>CAIOUR010000077.1 GCA_903861575.1 uncultured beta proteobacterium | reverse complement strand
CGCCGAAGTCCAGGCCTTTGTCGACGAGGTCCAGGCCAGCGGTGCTTTCAGCCGCCCCCTCGTCACCGCGCTGGCGCTGTTGGAAAACTCCTGGGCCGCGGAGGATTACCACCAGGACTTCTGTGCGCGCAACCCCCACCAGGGCTACTGCATGGCGGTGGCCGCGCCCAAGGTCGACAAATTCCGCAAAACCTTTGCGCGCCTGGCCAAGGCCTGAACGCTAGCCCCGCCGCACACCCATCAAGCTGCAGCTTTACCCGGCTTGCCCGGGGGGCTGGGCTGGCAGTGGGCCACCAGCTGCTTGACGATGCCGGTAATCCACTCGCGGTCCGCCTGCGACAAGGTGGATAGCCAGATGCCGATGCGGTCCGCTTGCGGTACCGGCGCGACGGTACGGTCGCCAATCAGTTCCATCATGGTTGTGTTCAGCAGCAGCGAAATCGTCTCAATCGTGGTCAACGGGGGCAGTATGTTGCCGGTCTCGTAGCGCGAGACGGTGAGTGTGTCTACGTCCAGCAAATCCGCCAAGCGGCCCTGCGTCAGGCCCGCTGCCTTGCGGCGCGCAGCAATGTTGCGGCCCAGGTTCTTAGCCAGTGCGCGGGGAGCTAGTTTTTCCATACCAATCTTTCCAATAGTTCCAACAAGATTCGGTCTGAATGCGCAAAACTTGAGCCGTTTTCAGCGCGATTGGCCCCGCGCGCAGGGCATCGGGCCGCCGCTCGCCGTCACGCGCCCCGCACATAGGTCAGCATGCGTCCCCGGTAAGGGGTTTCGCCCGCCGCCTGCCCCTGAATCAGCGCCTGCTCGTGTACCGAAAAGCCCAGCAGCCGCATATGGCGGTGAAACTGCGGCCGGTTGCTGCGGTTGGGGTCCACCAGCCAGACCTCGGCGCTGGGGCTGGCGTGGGTTTCGATGAACGCTGCCAGATCGCCGCGCGCATCGCGTTCGTACAGCACGTCGCTGGCCACAATCAGACCAAAGCGCCCGCTCAAAGCCGTCTCATCCGCGCTTTCCAACACCCCCTCGCCCCACTGGCCATGGCGGTAGTCCAGCGGGGGCAGCTGGTTGAGTGCCACGTTCGCGCGCAAAAACACGCCGGATAGCGGGTGGCAGTCGCTGGCCGTCACGTCCGCCCCGCGCCGGTGCGCCACCAGACTGGCCAGCGCGAGCCCGCAGCCGATCTCCAAAATCCGCTCCCCCGCCCGCACCGGATGCGCCGCCATGCGCTGCGCCAGCCGCAGCCCTGACGGCCACAACAAGCCAAACAGCGGCCAATGCGCCGACGAAATCCCCAGCCGCAAAGCCGCCCCCAGCGGGTCGTGGAACTGCTGCTTGTCCAGTAGCGAGCGGATCACCATATCGGCGACACCGGTGACCGCAATGTTTTCTTGCTTGGTGGAGTAGCCCAGGGGGGTGTGCGGCATAGGGCCTTTTTGGATGCCCGCGCCAGGGTGGGGCGGGTGGGAGCATTAGGCGCGTTTAATTTTCGGCTGAACATCGCTAGAGGCGCTTCCCAAAAAATATGTCCCCCTACCTGTACGCCGTCCCTACCGTTGGTTAGCATGTCGTCGGGCGCGCCCCACCAGCCCGCCCACACGTTACACACCCATAACGAGGAGCACCATGAAAACTATCAAAGGACCGGCTATTTTTTTGGCCCAGTTTGCGGGGGATACCGCGCCCTTCAATTCGCTGGATTCGATTGCCGCCTGGGCGGCGGGTCTGGGCTACAAGGGGGTGCAGATTCCGAGTTGGGACGCGCGCCTGTTTGACCTGAAGAAGGCGGCGCAGAGCAAAACCTATTGCCAGGAGGTTCAGGGCATTTTGGCCAGCCACGGGCTGGAGATCACCGAGCTGTCCACCCATTTGCAGGGGCAACTGGTGGCGGTTCACCCGGCGTATGACGCGGGCTTTGACGGCTTTGCCGCGCCCGAGGTCCGGGGCAACCCGGCGCTGCGGCAGAAGTGGGCGGTCAAGCAGATGATGCTGGCGGCCAAGGCCTCGGCCAATCTGGGGCTGACCGCGCACGTGACCTTCTCCGGCGCGCTGGCCTGGCCGTATTTGTATTCCTGGCCGCCGCGCCCGGCCGGTTTGATCGAGACCGCGTTCGACGAACTCGCCAAGCGCTGGACGCCGATTCTGGATGCGTTTGACCATGCGGGCGTGGACGTCTGCTACGAGGTGCACCCCGGCGAAGACCTGCACGACGGCGTGAGCTACGAGATGTTTTTGGACCGCGTGCACGGCCACAAGCGCGCCTGCTTGTTGTACGACCCGAGCCACTTTGTGTTGCAGCAACTCAATTACCTGGAGTACATCGACCACTACCATGAGCGCATCAAAATCTTCCACGTCAAAGACGCCGAGTTCAACCCCAGCGGCAAGCAGGGCGTGTACGGCGGCTTTCAGCCCTGGTTGCAGCGCGCCGGGCGTTTCCGCTCGCTGGGCGACGGGCAGGTGGACTTCAAAGGCATCTTCAGCAAGCTGGCCGGTTATGACTACAGCGGCTGGGCGGTG
>CAIOUR010000076.1 GCA_903861575.1 uncultured beta proteobacterium | reverse complement strand
GCTGGTTTCACCCTGGTCGTACTCCACCTACCGGGGCTCCTAGGCCATGGAAGCCTACCTGCTGGAGTGGGCGGCGCTGCTCTTGCGCTGGACCCATGTGGTGGTGGCGATTGCCTGGATTGGCGCATCGTTTTACTTTGTGTTCCTGGACAACAACCTGACGCCACCCGTTGACGAAGCGCTGAAGGCTAAAGGCGTCACCGGCGAGCTCTGGGCCGTGCACGGCGGCGGTTTTTACAACCCGCAAAAGTACCTGCCCGCGCCCCCTACCCTGCCGCCGCATATGCACTGGTTTTATTGGGAAAGCTATGCCACCTGGCTGAGCGGCTTTGCGCTCTACACGGTGGTTTATCTGTTCAACGCCAGCACTTTTCTGGTCGACAAGCGTGTGTACGACTGGTCCTCCGGCGGTGCAGCGGCGTTTACCTCGATCGGCTTTTTACTGGCCTTTTGGTTTGTATACGACGCGCTGTGCCGCAGCTTGGGGCAGAAGAAAAATGGCGACGCGCTGGTGGGCATGGGCGTGCTGGTGGCGGTGGTGCTGGGCAGCGCGCTGGCCTGCCACTTATTTGCCGGGCGGGCGGCGTTTGTGTTGGTGGGCGCGATGATGGCCACGGCCATGAGTGCCAATGTGCTGGTCTGGATCATCCCGGGCCAGCGCACGGTGATTGCGCAGCACAAGGCCGGGCAGCCGGTGGACCCGATCCACGGCTGGCGCGGCAAGCAGCGCAGCGTGCACAACACCTATTTCACGCTGCCGGTGCTGGTGGCCATGCTCTCCAACCACTACGGCTGGCTCAGCGGCGCGGCGCACAACTGGGCGCTGCTGGTGGCGCTGATGCTGGCGGGCGCGCTGGTGCGCCACAGCTTTGTGGCACGCCACCAGGCGCTCTTGAAGGGGCGGCGCGTGCCCTGGGAATTTGCCGCACTCGGCGTGGTCTTGATTGGCGGCGTGGTCATTGCCTTGGCCCCAGCCCCGCAAGCCTCGGTGTCGATCACAGAGCCGCCCCCCAGCTTCGCACAGGTGCAAGCCGTGATTACCCAGCGCTGCGTGGTCTGCCACAACGCGCAGCTCGCCAACAAAGGCGTGATGCTGCATACGCCGCAGGACATCGTCCAGCACGCGCAGGCGGTTTACCAGCAGGCCGTGGTCTTGCAGGTCATGCCCATGAACAACGCGACCGGCATCACGCCGCAAGAACGTGCGCTCTTGGGGCGCTGGTTTGCCGATGGGGCAAAGGGCCCGTAATCGACTCAGCGCCGGGCGCTTAGACCAGTCGCCGCTTCACTGATTCGTCCCACTCGCGCACCAGCACCTGCTTGCCGTTTTCATAGGCCTCGAGCCGCCCGGTGATTCGGAAATGGGTGGCGCTGGCGGTCATGGTCGAGTAGGTCTCGGTGCGCGTGATCCAGTCGCCGCGCGCGGTTTCCATGGACCAGTGGCATTCCTGGCGGGCCGATAGCGGATCGTTCGGCAGGATGCGGTAGTACTCGCGCCCGCAGCCCCAGGTGGTCAGGCCGTGCTCGGCAATCGTAGAGCGGCCGAAGTCATCGATGATGGTCATGCGCCGCTCGCCGGTGGCCTGGTCGATCTGCACTTCGCGCTTGTGCCAGGGCGCATCCAGCTCGATCAGCTCCACCGCTGGCGCGGCCTGGGGCGGCGCGAATTCCGGGGCTTTTTCGCCCCGGCGGCGTTTGCGCAGCGGCAGGTCGATGTGGCTCTTGCCGGTATGCACGGTGAGCGTGACCGGCTTGGACGCAGGCCAGATCAGCGGCCAGTAGCTGGTGGACAGCGAGACCCGCAGGCGGTGGCCTTTGGGGATGCGCCAGGCCGTGTCGTCCAACTGAATGCGCACGGTATAGGTTTTGCCCGGCTCCAGCGCTTGGGGCTTTTCATGCGTACCACCGGCTGCCAGATGACCCAGGTTGGCAACGGCGTAGGTCAGGCGCGAGACCGCGCCATCGGGCCAGACGCTGTTGAGCCGCACGGCCACATGCGCCACCGGCTGGTCCACGCTGAAGGTCAGCGTGAGCACCGGCGCCCCCATCAGGTCGGCGTCGGCTTTCAGCGCCGCGCCGTCAAAAGTCAGCGAGCCGGAATCATCCTGCCGCTGGTCGCCGGGGAACTCGGGGCCCAGCCAGATGATGCAGTACTCGCCGCTGTCCGCGCCCGTGTGCTGGGGCGAGCAGATGCTGCGCCGTGTGGTTTTTTCCGCGCTGTCGCCCAGGCCGCTGCTGTTGAGGAACAGCGTCTGGCGCTGGATGTGGGGGCCGTGCCAGGCCGCGTCGGCCACCCAGCGCCCGGGCACCTGGCTGATGCTGCCGCCGGGGGCTTGCACGTCCATGATGTAGGTCCGGTGCGCGGGGTCGGCCTCCACGCCTGTGGCCTTGTCTTTGAGCCAGCGGTCCCACCAACGCAGCGATTCCTGCAAAAAGCCGATGCGCGGCTCGGGCACGGCGAAATGCGGGTATTTGTGTGCCCAGGGTCCAACGATGCCTTTGACCGGCGCTTGCACCGTGTCGACCAACTGCGAGACCGCGTTGGTGTACGCATCGTTCCAGCCGCCCACGGCCAGCACGGCGGCCTCAATCGCGCCGATGTCCTCGCAGACCGAGCCGTGCTTCCAGTAGGCGTCGCGGTGCGGGTGTTGCAGCCAGGGAATCGCCAGCAGCGGCTCGTGCTTGAGCCGGTCCAGCCACATGGCGCGCCAGCGCTCGCCCACAATGGCCGGGTCCGGCGGACGCGAGGAATAGGCCAGCATGGTGGCCGACCAGCCCAGGTTCTCGCCCAGCACGCAGCCGCCTTTGTAGTGGATGTCGTCGCTGTAACGGTCTACCGTGGAGCACAGGGTGATGATGGCCTGCAGGCCCGGCGGACGGCGCGCCGCCACCTGCAGGCTGTTGAAGCCGCCCCACGAGATACCCATCATGCCGACGCGCCCGGTGCTCCAGGGCTGGGCCACGGCCCAGGCGATGACCTCTTCGGCATCGGCCAACTCCTGCTCGGTGTATTCATCGTGCATCAGGCCATCGGAATCCCCGTTGCCGCGCATATCCACCCGTAGACAGGCGTAGCCGTGCCCGGCCAGGTATGGATGGGTCAGCGCGTCGCGCACGATGGTGCCGTCGCGCTTGCGGTAGGGCAGGTATTCCAGAATGACCGGCACCGGTTTTTTGAGCGCATCGGCGGGCATCCAGACCCGGGTGGCCAGCCGGGTGCCGTCGCGCAAGGGGATAAAGAGGTTGGGGGTTTCGGTGACGGTGCGGGGGAAGCGGCGTATGGTTTTCATAGCGCAACCCTAGCCGCAGGCTGGTCCGCTGTCGATTCGGGAAAGCCCGCACAATACGCAGCTTTGCCCCTGTCATGCATCCCCCAGCCCCGCCGTCCCCCGCACCGCAGTACCTGATTGGCGTCGATACCGGCGGCACTTACACCGACGCCGCCATCATCGACGCCAGCAGCCAGCGCGTCATCGCCACGGCCAAGTCGATCACCACCAAGGGTGATCTGGCGCTGGGTGTGGGCGACGCCATCGCCCAAGCCATTGCCGCCCTTCCCGCGGGCTTGCGCCCGCAGGACATTGCGCTGGTCTCAGTGTCCACCACGCTGGCCACCAATGCCGTGGTCGAGGGCCACGGCAGCGCGGTCGGCGTGCTGCTAATCGGATTTGACGCGGCCATGGCAGAGCGCACCGGCATTGCGAAAGCTTTCCCGGGCATGGCGGTGGAGCGCATCGCCGGAGGGCACGACCACAACGGCGAAACCGCAGCACCTTTGGATCTGGAAGCGCTGGACGCGGCGATCGACCGCATGGCCCCGCAGGTGGACGCCTTTGCCCTGGCTGCGGCCTTTGCGGTGCGCAACCCGGAGCACGAGCAGCAGGCACGCGCACGCATCGTGGAGCGCTGCGGCAAACCGGTCACCCTGTCCACTGAGCTGTCGTCCAGCCTGGACGCACCCCGGCGCGCGCTCACCGCGACCCTGAACGCGCGGCTGATCTCCCGGGTGACGCATTTGATCGACGCGGTCGGGCGCGCCATGGAACAACTGCAGATCGTCTGCCCGCTGATGATCGTCAAGGGCGATGGCACGCTGGCGCTGGCGCAGAGCGTGGCCAAGCGACCGATTGAGACCGTGCTCTCCGGCCCGGCGGCCAGCCTGGTGGGCGCGCGCTGGCTCAGCGGGCTGGACAACTTCATCCTCTCCGATATGGGCGGCACCACCACCGATGTGGGCGCGCTGGTCGACGGCTTGCCGCGCGTGAATCTGGACGGGGCCGAGGTCGGAGGTTGGCGCACCATGGTGCGGGCGATTGACGTGCGCACCATCGGTCTGGGTGGCGACAGCGAGGTGGCTCTGGGCCCGAACGGGCGGCTGGAGATCCGGCCCCAGCGCATCGTGCCCGTCTCGCTGTTGGCGGCGCGCTTTCCCGAAACCCTGGCGCTGCTGGAGGCCGATCTGGCCGATGTGGACGGCGGCGGCTCCATGCACGGGCGCTTTGTATTGCTGCCCTTTGGCGCGACAGCACCGCGCGTGGGCGACGAGTTGTCACCGCGCGAAGCCGAGCTGCTGCGCCTGGTGCGCCCTGGCCCGCAACCCCTCAGGGTGCTGGCAACATCGATGAACGCGCAGCGGGCGATCACCGCGCTGCAGCGCAAAGGCCTGATCCAGGTGGCGGGCTTCACGCCCTCCGATGCGGGACACGTGCTGGACCTGCAAGCCAACTGGTCGCGCCCGGCGGCCTACATGGCGGCGCAACTGGGTTGTCGCCTGCGCGAGATGAAGATGCCCACGCCCGAGCGCACCCGGGACTACGCCCACGCGGTCTGGAGCGAAACCGTGCGCCTGAGCGCCCGCGTGATCCTGGATACGGCGCTGGGTTATGCGCTGCCCGAAGACCGCATCAGCAACGCCATTTGCAACGGCGAGCAGACGCTGGGCCTGGCGCGCATCAGCATCAAGCCGGCCGTGCCGGTCGTGGCGGTAGGCGGGCCGGTGAAGGTGTTTTACGGCGAACTGGCGCGCCGGTTGGATTGCGAAGTGGTGTTTCCGCCGCATTGCGACGTAGCCAATGCCGTCGGTGCGGCCACGGGTGTGGTGGCCTACACGGCGGTGGCTGAAGTGCATGGCGACGGCAGCGGCATGTTCCGCGTCACCGGTGCGACTCTGACACAAAGTTTTACCAATGCCGCGCAAGCGCTGGCTGCAGCCGGCGCTGCTGCCGAGCAGGCGGCGCTGCAAGTCGCGCAATCCATGGGCGCAGCGCACCCGGAAGTGGAGCTGAGCGTGCGCAAAACCCATTACCCCCAGGCGGTCGACGACCGTGGGTTGATGGAAGCCGTGTTTACCGCCCGCGCTATCGGCCGGCCGTAGTCGGGGACCCGCGCTAGCCGCGCGGGTGGTGCTTGGCGTGCAACTGCGCCAGCCGCTCGCGCGCGATGTGCGTGTAGATGGTGGTGGTGGAAATATCCGAATGGCCCAGCAGCAACTGCACGGTGCGCAAATCCGCGCCGTGGTTGATCAGGTGCGTGGCAAAGGCGTGGCGCAGCGTGTGGGGTGACAGGGGCTGGTGGATGCCGGCGACCAACGCGTAGCGTTTCACGTTTTGCCAGAACATCTCCCGGGTCATGGCGCTGCCGGCGCGCACGCCTTTGGTGGTGATGAATAAATCCTTGCTTTGGCGCGCGCCCAGCAGCGCCGCGCGCCCGCCTTCGAGGTAGCGCGTGAGCCATTGCGATGCGACTTCGCCAAAAGGCACCAGCCGTTCTTTAGAGCCTTTGCCCAGGATGCGCAGCACGTTGTCGTTCAGCCCCACGTTGAGCAGCGACAGGCCCACCAGCTCGCTGACGCGCAGGCCGCTGGCGTACATCAGCTCCAGCATGGTGCGGTCGCGCAGGCCTAGCGGCGTTTCGGTGTCGGGCGCGGCCAGCAGGGCCTCAACCTGGCGTTCACTCAGGGTCTTGGGCACGCGCATCGCCTGCTTGGCGGCTTGTAATTTCAGCGTGGGGTCGACCTGCATCGCGCCTTCGCGCAGCGCCCAGCGGAAGTAGCGTTTGAGCACGGTGAGGCGGCGATTGGCCGTGGTGGCTTTGGTGTGGGCGTGCTGGCTGGAAAAAAAACGCTGCACATCGGCCTCGGTGCTGCTGTGCAGCGCGCGCCCATCGAGCCAGGCGGCGTAAATCGACAAATCGCGCCGGTACGCGTCGAGTGAATTTTTAGCCAGGCCCGCTTCGAGCCACAAATGGTCGACAAACGCGTCCACCTCGGGCTGGCTTGCGCCAGCGCCCGCCGTGCGTTGGGCTGCGTTCAGTGCTTTGGAATGGTGGCCGCGCATGGCACCAAGGTTAGCAAGCTTCGGGCCACTGCTATCCTCAAGCCCATGAATTACGCGCAACTGCTGGTACCGGACTTTTCTCTGATTTTGTGTGGCTACCTGGTATGCCGCTACACGGCACTGAACCGGCGGGTCTGGGAGCAGGTGGACAACCTGGTCTATTTTTTATTGTTCCCGGTGCTGCTCTTTAACTCCATCATGCGCAGCCCGGTGCATATCGGGGAGGCCTCGCATTTGCTGGCAGCGGCTTTTCTCGCGGCAGCCATCGGCATCGCACTGTCGCTGCTGCTGCCGCATATCCCCGGCCTGAAAGCCTATATGCCGCTGCGCTTGCATGCGGCCAGCGCGCAGGTGGGATTTCGATTCAACTCATTTGTGGCTATCGCCTTGGTTGAGCGTATTGCGGGGCCGCAGGGCAGTTTGTTGATCGCGCTGCTGATCGGCATCTTCGTGCCACTGTTCAACGCCACCGCCGTGTGGTCTATGGCGCGGCACACCGACCGGGGCCTGCTGGGCGAAATTGTGCGCAATCCGCTGATCGTGTCCACCGCCTGCGGCCTGGGCGCCAATCTGATGGGTTTCAGTATTCCCGCGTGGATAGAACCCACGCTCGCACGCATGGGCGCAGCGGCCTTGGCGCTGGGGCTGATGGCCGCCGGTGCGGGCATGCGTTTTGGCGCGCTGGCGCAAGCCAAAGCGCTGGCAGTGGCCGTGCTGTCCATACGCCATGTGGTGGCGCCGGTGCTGGCGGCGATCATGGCGACGGTGTTTGCGCTGGATAAAACCCAGGCCACCGTCCTGCTGGCTTTTGCGGCTATGCCCACGGCTGCCACCTGCTATGTGCTCGCCTCCCGCATGGGCTACGACGGCGAATACGTGGGCAGCCTGGTGACGCTGTCCACGTTGCTCGGCATGCTCAGCCTGAGCGTGGCGCTGGGCGTCTTGCTGCCGCTGGTACTGGCCTAAGTCTGCAGCGCCCAGGCAGCGTGCTCGCGCACCAGGTCGCTGTCATGCACCAGCAGCGGGGCTAGTGCAGATCGCAAACCACCATCGTCCCGCTGGCGCAAAGCGTTACCCGCTGCCACCGCCAAGTTACGCAGCCAACGCACATGGCCGATGCGCCGGATCGCGCTGCCCTCGGTGATCCGCAAAAATTCGGCTTCGCTCCAGGCCAGTAATTGCACCAGCGTGGCGCTGCCCAGACCGGCGCGCGCGTCAAAGTCGGGCAAGGTGCTGCGGCGGGCGAACTTATTCCAGGGGCAGACCAGCTGGCAGTCGTCGCAGCCGTAAATGCGGTTGCCGATCAGGGGGCGCAATTCGATTGGAATGGGACCGGCGTGCTCAATGGTGAGATAAGAAATACAGCGCCGCGCGTCCAGCCGGTAGGGGGCAACAATGGCCTGCGTGGGGCATACGGTGATGCAAGCGTTACAGGATCCGCAATGTGCGCTTTGCGCGGGCGTCAGCGGCAGGGCGATGTCCAGAAAAATCTCGCCCAGAAAGAACATCGATCCGCCCTCGCGGTCCAGCGTCAGCGTGTGTTTGCCGCGCCAGCCCAAGCCGCTGCGGGTTGCCAACTCGACCTCCAGCACCGGCGCGGAATCGGTGAAGACGCGGTGGCCCAGCGGGCCGACTGCCTGCGCGATCTGCTCGGCCAGTGTTTGCAGGCGCGCGCGCATGACCTTGTGGTAATCCCGGCCCCGGGCGTAGAGCGAGACCACGGCCTGTTCGGGCTGCTGCAGGCGTTGCAGCTCGGTATCCATCCAGCCAGGCTCTGTGTTGACGGGGAGGTAATCCATGCGGGCGGTCAGCACGCTCACGGTACCGGGCAGCAGTTCGGCCGGACGGGCGCGGCGGGTGCCGTGGCGCTGCATGTAATCCATCTCTCCGTGGAACCCGGCCGCCAGCCAGGCCAGCAAACCGGGCTCGGCATCCGACAGGTCTACGCCCGCCACACCGATGTGCGCAAACCCCAGCGCCGCAGCCCATTGCCGGATGTCGCCCAGCAGGCGCTCATCCTTGGCACGCGCACGGTCGTGAATTGGCGGTATCTTCGGGCGCATGCGACCCATTGTAGAAAGCAGCCTCCATCTGTGACCCCCTTACCGTCCCCACCCGCTACCGACACAGTGGCCACCGGCAACACCCTGTTGTGGAACAGCGAAGCCGACACGCAGGCCTTCGCCGTGCGGCTGGCCAACGCACTGAAAACGGTAGGCGGTGACGCGTTCATCGCCCTACATGGCGATTTGGGCGCGGGCAAGACAACGCTGGTGCGGCATCTGTTGTACGCGCTGGGTGTTAACGGCCGCATCAAGAGCCCGACCTACGCGGTGGTGGAAAGTTACGCCTTGCCGGCCTTCGCGGTCTGGCATCTGGACTTTTACCGCTTCAACGATCCACAGGAATTTGAAGAT
>CAIOUR010000075.1 GCA_903861575.1 uncultured beta proteobacterium | reverse complement strand
TACCAGCTCAAGGCCTTGCTGAAGGCCTGAGTCGCCGCCAGATACTCAGTTACCCACCCACTCAGCGACCAGCCGCAGCCGCTCCAGTGGATTCATTTCGGCCAGCAGACGCAGCTTCTGGTCCGGCGAAAAGGGGAGCATTTCGGCCCAGCGGTTGGCGACCCATCCACACTCGTCCAGCCTGAAGGGCCGGTACAGCGCCAGGTTAGGGGCACGTCCAGTGCCTTGGTGCTCGGCGATCAGACCGCCCAAGCGGTCCGCGAGATACTGGCATTCGGGCGGAATAGAAACAGCCGGGTCGGGGTCCAGGTACTCCACCTCCGCCACCCATACCCCCAGCGGGCCGCGCTCAATGTCGCCCACCTTGAAACGCAAGCCACCCTGGCAATCCACGCGAAACAATGCCGGCTGGACAACGTCCAACTGCCGGATGTGGGCGATACAGCCCCAGGGATGCAAACGTGGCGTATGGCCTGGCACCTGCACCTCGCGGCCCTCCGCCAACCACGCAACGCCAAATGGCGTGTTGTCACGGTGACTGCGCTTGATGAGATCCAGGTACCGGACCTCAAAAATATTCAGCGCCAATGGTCCGTCAGGGAATACGCCCTGTTGAAGGGGAAAGAGCGGAATCACGCTTTGCTTGGACACAAATGCAAGGGTGTTGATGGATGGCTACGCCGCCCACACGACCCAACCCCACCAGTCCGTGGCCAGGACCACCAGGCCAAAAATAATCCGGTAGTACGCAAATCCGGTGAAGCTGTGGGTGGAAATGAAACGCAGCAACCAGCGCACGCACAGCCAGGCGCTGACAAAGGAAAACAAAAGGCCCACCGCAAACAAGGGCAAGTCAGCCAGGCTGAGGAGTGCCCTCTCTTTGTAGAGGCTGTAGACACCCGCGCCGATCAGCGTTGGGATAGCCAGGAAAAACGAAAAATCCGTGGCCGCTTTGCGCGATAGCCCCAGCAACATACCGCCGATGATGGTCGCGCCACTGCGGCTGGTGCCGGGCACCATGGCCAGACATTGGGCCAGACCCACTTTGAGCGCGTCCAAGGGCGTCATATCGTCGACCGTTGCAACCGCTTGCGGGAAGGCCAGCGGATCGGTATCCCGGCGCAGCTGGCGCCGCTCGGCCCACAAAATAACCAATCCACCCGCTATGAAGGTGCTGGCCACGACCACCGGCGTGAACAAATGCGCCTTGATGGCTTTGCCAAACAGCAGGCCCAACACCACCGCCGGGAGAAAACCAATCAACACATTGACCGCGAAGCGCTGCGCATCCCGCTCGCGGGGCAAAGCCAAAACGGTGGCACGGATTTTTTCCCAATAGACCAGGATCACCGCAAAGATGGCCCCGGTCTGAATAGCGATATCAAAGACCTTGGCTTTGTCATCGTCAAAGCCCAGCAAAGACCCCGCCAGTATCAAATGACCTGTGGAGGAGATAGGCAAAAACTCGGTGAGGCCTTCGACCACACCCATGACGATTGCTTTACCCAATAAAAGAAAATCCAAATCCATAGCGCGCCGAACCTATTTTGATGGTTGTTGCCGCGCACACACGCAGCAGCACTATTGTCGCTTGGGATGATGGCGACGCTCAGCGACCACAAGCTCTTAAAACTCCGTGGATACGCCTTGGAACTGAAAAAGAATGATCCGGATCAACCAGGCATACGCCCAGAAACAGACCAGATCGACAACAAGTTGATCCAGCCCATAGGGAACCCCGCCCAGCGCCCATCGCAGACGCCCCAATGCAAGGCCCAAGCCTAGGGCACCGCCGAAAAATGCGATTTGCGATAGCCAAGTCTCCAGCATGCCGGGGGTGAGAACCATCGAAGATGCACAAGCCAAACATGGGCGGCGCGAACCGATCAACGTGATGCGATGGAGATGACCGCATCGGGGGCAACCGTAGTGAAATAGGCGCACAGCCGAAACCCGGAAAATTGGCTACAGCTCGATCTTGGCGCCGATTTCAATCAAGCGGTCGGAGTCGACCCGGAAGAAATCTGAGGCGCGCGATGCGTTTTGCATCATCCAGACAAACAAGGATTCGCGCCAGATCGACATTTGCGGTATTTCCTTGACCACCAAGGAATCGCGCGCCATGAAAAATGAAGTTTCCATGGTTGGGCAGTCGATGCCGTGCTCTTCCTTGAGCGCGGCCATCAGAAGTCCTACATCGGGCGTTTCCTTGAAACCATAAACCGCGCGCACCAGGTAAATGCCAGGGCTCATCTCCTTGACTGCAATGCGCCTGTGCGACTTGACATACGGAATGTCCCAGGTGCTCATCTTCAGAAAAATCACCTGCTGATGCAAAACCCGGTTGTGCTTCAGGTTGTGCAACATGGCAGGCGGCACGAAATCAATATGGGCTGTTAGAAATACAGAGGTGCCTTCGATGCGGTGTGGCGGATGCTGCAACAGAGAGGGTATGAAGTCCTCCAATGCGATGCCGTTGCTGATTGCACGCGAACGCAGCAACTGGCGTCCCTGGTACCAGGTCACCATCAGCAAAAACAGCACACTGGCAACGGCAAGGGGGAACCATCCGCCTTCTAAAATTTTGGATAAATTGGCCGAGAAAAATCCAATATCCACAACCACAAAAGCACCTACCACCACGGCAATGCTGGAAATACGCCACTGCCAGGTTTTGCGCATGACAACGGCCGTCAAAACCGATGTGATCAACATGGTCGAAGACACCGCGATACCGTAGGCTGCGGCCAAATTGTCTGACTTGCGAAACGCCAGCACGACGATCACGACAATGACGCACAACACCCAATTGATGAAGGGCACATAAATTTGCCCGATCTCCCGCTCGGAGGTGTGTACGACTTTCATGCGCGGCATAAAGCCCAGCAATATTGCTTCACTGGTCATGGAGTAAGCGCCTGAAATACAGGCCTGCGATGCGATCACCGTGGCAATGGTCGACAGCAACACCAAAGGCAAAGTCAGAAATTGCGGCACCATTAAAAAGAACGGGTTGCTCACCGTTTGAGGGTCGCGCAAAAGAAGTGCGCCCTGCCCAAAGTAATTCAACAGCAGCGCTGGCAGGACTAACAGAAACCAGGCATACCGAATCGGTCGGATACCAAAGTGCCCCATGTCGGCGTACAAAGCCTCGGCACCTGTCACCACCAGGAAAACCGCGCCGGTGACAGCGAAAGCGATAGCGGAATCCTGGACCATGAAATGCAGTGCATACCAGGGTGAAAACGCCATCAAAATTTCCGGGCCTTGCGCAATTTGATAAGCACCCATCGCCCCGATCACCACAAACCAAATGACCATAATGGGACCGAAAAAAATCCCGACGATTTCGGTTCCTTTTTTCTCAAACAGAAACAACCCCACCAGGATGACCAGCGTAAGTGGGAGCACCATTTGCGAAAAATCTGGCGACACCACGGTGAGTCCCTCAATTGCGGACAGCACGGAGATGGCCGGTGTGATAACCGCATCACCATAAAACAAGCAGGCACCCAACACGCCTAAAAACATGATCGTCAAGGCCTGAACTGAACCCTGCTTGGCCGTGCGCAAGGCAAGGGCCATAAGTGCCAATATGCCGCCTTCGCCATGGTTATTGGCCCGCATCACAAAGGCCACGTATTTCAGCGATACGACGATGACAAAGGTCCAGAAGATCATGGACAGCACGCCATACACCGCGTCGTGGGTCAATGCAATCCCGTTAGCCGGATCAAAGCAGGTTTTCAATGCATACAGCGGACTGGTTCCGATATCCCCAAACACGATACCGATTGCCAACATCACCATGGCGGTCAAGCTGCCTTTGAAGTGGTGCGTCTCATGGTCAAACTCAATGGGATGCAGGAACTTTGAATGCGAATACTCAGGGTTACTAATTGACATGGTGCAATTTCCAAAAAAACTAAAAGTTACTTACTTCACAAAGCGGTAGCCAACGCCTGTCTCTGTCATCAAGTGGCGGGGTTGGCTGGGATCGTTCTCCAACTTGCGGCGCAGATGGCCTACATAAATACGGAGGTAGTGCGAGCTGTTCTGCAAGTGAGGGCCCCAAACCTCTTTCATCAGGGTGTTTTGCGTCAGCATTTTTCCGGGGGCGCGGGTCAAAGCTGTGAGCAACCGGTATTCCGTTGGCGTGATGTGCACGGGTTGTCCCGCTTTGGTCACGGTGCGTTGCTGAAAATCAACCACCACGTCACCAAACTCCAGACGTGTAGCCATGCCCGATTCGGTCTTAGAGCCGCGGCGCAATTGCACCCGTACCCGGGCTAGCAACTCACCCAGCCCGAAAGGCTTGGACAAAAAGTCATCGGCACCCCGGTCAAGGGCCTTCACCTTATCGGCCTCATGCATGCGCGCGGACACGATCAAGATAGGCGCTTGCGACCATGCGCGGAACTGATCGATAAAGGTCAGCCCATCACCATCGGGCAAACCCAAGTCCAACACGATCAAATCCGGATGAAAAGTTGCGGCCCGGGTAAGTGCTTGCGAAAGATTGGAGGCGTCCTGAACTTCAAACTCTTGTGACTCGAACGCAGTGCGCAGAAGGCGCTGGATATCCAGTTCGTCTTCCACCACCAAAATGCGCACACGGTTGCTACCCATCATTCCTCCGGAACCTCGGGCGCATCGCCGAGCTTCAAATCCACGGTCACGCGCGCGCCGCCATCCGGGTCGTTCTGCAGCAGGATGCTGCCCCCATGCGCTTTGATAATCATTTGACAGATGGACAAACCCAGTCCCAAGCCGTCTTGCATGTTTGCCAAAGCACCCCGCTTGAAGCGCTCTGTGACGAAATCGCCATCCAGCCCGACAAAGCCAGTTCCTTGATCACGTACATCGATACACACAGACGCCCCCTGTCGACGCGCGTGAACACGAATAGTCGAACCGGGCGGCGAGAACTTGGCAGCGTTCTCCAGTAAATTGGAGAACACCCGCTCCATGAGGATGGCATCCATCTCCACCAGCGGTAAGTCAGGCGCAATGTCCACACGCACGGCATGCCCTGCCAATGATTGCCCCAGGTACTGGATGCTGGCTCCCACCACTTCTTCCAAGGAATGCCACTCCAGCGACAAGGCAATCCGGCCATTCTCCAAGCGAACAATATCGAGGAGGTTATTCACCATCACCTTGAGGCGAACCGCACTGGCGTAAATGTCACGCGACGCTGCGAGCGCCGGCTCAGCCAGCGGAACCTCACCCAGGCTCAATGATTCGGCCAGGCCCATGATTACCGTCAAGGGCGTACGCAAATCATGCGACAAGGCAGACAAAATGGTCGCTCGCAGCCGCTCGGATACCCCATCCAACTTCGCCTGGCTGGCCACCTCGACATAGTGCAAACGCTCAATCGTGATGGCCAATACCGCACCCAAGGCCTGGGCCAGTGACAAGTCGTCTGCACCCAAATAGCCCGTGCGCTCGGACTGCGATAAAACCAATACGCCGCGCACTGCAGCAGATGCCTGCAAAGGCACGTAAATCGAGGCGTACCGGGTGTTGGCGATCGCGTCGTTATGAATGGTTTTACCGGCGCGAATCGCGTTCTGGACTAAGTGACGCTCGACTGGAACCGGCGACTGGTTAAAGGGGGCCTCGTAGTCGACGTGGCCATCTTGCGCGATCAGAATCCAAGCGGTAACCCCTAGCTCTTTCGTAAAAAACGCCTCGCAAATCGCATTGACTTGGGTCTGAGAAATAGCGCCGGCCAGCTCACGCGCAATGTCGTACAGGGCCCGCGTTCGGGCCTCCTTTTGTAAAGCCAACCGCTCTTTGTCCTTGAGCCCACCCGCCATCTGGCCGGTGATCACGCCCGCAATCAACATCACCGCAAAAGTAACGAGGTACTGCGCCTCTTCCACCGCGAACGAAAAACGCGGCGGAACAAAAAATACATCGAAGAAGATCACTGACAAGACGGCTGCCACGATGGCGCAGGTGCTGCCCAGGGTCGCAGATACAAACAGCACGACCAGCAAAAAAACCATCACGATATTGGCCAGATCGAGATGCCCGATCAACGGCGTCATCAGCACTGCGCTGGCACAGCATGCGCCAACTGACACAGCAAGCTTCTGCCACAGGTGGAGTCGATCGGCCCTCGCCGAAAGCTTGGTGATGATGTTCAGCATGAAAATTCCAACGGACTTGATCCTAGCTTTGCCGATAGAAAAAAGTTGTAAAAATTGCAGTGCCTATCCGGCAACTAAGGCCGCTCATGCACCGCTCAAAAGCCGCTTGGGCTTGCCGCTACGCCCGCTGGAGCGGGCTCATTCGTGCCGCAGCGCGGCAATCGGCAGCATCTGCGAAGCCCGGCGCGCCGGGTAGTAGCCGAAGAAAATCCCCACCAAGCCCGAGAAGCCCACGGCCAGCAGCACCGCGCCCATGCTCAGGCTGACCTGCCAATCGGCCAGCATGCCGATCAACCAGGTCGCACAAGCGCCCAGCACTACGCCCAACGCCCCGCCCGCCAGGCTCAGGGTGATGGCCTCGATCAAAAACTGCGCCAGGATGTCGCGCCCGCGCGCACCCACCGCCATGCGCAAGCCGATCTCGCGGGTGCGCTCGGTCACGCTGACCAGCATGATGTTCATGATGCCGATGCCGCCAATCACCAGGCTGATACCGGCCACCGTGGCCAGCAGCAGCGTCATGACCCGGCTGGACTCTTCCTGGGCGCGCAGCATTTCGGTGAGGTTGCGTACGCTGAACGGGTCTTCCGCGCCCGGCTGCACCTTGAAGCGCTGGCGCAAGAGTTCTTTGATGCGCTCTTCCACGGCGCCCATGTCCTGCCCCTCCCGCACCTTGACCGAAATCGAACCCACGCGCTTCAAGCGGCTGGTGGCGTCGCCGCCCCACACGCGGTTGCGCAAGGTACCCAGCGGCAACATGACTACGTCGTCCTGGTCCTGCCCCATGGAGTTCTGGCCTTTGGGGCTGAGAACGCCCACCACCGTCATCGGGATGCCGCGCAGGCGCACGGTTTGTTCCACCGGGTCCTGGTCGCCAAACAACTCGCGCGCCACAGTCGCGCCCAGCCACACCACCTTGGCCGACCCCGCCAATTCCGCCGTATCGAACACCCGCCCGTTGTGCAGCGGCCAATCGCGCGCCTCCAGGTAATCGTTGTTGACGCCCAAGACGGTGGTGCCCCAGTTGCTGTTACCCCAGACCACCTGCCCACTGGTGCGCGAGGTGGGTGCGGCCACCTGCACTTCGGGAATTTCCAGGCCAATGGCCAGCGCGTCATCTTCAGTCAGGCGCTGGCGGGTTTGGGCACCCAAACGCACGCCCGCTTGCGAGACGCCGCCGGGCACCACCAGCATGATGTTGGAACCCAGCGCCTGCATTTGCTCCTGCACCCTGTCCGTCGCCCCCTGCCCCACCGCCACCATGGCAATCACCGCCCCCACGCCGATGATGATTCCGAGCATGGTCAACACGCTGCGCAACGCATTGGCCGCCAGCGCCCGCCACGCGCTGCGAAACGCAGCCCATGCGCTCATGCCGCTTCTCCCGCAATTAGGGTCGAAATGGGGGTCAGATCCCGATTGTTGTCATCGGCCACCAAGCGCCCGTCTTTGAACAGCAAGCGCCGCCGCGCCCACGCTGCCATGTCGGCCTCGTGCGTGACCAAAATCACCGTGATGCCCTGGCGGTTTAGCGTATCCAGCAGTTGCATCACCTCGGTGCTGGTTTCGGAATCGAGCGCGCCGGTGGGCTCATCGGCCAGGATCAGCGCAGGCTCGTTCACCAAAGCCCGCGCAATAGCCACCCGCTGCTGCTGCCCGCCCGATAGCTGCGCCGGGGTGTGGCTGCTGCGCTCACCGAGACCCACACGCTGCAGGGCCGCCAATGCGCGGCGACTGCGCTCGGGCTGGCGCACACCGGCGTACAACAAGGGCAGCTCCACATTCTCCAGGGCCGAGGTGCGCGGCAACAAATTGAACTGCTGGAACACAAAGCCCATGCGCCGGTTACGCAGCGCGGCCAGGGCGTCGGCGTCGCGGTCTTGCACCGGCACGCCATCGAGCAAATAGCTGCCGGAGCTGGGCGTATCCAGGCAACCCAGGATGTTCATCAGCGTGGACTTGCCCGAACCCGACGCGCCCATGATGGCCACAAACTCGCCCGCTGCAATGTCCAGATTGACACCACGTAGCGCGTGCACGGTTTGCCCGGCCGCGTAGACCTTGCTGACATCGCGCAGCACGATGAGCGGCAGCGCAGTGCTTGGTGCTTGCACGGCGCTTAGAAGTTCGGGCGCGCGCCGGCGGACTTGGGCGCAGCCGCAGGCGGATTTTTGACAGCCACCAGCACCTCGATGCCGGACGCCAATTCGGCACCCAGCGGCGCTTGCGGGTCGTCCACCAGTTCGGTGAGGCTCCCGTCGCTGATACCGGTGCGCACGGCCAGCGCGCGTGGTTTGCCCGCCGCATCCAGCACATACACCCGGCCCAAGCCTTTGCCCTTAACGGCAGGGTCCACGCCCGCAATCCGCAGCCGCAGCGCGCCGTTTGGCACGCGCAGGACGTCAGGCCGCTCCTGCGTGACCACGCGCACATTGGCGGTCATACCGGGCAGCAGGCGGCCGTCGGTATTGGCGTAGCTGAGGACGGCCACATAAGTCACCACGTTGGCCACGTTGAGCGCCGCCTTGCGCACCTGGCGCACCTCGGCGTTAAAGCTTTGGCCGGGAAATGCGTCCACGGTGAACGTGGCTTTTTGACCCACCGTGAGGCGACCCACGTCGCTCTCATCAATTGCCGCCTCCACCTGCATATCGCGCAGATTCTTGGCAATGACGAACAACTCGGGCGACTGCAAACTGCTGGCCACGGTCTGGCCGGGCTCGATGGCCCGCTTGATCACAATGCCCGCAACCGGTGAGGTGATCCGTGTCCGGCCCAAATCAATCTGGGCTTGCGCCAGTGCCGCCTGGCGCTGCGCCACCGTGGCCTGTGCCTGCTTGACTTGCGCCTGCGCTACACCCACCTGCGCCTGCACCGCTTTCAGTGCCTCGGCATTGGTGCTGGCCAAAGCGCGCACCCGCTCGCCCTCGGCCTGCGCCACAAACTGCTTGTCCACCAGGTTCTGCGTGCGCGCATCGTTGCGCTGCGCCTCGCGCAAATCCACTTGCGCGCGAGAGACCTGCGCTTGCGCCGCCAGCGCGCTGGCCTGCGCCGTCAACACCGCCGCTTGCGCAGCCTCCAGATCAGCCTGGGCAGCGCGCACCCGGAAGTCAAAAGTCTGCGGGTCAATTTGCGCCAGCAACTGCCCAGCCTGCACTTCGTCATTGAAATCCACCAAGACATCGCGAATCTGCCCGCTGACCTGGGTGCCCACGGTGACTAGCGCCACCGGGTTGACGGCGCCGGTTGCGGCCACCACGGCCTGCAAATCGCCCCGCGTCACCGGCGCGCTGCGGTATTCCACACCCGCAGGCGCGCCCCGGTACCACCAAGCGAGCGCCAAAGCCGCCGCCAGCAGCAACAAGCCGCCTGTCCACACAATTTTCTTCATGCGGGCATTGTAGGAAGGGGGTATGACCCCCGTCTAAAATCCCTTGATGACTGCCCCCT
>CAIOUR010000074.1 GCA_903861575.1 uncultured beta proteobacterium | reverse complement strand
GCATCGCCTTCGGGGTAGAGGCTCTGCAAGATGCGCAGCGGGCCGGTGTGCGTGTGCCGCGCCACGGTGCGTAGCGGGTCGTTGGGCGCTGCTTCAGCGCCGGTTTGGGTGTAGTCGAGGTGGAGCTGTGCGTGCCAGGCCATGGTGGATCTACAGGTTGTGCAGGCGCCGCGTCAGCTGACGGCTGTGGGGTTTTGCGCTGCGTTGTGGCGGCTGGCATACGCGCCCAGCACGGCAGCGCCTACAACCATCAGCGCAGCGAGCAGGATGGATAGGCCCGGCCACTCGCTGCGTTGCAGCAGCAAGCCCAGCGTGGAAAGCAGTGGCGTGAGAAAGGACAACAGCCCGATCTGGCGCGGGTCGCCGCGCTTGAGCGCCGCGTCCCATAAATAAAACGCGCCGCCCAAGGGGCCGATACCGAGCGCGGCGATGAGCAGCAGCGCGTGCGTATCCAGCTCCACCGCAGGTTCCAACAGTGCGTGGCAGACCAGCGACAACAGGCCGGAAGCCAGCCCGAACACACCCACCGCCGCTGTGGGGAAAGCGGCTACCCGTTGCGTGAGCAACGAATAAGTGGCCCACACGCAGGCCGATGCCGCAGCAGCCACATAGCCCCATTGCGAACCGCCCGCGTCGGTCTGCGCGCCGTTATCCGCCGCGCCACCCAGAATGGCCAGAGCCGCACCGCCAAAACCGATGAGCGCGGCCACCACATGCAAGGGTCGCAGCCGCTCACCGGGCAGCAACACAGGCGCGAGCAGCACGATGCCCAGCGGCCACAGGTAATTGACCAGATTGGCTTGCACCGGCGGCGCGTGGCGCAGCGCGATGAAGAGCAAAAAATGGAATCCAAACAGCCCGTAGACACCCAAGGCCAGCGTGCGCCAGGGAAGCGCCAGCGAAACCCGGCCCCACAGCGCAAAGCCCAGGCCCAGCACGCTACCCGACAGCAGCCCCAGCCCGGTCAGCAAAAACGGTGGCACCTGTGCCAGCGACACGCCCAGCGGCGCGAGCGAACCCCACAAGGAGATGGCACCCAACGCCAGGATGCTGGCGTGGCGGGTCGTGCGGGTATCGGGGGTGGGTGGGGGCATGGTCTGGAGAGAAGTACGTGGCGCGGCCACGCCCGCGTCGATCTTAGCGGCGCGGGGCACAATCTGCCCACATGCCCAAGACCCCGCCTGCCACCCGTGCGCCATCCGCACCGCTGAGCGCGCCGCAAAAAGCCCTGCACAAGCTGGGCCTGGTGCGCGACATCGACCTGGCTCTGCACCTGCCCCTGCGTTACGAGGACGCCACGCGCATCGTCAAGCTGCGCGATGTGCGCGAAGGCGACGTGGTGCAAATTGAGGCCACGGTCATGTCGTGCGAGGTGAGTTACCGGCCCCGGCGGCAGTTGCTGGTGGAGGTGGACGACGGATCCGAGCGCTGCACGCTGCGTTTCTTCAGCTTCTACCCCTCTCAGATCAGAGCCCTGGAGGCCGGCAAGCGATTGCGCATTCGCGGCGAAGTGCGCGGCGGCTTTCTGGGTCGCACCATGATGCACCCCAGCTACGAGAGCGCGGGTGGGCCGCTGCCCGCAGCGTTGACGCCGGTCTACCCCACGGTGGCTGGCCTTGCGCAGGCGTATTTGCGCAAGGCGGTGCTGGCCGGTCTGGCGCGGGCTGATTTGGCGGACACCTTTCCGCCCGAAGACTTTGCGCCGCTGAACGGGCCGGGGCAGGGCGGCATCTGGACGCTGCGCGAAGCGCTGGCGTTTTTGCACCACCCCACGCCCGATGTCTCGCTGGACACCCTGGAAGACCACAGCCACCCGGCCTGGCAGCGGCTCAAGGCCGAGGAATTGCTGGCGCAGCAACTCTCGCAACTGCAAAGCCGCCGTGAGCGTGCGGCCTTGCGTGCGCCGGTGCTGGCACCCGTTTCGGGCCCGGCGTCGCTGTACCACCGGCTGCAGGCCGCGTTGCCCTTTGCGCTCACCGGCGCACAGCAGCGGGTGGTGACCGAGATCGGCACCGACCTGGCGCTGCACAAACCCATGCACCGGCTCTTGCAGGGCGATGTGGGCGCGGGCAAAACCGTGGTGGCCGCGTTGGCGGCCGCGCTGTGCATCGACGCCGGTTGGCAATGCGCACTGATGGCACCGACCGAAATCCTGGCCGAGCAGCACTTTCGCAAGTTGCTGGGCTGGCTGGAGCCGCTGGGCGTGACCACAGCCTGGCTGACCGGCACCCAGAAAACCAAGGAGCGGCGCGCCATGCTGGCGCTGATCGCATCGGGCGAGGCGCGGCTGGTGGTGGGTACGCACGCCATCATCCAAAGCAAGGTCGAATTCCGCCAGCTCGCGCTGGCCATCATCGACGAGCAGCACCGCTTTGGTGTGGCGCAACGGCTGGCGCTGCGCAACAAGCTGCTCACCGAAGGCGTAGAGCCCCACATGCTGATGATGACGGCTACGCCGATTCCGCGCACACTGGCCATGAGCTACTACGCCGATCTGGATGTCTCCACCATTGATGAGTTGCCGCCGGGGCGCACGCCCGTCGTCACCAAGGTCGTGCAGGAAGCGCGGCGGCACGAGGTGATAGATCGCATCCGCAGCCAGGTCGCACAGGGACGGCAGGTGTACTGGGTGTGCCCCCTGATCGAAGAAAGTGAAATGCTGGACTTGAGCAACGCCACCGCAACGCACGCTGAACTGAGCGCCGTACTCAGCGAGGGCGGCGCAAACGTGGCCGTGGGCTTGCTGCATTCGCGCATGCCGCCGGATGAGAAGAAGGCGGTGATGGCGGCTTTTGTGCAGGGCAGCCTGTCGGTGCTGGTGAGCACCACGGTGATCGAGGTGGGCGTGGACGTGCCCAATGCCTCGCTCATGGTGATTGAGAACGCGCAGCGTTTTGGCCTGAGCCAGCTACACCAGCTGCGCGGGCGGGTAGGGCGCGGCGCTGCGGCCTCCGCCTGCGTGTTGTTGTATTCCACGGGCGACGCGCCGCGGTTGGGCGAGGCCGCGCGTGAGCGCCTGAAAGCCATGGCGCAGACCAACGACGGTTTTGAGATCGCCCGGCGCGACCTGGAGATTCGAGGCCCCGGCGAGTTCCTGGGTGCGCGCCAGTCGGGCGACGCGATGTTGCGTTTTGCCGATCTCGCCACAGACGGCCACATTCTGGATTGGGCCCGCCACGAAGCCCCGCGCCTGCTCGACCACTACCCGGCCTTGGCACACAAACATGTGCAGCGGTGGTTGGGCGGAAAATCGGACTTCTTGAAAGCCTGAATCCATGACCCTCACCGAACTCAAATACATCGTGGCCGTGGCGCGCGAGAAGCACTTTGGTCGCGCGGCAGACGCCTGCTTCGTCTCCCAGCCCACGCTGTCCGTGGCCATCAAAAAGTTGGAGGAAGAGCTGGACGTCAAGCTCTTTGAGCGCAGCGCCAACGAGGTCGCGGTAACGCCGCTGGGCGAAGAGATCGTGCGCCAGGCGCAGGGCGTGCTGGAACAGGCGGCGCACATCAAAGAGATTGCCAAGCGCGGTAAAAACCCATTGGCCGGGCCGCTCAAGCTGGGCGTCATCTACACCATCGCCCCGTATCTGCTGCCCGAGTTGGTGCGCAAGGTGATTCAAAAATCACCCGAGATGCCGCTCATGCTGCAAGAGAATTTCACGGTCAAACTGCTGGAGATGCTGCGCACGGGTGAGATCGATTGCGCCATCCTGGCTGAGCCGTTTCCGGACGCGGGGCTCGCCACGGCGGCTTTGTACGACGAGCCGTTTATGGCCGCCGTTCCGAGCACGCACCCGCTGGCGGCGCTGCCCTCGGTGACTGCGCAGGCGCTCAAGGACGAGACCATGTTGCTGCTGGGTAATGGCCACTGCTTTCGCGACCATGTGCTGGAAGTTTGTCCCGAGTTCGCGCGGTTTTCCAGTAACGCGGCGGGCATGCAAAAAAGTTTCGAAGGGTCGTCGCTGGAGACCATCAAACACATGGTCGCAGCTGGTATGGGTGTGACCTTGGTGCCGCGTCTGAGCGTGCCCAAAGCTGAATTGCAGTTGCCGACCAAGCGCAAAAAAGGCGAAGACAACTATGTGCGCTACCTGGACATCGTGGATGCCCACGGCGCGGCGCCGCCCACCCGGCGCGTGGTGCTGGCTTGGCGGCGTAGCTTTACCCGCTATGAGGCTATTGCTGCGCTGCGCAACGCGGTCTACGCCTGTGCGTTGCCGGGTGTGACGCGGTTGTCGTGACGCGCCTGCGCCTCTACCTCGACCTGATCCGCTGGAATCGCCCGGCGGGCTGGCTCTTGCTCCTGTGGCCCACGCTCAGCGCCTTGTGGCTGGCGGCGGGGAGCTTTCCGGGTTGGCACCTGCTGCTGGTGTTCACGCTTGGCACGGTGCTGATGCGCAGCGCGGGATGCTGCGTCAACGATGTGGCCGATCGCGACTTTGACCGCCACGTGCAGCGCACCGCGCAGCGGCCGGTCACCAGCGGCAAGCTCTCGGCGCGCGAGGCGCTGGGGGTGGGCGCGGCCCTGGCGCTGTTGGCTTTCTCGCTGGTACTCACCACCAACACACTGACGATTGCCATGTCTTTTGCCGCGCTGGCGGTGGCGGTGGCGTACCCGTTTGCCAAGCGCGTGGTATCCATGCCGCAGGCGGTGCTGGGGGTGGCGTTCAGCTTCGGCATTCCTATGGCGTTTGCGGCGGTACGCGGCGAGGTGCCTGCACTGGCTTGGGTCTTACTGGTGGCCAATATGGCCTGGGTGCTGGCCTATGACACCGAATACGCAATGGTCGACCGCGAGGACGATGTGCGCATCGGCATACAAACCTCCGCGATCACGCTGGGCCGCTGGGATGTAGCGGCCATCATGGGCTTTTACGCGCTGTACCTGGGTCTATGGACATGGGCAGTGTGGCAATTGGTGCCGCCCAGTACCTGGCTGTGGCCCGTCGCTGCGGCTGCGGGCCTGGGGACGGCGCAGGCCGTGTGGCATTACCGGCTGATCCGCCGCCGCGAACGCGAGGGGTGTTTTCGTGCTTTTCGGCTCAACCACTGGATCGGCTGCGCACTCTTTACCGGGCTGGCCCTGGCTGTGCAGCTACGCTGAAGCGGACACAAAAAAGCCCGCTTGGGCGGCGCGCAGCGGGCTTTTGCGAAGGGGCGCTTGCGCTTACTTGGCTTTCAGGCACTCGCTCATGAACTTCTTGCGTTCCTCGCCTTTGAGGTCTTTGGTCTTGGCGTCGGCGTTACAGGTTTTCATTTTGTTTTGCTGAGGCGTTCCGGTCTCGGCTGCAGGTGTGGGGGCGGGCTTGGCGCTCAGGCATTCGCTCATGAATTTTTTGCGCTCATCGCCTTTGAGGTCTTTGGTTTTGGCTTCGGCGTTACAGGTGGTCATTTTGTTTTGCTGGTCGGTGGCGGCGTGCGCGCCACCCAGGGCCAGGCTGATTGCGAGAGCGGTCAGGGCGAGGAACTTGGACATACATCTCCTTGGGGCTAAAAAAGGGGTTCACGGGGAAGGCATCGCAACGCCTTGCTGTAAGCATACAACGCGAGTTGGGTGTTTTGCCCATCCGCCAAATCAGCGGGTACGCAAAACGGCCCGCGCCTAAAATGGCACGATGCTTGCTGTCAATAACGAACTCCTTCCGGCGCTGGCGGCAGCGTTGGCCCAACTGGCCCCTGAACCCTATGCCAACGGTACGGTTCGCGCGGTACTCGAATCGCCCAAGGTTGCCGCCCATGGTGACTTTGCTACGACGGCGGCCATGCAATTGGCCAAACCCCTGCAACGCAATCCCCGCGATGTGGCCCAGGCCCTGCGGGAGTTGCTGCTCGCCCAGCCCGCTTTTGTGCGCTGGGTGGCGGCGGTGGAAATTGCCGGGCCGGGTTTTATCAACATCCGCCTGTCGGCTGCGGCCAAACAGAACACCGTGCGCGAGGTACTAGAGGCGGGAGCCGCATTTGGCGTGCGCCCCTCAAATGGCAGGCGGGTGCTCGTGGAATTTGTTTCGGCTAACCCGACCGGCCCGCTACATGTAGGCCACGGACGGCAGGCTGCGCTTGGCGACGCTTTGTGCAACTTACTGGCCACCCAAGGTTGGTCGGTGTACCGCGAGTTCTATTACAACGACGCGGGTGTGCAGATCAACACCCTGGCGACCAGCACGCAGTTGCGCGCCACCGGTTGCAAACCTGGCGACGCGGCCTGGCCCGAAGCCTCGTACGCGGGTGATTACATCCAGGACATTGCCGATGACTTTCTGGCGGGCAAAACGGTCTCCGCCGATGACCGCAGCTTCACCGCCAGCGGTGATGTGAACGACCTCGATGGCATGCGTGAATTTGCCGTGGCCTATTTGCGCCACGAGCAGGATTTGGATTTGAGGGCCTTTGGCCTGCGGTTTGACAACTACTACCTGGAGTCCAGTCTCTATACCAGCGGACGTGTGGACGCGACGGTGCAGGCCTTGCAGGCATCGGGTACCACGTTTGAGAAAGACGGTGCCCTGTGGTTGCGCTCCACCGATTACGGGGACGACAAAGACCGGGTGATGCGCAAAAGCGACGGTAGCTATACCTATTTCGTACCCGACGTGGCCTACCACCTGGCCAAATGGGAGCGCGGCTTCACCAAGGTCGTCAACATCCAAGGTACCGACCACCACGGCACGATTGCCCGGGTACGCGCGGGCTTGCAAGCTGCTTCAGCGCAGCAAGGGCTGGGTATTCCAGCGGGCTATCCTGACTACGTGTTGCACACCATGGTGCGGGTTGTGCGCGGCGGGCAGGAGGTGAAGATTTCCAAGCGTGCGGGCAGCTACGTCACCCTGCGTGATTTGATCGAGTGGACCAGCGCCGACGCGGTGCGTTTTTTCTTGCTCAGCCGCAAACCGGATACCGAATACACCTTCGACGTCGATCTGGCGGTGGCGAAAAACAACGATAACCCGGTGTACTACGTCCAGTACGCGCATGCGCGGATTTGCTCGGTCCTGGCGGCTTGGGGCGGCGATGCGGCGACCTTGCCGCAGGTTGACTTGAGCCCGTTGGATACGGGGCCCGCGCAAGCCCTGATGCTGCTTTTGGGCAAGTACCCCGATATGCTCACGGCTGCTGCTACCGATTGCGCAGCCCACGACGTGACTTTTTACCTGCGCGAACTAGCCGGCCAGTACCACAGCTACTACGACAGCGAGCGGGTTTTGGTGGATGACGAGCCCAACCGCCTGGCCCGCTTGGCGCTGATCGCAGCGACCGCGCAAGTGCTGCACAATGGGCTGGCGGTGCTGGGTGTTGGCGCGCCGCGCAAAATGTAGCAACTTACGCGCCAATGCGGTCATAATTTCTTTTTCAAACGCAAGCAAAATGCAGACCATGAGCCATCATCAGCACGCGAATCGACAACATGGCGGTACTGTTTTGGGGTTGATCATCGGCCTCGTTTTGGGTTTAGCGATTGCCCTGGGTGTGGCGGTTTATGTAACCAAAGTGCCACTGCCTTTTATGAACAAGGCGCAGACGCGCAACGCGGACCAAGACGCCGCCGAGGTTCAGAAAAACAAGGACTGGGACCCCAACGCCTTGTTGCCTGGCCGCGTAGCGAGCAAACCGGTTCCGGCTACCGCACCACCTTCCACGGAGACCGGCAACGTGCCGGAGGCTCCTTCGACTGTGCTGGTGCCAAAGCCTGACCCGAAGGCGGACGCCAAGGCTGATGCCCGAGCCGCCGCCTTGTTGGGGGCGGACAAGGCCAAGTCCGCTGACCCGGTTACGCAGTACTTTGTGCAGGTCGGTGCGTTTCGCACGCTGGAGGACGCCGAGAGCCACCGAGCCAAGCTGCTGCTGAGCGGGATCGAGACCAAAATTTCCGAGCGTGAGCAATCCGGCCGCACGGTGTACCGCGTGCGGGTTGGGCCCTTTGACAAACTCGAAGAGGGCGAACGCGTGAAAGAGAAGTTGGACAAAGCCGGCATCGAGACCGCGCTCGTGCGGGTGCAGAACTAAGGCTGCTTTTCCCGTTTTTCCCAGTGTTTTTGGAGCCTCGATATGGACCGTCGACAATTTTCTCTGACAACCGGCAGCGCGCTGGCGGGCGCAGCAATGGCTTTGAGCGCTGCGGCACAGGCGCAAGCCAAGAAGCCTGAGCTGGGTGTCCATTACCTGGCCCTGGGCACCCCCGCTCCGACCGAAGCCCCCGCGGGCAAAGTCGAGGTATTGGAGTTCTTTTGGTACAACTGCCCACACTGCAATGCCTTTGAGCCCGAGCTAGCCGCTTGGCTCAAAAGAATGCCCAAAAACGTGGCCTTCCGACGCGTACCGGTCGCCTTCAACGCCAGCTTCGTGCCCCAGCAGCGCTTGTATTTCTCGTTAGAGGCCCTGGGTCTGGTTGAAAAATTGCATGGCAAGGTGTTTGATGCCATCCATAACCAGAAAATCAAATTGGATGATGGACAGGCGATTACGGCGTGGGTGGTGCAAAACGGGGTTGATCAGGCGAAGTTTCTGGCGGCTTACAACTCGTTTTCTGTCGAGACCAAAACCAAAAAGTCGTCCCAATTGCAGGAGGCCTACAAGGTTGAGGGCGTTCCGGCATTGGGTATTGCCGGGCGGTTTTATACCGATGCTGGTTTGGCTGGTGGTATGACGCGCGCCCTGCTGGTGGTGGAAACGCTGGCTGCTGAGAGCAAGGGTTGAACATGATCACATCTATTTGTCGCGCCACCGGCCCCTTGCTTGGGGCTGTACTTTTGGTGACCGCGAGTGGCGCGATAGCTGAGCGGGCGGACAACAACAAGCCTATGCACATCGCGGCTGATGCGATGCGTTACGACGACGTGAAACAGACCAGCGTGTGGACCGGCAACGTGATCGCCACCAAAGGCACCATCGTGATCAGGGGCGATGTCGTCGAGGTCCGTGAGGACGCCGAGGGGTACCAGCATGGCACAGTGACCGGCAACGCTCAGAAGCGTGCTTTTTTTCGCCAAAAGCGCGACAGCGTGGATGAGTTCATGGAAGGCGAGAGCGAAAGCATCGTCTACGACGGCAAAAAAGATGTGATCCAGTTTGTCAAGAATGCTGAGGTACGCCGCTACCGCGGGACCACGTTAGCCGATGAAATCAAGGGTACCTTGATCGTTTACGAAAACCTCAATGACCGATTCAGTGCCGACGGCAGCAGTGCTGTGACGGGCGTTGGAGCGGGTCGTGTCAGCGCCACCATCTCACCAAAACCTGCGGCCCAGCGCGCTGCGGTCAAGCCCGAAAGCACGCCCAAGTGAATGCGCCGGTGACGCCTGACCTCGCGCCTGTGAGGGGCGTGCTGGAGGCGCACCATCTGCAGAAGTCTTTCGGTAAGCGCCAGGTTGTTAAAGATGTATCGATAACCCTGCGTACCGGCGAGGTCGTCGGTTTGCTCGGTCCCAATGGGGCGGGGAAGACGACGTCGTTTTACATGCTGGTCGGCTTGGTGCGCTCCAGCGGGGGCGATATTTCGATTGACGGCCAGAGTATTGAGAACCTGCCCATCCACCGCCGTGCCCGTCTAGGTTTGGGCTACTTGCCCCAAGAGGCATCCATATTCCGCAAGCTCAATGTGGAGGACAACGTGCGTGCGGTGTTGGAATTGCAGGTCGATAACAAGGGCAAACCGATCCCTAAGGCGGAGCGGGAAGCGCGCCTGACCGAGTTGCTCCAAGACCTGCAGGTCGAGCATTTACGCAAGTCTTCAGCCTTGGCTTTATCGGGTGGCGAACGCCGGCGGGTGGAGATTGCCCGCGCGCTTGCCACGCGGCCGCGCTTCATCTTGCTTGATGAACCGTTTGCAGGCATTGACCCTATTGCGGTGGGCGAGATCCGAAAAATTATCGGTTTCCTCAAAGAGCGCAACATCGGCGTGCTGATCACCGACCACAACGTGCGCGAGACTTTGGGCAGCTGCGACCATGCCTACATCATCAACGAGGGCACGGTGCTGGCGCAGGGTACGCCTGAGGAAATCGTGGAAAACCCGGACGTTCGACGGGTGTATCTGGGCGAAAACTTCCGCATGTGAGGCCGCATGAAGCAAGGCCTTTCCCTCCGGATTTCCCAGCACCTGGCGCTTACGCCCCAGTTGCAGCAATCGATTCGACTCCTGCAACTCTCCACCCTGGAGCTCAGCCAGGAAATCGAGCAGATGCTGGAGGCCAATCCCTTTTTGGAAGTGGACCACGATGCGGCTGAACGCGAAGACTTCGGTCTGGAGCAGGTGGATGCAACCGTAAGTTTGGGCGACCGCGTCGCTGAAATGGCGCCACCCACTGTGGCAGAGCAGTCCAGCAGTGCGTCGGATGTTACCGACGACACGACTACGCCGCTGGGCGCGGATGATGACGTGAGCTGGGACGGCGACGGCACCCACGAGATAGCCCCCGACGACAGCGAATGGGGTGGCGATGCCAAGGCCCGCGCCAACAACCTGGGTGACGATGAGCAAAAAGATGCGACCGAATTGGCGCGCAGCCAGGAGTCACTGACCGCCTTTTTGCATCGGCAGGCACTGGGCATGCGCCTGTCGGATACCGACCGGGCGGCGTTACGTTTCTTGATTGAATCGCTCAACGAAGAGGGTTATCTGGAGGACCCGCTGGACGACTTGGCGCGCAGCCTCGCTGGGAATGACGATGAGACAGAAATTGAAGACCTGGTACACCACTTCACCGTGGCCCTGAACTTATTACAAAGCCTGGAGCCGGTGGGCGTGGGCGCGCGCGACCTGGGTGAGTGTTTGCGCCTGCAAATTCAGGCATTGATTCGCCATGCCGAAAGCACCGAATCGACCGAAGAGGAGTACGGACAACTCGAGGTTCTCGAAGTCGCCTTGCGCATTTGCCGCCAGCCTATGGACATGCTGGCGCGGCGCGATATCAAACGTCTGGTGAATGTAGGGGTTGGCAGCGACGCGCAGGTGCGCGAAGCCATTGGCTTAATCGGCCGCCTGGAGCCCAAGCCCGGGCGGCGCTTCGCCGATGTGGAGCGCAATATCGTCGTTCCGGATGTGCTGGTGTTCTCGGTGGCTAAACCGGGTATGCCGCCGCGTTTCCGGGTGCAGCTCAACCCGGATGTGATGCCGCGTTTGCGCGTCCACGACATTTACGCCAACGTGCTGCGCAACCACCGCTCCAGCTCCAACCATGCGGGCTTGCAACAGCGCCTGCAAGAGGCGCGCTGGTTCATCAAAAATATCCAGCAGCGTTTTGACACGATTTTGCGGGTCAGCACGGCGGTGGTGGAGCGGCAGAAAAACTTCTTCACCCACGGCGAGCTGGCCATGCGCCCGCTCGTTTTGCGCGAAATTGCCGATGAACTCGGTTTGCACGAATCCACCATCAGCCGTGTCACCACCGCCAAATACATGGCCACGCCCTTTGGCACGTTCGAGCTGAAATATTTCTTCGGCTCCGGCCTGGGTACCGAGACCGGCGGCAGCGCCTCCAGCACGGCGGTGCGCGCCATCATCAAGCAATTCATCAGCGCCGAGAGCCCAAAGAAGCCGCTGAGCGACAACCAGTTGTCCGAGATGCTCAAGGAGCAGGGCATCGAGTGCGCGCGGCGCACGGTGGCCAAATACCGCGAAGGTCTGAAGATCGCTCCGGCCACGCTGCGCAAGGCGCTCTAAACCCGCATGAACCAACTCACCCTGTTCCTGCCCTGCGCTGCCGGGGTGGAGGATTACCTTGCGCCTGAAGTGCAAACCATTACCGGTTTGTCGGGCACCGATGTGGTCAAGCGCCGGGGCGGCGTCTGGGTCAATGGTTCCTGGCGCGCGGTGCAGCTGCTGAATTTGCATTGCCGCCTGGCGCAGCGGGTGCTGGTGGAGTTGTCGTTCACCGAATACCGCAACGAGCGCGACCTGTACCAGGCGGCCAGCGCGGTGGCCTGGGAGATCTGGTTCACGCCACGCCAAAGCATCAAAGTCGAGGTCACGGCCCAGCACAGTCCGCTGACATCGCTGAACTTTGCTGCGTTGAAAATCAAAGATGCCGTGTGCGACCGTTTTCGCGATAAAGCCCATGGTGTGCGGCCCGACGTGGACACCCGTAATCCCGATGTCCGGATTTACGCGCACCTGACCACCGACAGCTGCACGCTGTACATCGACACCTCGGGCGAGCCACTCTTCAAACGCGGCTGGCGCGAAGACACCGGGGACGCGCCGCTCAAAGAAACCCTGGCTGCCGCCATGCTCGCTGCCAGCGGTTGGGCCGATGGTGATGGCGATCTGCCTGTGCTCTATGACCCCTGTTGCGGCAGCGGAACGGTGGTGATCGAGGCGGCGCAAATTGCCTGCAACATCGCGCCGGGTAGCCTGCGCCGCTTCGCTTTTGAGAAGTACCTCCCCTTCCAAGCCCATGTATGGGCCGCCATCCGCGACGAAGCGCAGTCCCGTGTGGTCCGCCCCGAGCCTGGTCAGCCCGCCTTGATTTACGGCAGCGATGTGGCTTTCCGGATGGTGGACTTTGCGCGGCGTAACGCCGAGCGCGCCGGGGTGGCCGATGTCATTGCCTTTCGCGGGGGTGACGCGTTGCAGCGGATGCCGCCGGTGGAGCATGGCGGCGTGATGCTATTGAACCCACCCTACGGTGAGCGCATCGAGGTCGCCGGTGTCGCTGGCGTGGCCGGCCAGGCTGCAGGCCGCGAGGCTGCTTGGATGGACAACGGGGGTGATTTTTTTACCCAGCTGGCCAGCCATTGGAAGAAAAACTATGCAGGTTGGAACGCTTGGATTTTGACGCCGGACCTCAAGCTGCCCAGCAAAATGCGATTGAAAGAATCGCGCCGCGTGCCTTTATGGAACGGCCCGATTGAATGCCGCTTGTTCCGATTCGATCTGGTGGCGGGCCGCTTGCCCAAAAACACCGCAACGGTCTAAACGCCAAGCCCCCAGACCGGGCCGCCTGCGCCGTCGAAACCAAGGTCGCGCAGGGTTGTCAGTTGCTCCAGCGTGTCTACATCTTGCGCCAAAACCTGCCAGCCCAGGTTGCGCGCCAGGGTACATAAGCCACGCACGTAGTCCGCGCTTGCGGAGGGCGGCTGCAAATCGATGAACATGCGCGCATCGAGTTGAAGGTGATTCAGCCCCAGTTCCGTGAGGTACGTCACCTCGCTAAAACGGCTGCCGTACTGGCTGATACCCAAGCGGCATTGGCGCGGGTAGATCGCGCGACAAAAGATTTTGAGCGCTTCGAGGTTCGCGATGGCCCCGCTTGCATTGACCTGAAAAATCAGACGAGACCTGACTGCCCGGTGGGCATCGAGTAAGGCTGCGACCGACTCCACAAAGCCTGCGCTTGCGAAAGACGCAGGACTCATGGTAAGGGTCAGCGCCGGCCATTCCACGTGCGTGGCGAGCGTCTTGAGTGCAATTTGCAGAGACGACAGATCCAGCTCCGCGCTGCGCAGCAGACGCTGTGCCACAGGCATGAATTGCCCGGCATTCAGCCAGGACGATTGGCCCGATCCATCACCGCGTAAGGTGGGCAACATCAGCGTGGCTTCTTGGATCAGGAGTTGACCGTCCAGGCTATTGATCGGGCTGAATGCCAACCGCAGGCTGTTCTGAGAGATGGCCTGTTGGATAAACGATTGCCACTGGATGGTGGAACGCGGTAGGTGGATGTGGCGCGCGTGTTCGGCTTGCCTTACGCCATCGGTCATATCGGCCTCGGCGGCGGCAAGCGCCATATCTACCCTGGCCAATACAGTGTCCAGGGTTTCGCCATCTTTGAACCGGCACCAACCCAGCCAGGCTGTGTTGGTGCCTTCCGGCCAATGCTGCTTGCGCAGTGACTGTAGAGCTTGCAGGCACTGTTGTGCCTGCGCCTCGGGTAGCGCCTGCGCTGGCAGCAGAACGGCGAAATCCGAGCCGTTCAGCCTGCCGCAGGCTGATTGTTCAAACGCTTGCGCTACGTTTCCCACCATGCGGCCAACGTCGCTCAGGTACCGGTCGGTGTTTTCATGCCCTAGCAGGCGGTTCATGGTGACCAGGTTCGCCAAACGTGCAATGAGGATGAAGCCGGTGCCACGGTTGGGTGTGTTCAGTGCGTGGTGGAGGGTCTGCAAAAACGCCGTGCGGCTCATCAAGCCGGTCACTGCGTCTGTGCGTTCCGCTTGGCGCAAACGCTCCAAGCGTGCCGCTTCCGTCTCCAAAATGGCTTTGAGGCGCCCGACCATGGAATTCATCGCCAGAACCAAGGGCTGCAATTCGGGAACCGAGGGCAGCGGCATTGTGATGAACCGCCGCTCGCTCAGTGCCAGCGCCTGCTCCGTCACCGCCAGCAGCGGTTGGCGCAGCCGGTGCAGCACCAGGGTAGCCAATATGCCGCAGAGGACGGTGGCTGCACCAACCGCCAATGCGGTCTGAAGTGCCGTATCCCACAATGCTTCATACGCAAATCGGCTGTCACTGCGCAGCAGCACGCTGCCGAACTCGGTCCAGCCTGTGGTGATTTTTGCCTGTCCGGTGGTTGCCGTGATGGGTAGCAACTCGACGAACCACGCGGGCACTGGCGAGGCTGCCGGTGCGCTCTGTCGCTGGGTCACAGTCATTCCCTGAGGGTCCAGGATGCGAATTTCTTGGTAGTGGCCGCTGTCAAACAGCGATGCGACCACGAGCGCGGTCTTTACCTGGTCGGGCTTTTCCACGCTCAGCATGAGCGCCAGCGCCACCGCGTTGTCCTGGTTCTTCAGCGTCAGCTGCGATTCCAGGTAATTGCGCGCACCCAGCATCGAAGCCAGCAAAGCGCCGCCCAGCGCAAGTGCCATACTGGCGATCGCAGCGAGCCATAACTGACGGTAAATCGACATTATTTTCTCCCTGAGCTGCGCTGTAGCCTAAAACCCCTCGTTCGCCGTGCGCACCAGGAGATCTTCCCAGCGCGACAGACGCGTACCGCGGCCCATCGCAGTTCTCAAAACCCCGTTGAAGTACCCCTCTTTGTTAAAGCTGTACACGGGTATCAAATCGCTGCGTTGCGAGGCAATTGCAATAATACTTGTTAAATTGTCCAGAACCAGAGGCTCAGCGCCGGCAGACTTGTAATAGGCCAGCACCATGTGTGGCTCTACCCGCACGGTCTGGCCTTGTTGAAGCGTCGCCCGGACATAGACGAAGCGCAACTTCGGGTCCGGAATACCCAGGGCCAACAGGGAAAAATACTTGGCGATCGCGAAGTCTTCACAGTCGCCCGCCCCCCGACCCAGCGTTTCCAGCGGAGTCGCCCAGTAATCCTCTTGCTCCCAGACTTCCATATCCGAGCCAAAGCGGATGTTTTTATTGAAAAACGTATTCACCAGCGTCAGGCGCTCCATGTCAGAGCTTTCAGGTCGCAAACCTTCTTGCAGCATGCTCTGCCAGCTCTTCACCCGGTTTGCGCCGGTCTGGCCCCAGCGCTGGGCGACTAGCTCTGTCATCGCCTTGTAGTCCAGAGCCGTGCCGGGCTGCCAGATCAACAAGCCCGCCAGCAACAGCACGACGGATTGCCACTTGCGGAGTGCGGTTCTGCCTCTTACCTGGCGCATGGATAGCCTCTTGTAAGAGGGTCGGCTTCGCGGGCGCTTAGAAAGGAATGTCGTCGTCCATGTCGTCAAAACCGCTGGCCGGGGCCTGGCGGCTGGCGGCTGGCGGAGCCGCAGCCACTGGTGCGCGGCGGGGCGCGCTGGAACCCTCGGACGGCGGCTCGCCCCGTCCTTCGCGTCCGCCCAGCAACTGGAGCTCGCTGACGATGATGTCGGTGGTGTATTTCTCCACGCCGGACTGGTCGGTGTATTTGCCGTATTTGAGGCGGCCTTCTACGTACAGCGGCGTGCCCTTCTTGACGTATTCGCCCACGATCTCAGCGAGCCGGTCGTAAAACGTGACGCGGTGCCACTGCGTGTCTTCCACCGATTCGCCGGTGTTTTTGTCTTTGCGGCGGGTGCTGGTGGCGATGCTCAGGCTGGCGATCGCCTGGCCCGAGGGTAGATAACGGATTTCCGGGTCGCGCCCGCAGTTGCCCAGCAGAATGACTTTGTTCACGGATGCCATGGTTTTCTCCAAGTTGTAAATCGATTATGCAACCTGCGCAGCCGCGCCTTGCCGCCGCCGGGGCCTTGTCTTTATCATCAACGGTTTGCCTGCGCTCGCAGGGATTTGATTTTGGAACGGCTGGCCCACCTTGAACGCACCCACTGACCGCATCGACCTGGACGGTAACTACCTCGGTACGGTGGCACGCGAGCAGCGCATCAGCATCCGCGGTGCGCGCACGCACAACCTCAAAAACATCGACCTCGACATTCCGCGCAACCAGTTGGTGGTGATCACCGGCTTGAGCGGATCGGGCAAGTCCAGCTTGGCCTTTGACACCTGTATGCCGAAGGCCAGCGCCGTTATGTAGAAAGCCTGTCCACCTACGCGCGCCAGT
>CAIOUR010000073.1 GCA_903861575.1 uncultured beta proteobacterium | reverse complement strand
GTTGATGTAAAAAATCCAACCCCAATGCATGTTGTCGGTGATCCAGCCACCCAGCAGCGGCCCCATGACCGGAGCGACCAGCGTGGTCATGGCCCACAAAGCCATGGCCAGCCCCGCCATGGCCGGCGGGTAGCTGGAGAGCAGCAGCGTTTGCGCCAGCGGCATCATGGGCCCGGCCACAAAGCCTTGCAGGGCGCGCATGGCGATCAGTGTGGCCATGTTCGGGGCCAGCCCGCACAACCAGGATGCCAGCGTGAATAAGAGCACGCTCAGGGTGAACAAGCGCACCTGCCCGAACCGCTGTGAGAGCCAGCCGGTCAGTGGCACCGCAATCGCGTTGGCTACGCCAAAACTGGTCACCACCCAGGTACCCTGGTTGGGGCTGACACCCAAATCTCCTGCAATCGCGGGCAATGAGACGTTAGCAATCGAGGAGTCCAGCACGTTCATAAAGGTGGCCGCCGACAGTGCCACCGTGCCCCACATGCGTGCCGCGCCCTCCAAGGGCGCGTGCGGCTTGAACGCGGCGGGTGCGCCGCTCATTTGCCGACCGGTTTGACCGTGGCGCCGCCGTTCGCGTGGATGATGCGCTGGATTTCCTCGGTAACTTGCGCGTCCATCGCGGCGTAGCTGTCTGTTTGTGCAGGCGCCTGCGCGGGTTCAGCTGCAGGTAGGCCCAAAGAGGCGGATTCGGCTAGCGTTTTGCCGCTTTGGTCACTCACATTCACGGTGGCTTCCATGGACAGGCCGACACGCAGCGGGCTGGTGGCAATTTCTTGCGGGTCCAGCCGGACACGCACCGGCACGCGCTGCACCACCTTGATCCAGTTGCCAGTCGCGTTTTGTGCGGGTAGCAAGGAGAAGGCCGCACCCGTGCCCGCGCTCATGCCGGCGACGGTGCCGTGGTAAACCACCCGCTTGCCGTACAGGTCGGCAGTGAGCGTCACCGGTTGGCCGATGCGGATATTGCGCAGTTGCACTTCTTTGAAATTGGCGTCGACCCAAAGCGCTTTAAGCGGAATCACCGACATCAAGGGCGTTCCTGCTGCAATCCGTTGCCCGACTTGTACCGTGCGTTTGGCCACATAGCCATCCACGGGGGCTGTGATGGCCGAGCGGTGCAACGTCAAATAGGCCTCGCGCACTTTGGCACTGGCGGCCAAGACGCTGGGGTGACTCTCCAGGCTGGTGCCGTCCGTTTGGGTTCGCCCGCTGAGCAATTGGTCGCGCGCCGCCGCCACGCCATTGCGTGCAGCGTTGAGCGATGCCTGCGCTTGGGTCACGATGGCTTGGGCGTGCGCTACCTCCTCCCGTGAGACCGCGCCGGTGCCGGTCAACGACTGGCGACGCGCCAGATCGTCGCCGGCGCGGTTGAGCTCAATCTGGGCTTTCAGCACATCTGCTTCATGCAGCGTGATTTGGGCCTCTAGTGTGGTGTTGTTGGCATACAGGCTGCGCACTTGGCGCACGGCCTGTGCGAGTTGCGCTTGCGCTGTTTGCAAAGCAACTTGGGCGTCGGCCGTATCCAGCTGCACCAGGGTTTGACCGCTTTTGACGAAGTCCGTGTCATCGGCCTGCACGGTACTGACCGTGCCCCCGATTTGTGGGGTTATTTGCACCACGTTGCCCTGCACGTAGGCGTTATCCGTGCTCTCTTCCATCCGGCCTTCGTACCAGGTGTACCCGCCATAGGACAAGCCCAGTAGGACGACGATAGCCACGGCGCTGAGTGCCTTGGCGCGTGTTTTGGAGCGATCGGGTTGTCCGGGTGTTGTGGCATTCGGCGCGCCTGGTGCGACGGCGCTGGCCGGCGCGGGCGCCTTGGATTGGGCTTCAGAAGCGGGAGTTTGGTTTTGCATAGTCGTGTCGCCTTAGTTCGTGGCCGGTGTGGCTTGGATGGGATACGTGCCGCCGACCGCGCGCACGAGTAGGACCTGGGTATCGAGTGCCCGCGCCGCGAGGTCGATGGCGATGCGTTGCTGTTCCAGGACCTTTCCCTCTGCCTGCAGCACGGTGGTTTGGTGGGTCAGCCCGGAGGCGAAACGCTGCTGGGCAATGCCGTACAGCGCGCGGGCGTTGGCTTGGTAGCTTTGCTGCGCAACTTGCTGCTGCTGGATAGCGGCGGCGCTGGCCCACTGGTCGGCTGCCTCGCGCGCGGCGTCAACGACGAGCAGGTTGTAGGCCTCGATGGCTGCATCGACATCGATGGCTTTGCCCCGAAGCTGCGCCCGCAGCCGCCCGCCATCAAAAAGTGGCAACCGGACCGCCGGTCCTACGTTCCATTGGTCGGTGTTGGATGCCGCAATATTCCCCAGGCCCACACTGCTCAAGCCGAACACCGCTACCAAATTCACATTGGGATAAAACTGGGCTTTGGCCAGGTTTACCTCATGCAGACTGGCTTCGATGCGCCAGCGCGCCGCCGTAATGTCGGGGCGGCGGCCCAGCAGGTCGAGCATCAGGTTTTCCGGCACGGGTGTGCTGCGCAGGTCTTGCAGGCGCCCCAGCTGCGTGGCTTGTGCGCCCGGCCCGAAAAGGGGCCGACCGATGAGGGCCGCCATGGCGTTGTCCAACAACGCAGCTTGTTCTTGCACTTCGGCAATTTGGCGGCGTATTTCGGGCACGCTGGGGTTGTTCAGCAGCGGCTCCAGTTCGCTTTCAAGTCCTGCTTGGAAACGCAAGGTGCTGATCTCCCCGATGCGCTGGCGTTGCACGAGCGTTTGCTCCAGCAGCTCGCGTTGGGCTTGTAGGCGCAGCAAGGCGATGTAGTGACGCGTCACTTGCGCGGCTAGCAACAGCCGAGCTGCCTGCGCGTCGGCCTTTGCCGCTGCGGTTTGCCCCACTGCCGCGTTGAGCGCTGCGCGGTTCTTGCCAAACCAGTCGAACTCATAGCTGGCGGTGGCCTGTACGGTGCCGATTTCGTACTCGGAGCCCCCAATCGGCGGCGGATAAAAACCACGCCCGCTGAAGCGTTGGCGGCTGGCCTCGGCGCTGCCGTTGACTTGCACCTGGCGGTCGGCGTCCACGCGGGCAATCGCGGCGCGCGCCCGCTCGGTGCGGACCTGTGCGACGCGCAGGCTCGGGCTGTTTTGCAGTGCCTGCTCGACCAACGCATCCAGGCGCGGATCGCCAAATTGTTCCCACCACGGGTTGGGCGCATTGATCGCGTCCAAATCGGCCGCAGTCAGCGGCGGCGGATCTTTCAGGCCGACTGCAGTGGCTGAGCGCAATTGCGCCTCGGGTGCGATGCCCGAAAAATCTGCGCAGGCGCTGAGAAACGCGGTGACCGCCAAGGCCAGCGTGGCGGTCCGCAAAAAACTACCGTGCATCGGCGGCTCCAGGTAATGGGGGAAGAAAAGAAGTCGTTACTGGCGCGCCCGGGTTGTCGGCAGCGCCACCTTTGGTGTTATGCAGTACCCGCTGCAAGAGCGACTTGAGCGTGGCAAATTCATCAGCGCTTAGACCGTTTAAGTGGCCATTGAGTACATCGCACAGCACCGCCGGAATCTCGGTTGCAGCTTGGCTGCCCGCAGGCGTCAGGGCGATATTGACCACCCGCCGGTCGGTCTCCGAGCGGCTGCGGGTGCACAGGCCTTTGGCCTCCAAGCGATCCAGCATGCGTGTCATAGCGCCCGCGTCGAGGTGGCATTCGCGCGCCAACTCGGCTACGGTGCTGGCGTGGCCCAGATGCAGCTTGAAGACCGGCATCCACTGCGCGTGGGTGAGCGCCGTGTTGGCCAGCTTCTGCTCGACGCCCTGGGCCAGACTGGTGAGGATTTGCCGCATCATCAAGCCAATGCTCTCCTCAGTCCGATAGGTGTCGGCTTGGTAGAAGCTGGGTTGAGGGCTAGGGTTAACCATGAGGCGGCGATTCTATTGCATGCCTAGGCAATTATTGCCTTGTCATGGGATGCCGGGGCGATAATTAGGGCTTGTCAGCATCCTGTTTCTACGAACCACCGCCATGACCCAGTCCCCAACGAGCAGCGTCAGCGTTGCCGACATCCGCAAGACCTTCCTCGATTTCTTCACCTCCAAAGGTCACACGGTGGTCGCCAGCAGCGCGCTCGTGCCAGGCAATGACCCCACGCTCATGTTCACTAACTCGGGCATGGTGCAGTTCAAAGACGTGTTTCTAGGCGCGGAGAAGCGCTCCTATGTGCGCGCCGCGTCTGTCCAGGCCTGCTTGCGCGCCGGCGGCAAGCACAACGACCTGGAAAACGTGGGCTACACCGCGCGCCACCACACCTTCTTCGAGATGCTGGGCAACTGGAGTTTTGGCGACTATTTCAAGCGCGAGTCCCTGCACTGGGGCTGGGAGCTGCTGACCCAGGTCTACAAACTGCCGCCCGAGCGCCTGCTGGTCACGGTCTACATCGACGACGACGAGGCCTATGACATCTGGCACAAGGAGATCGGCCTGAGCCCAGACCGCATCGTGCGCATCGGTGACAACAAGGGCAAAAAATACGCCTCCGATAACTTCTGGATGATGGCCGACACCGGCCCCTGCGGCCCTTGCTCTGAGATTTTTTACGACCATGGCCCGCACATCCCCGGCGGCCCCCCGGGCAGCCCCGTAGAAGACGGCGACCGCTTCATCGAGATCTGGAACCACGTGTTCATGAAAATCGACATGCAAACCGATGGCAGCCTGGTCAAGCTGACTGCGCCCTGCGTGGACACCGGCATGGGCCTGGAGCGCCT
>CAIOUR010000072.1 GCA_903861575.1 uncultured beta proteobacterium | reverse complement strand
GGGCTCCACAATAAATCGCGCAAACCGTCTGGCATCTTGCGGTCGGCGGTACGATCCCACAGCATAATCTCCCCATCCCCTACGGCATACGCCCACAGCATAATCTCGGCAGACTCTGCGTATTTATACGCCCCCCTTGTCTTTAAATCGACTTCGCTGTAGGTTTCCAAGTCCATGAAAGCAAGAACGGGCTTTCGCCCGGTCAGTGTTTTGTGGTACGGAAGTGTGGTTATGCGCTTCGGTGATCCTTATCGGATAAATATAAAAGCCATCTGTCATATGCTTCGGTGAATGTGCGCCCCTCACGGGCTATCCCTAGCCCGTAACAAAACCACACGCCGTATTTGAAAACCAATCTAGGCTTGTGGGGCATTGCAGCCTACCGGAAACAATACGCGATAAACGCGCAGCCAATCGTCATACGCCTTATGAATATCGTTGCCGTACCCGGTAACGCCGACGGCGAAACAAGTCCATTGGCGCATTGACTTTGAGCGTTTTATTCTCGGTTTAATCATCGTCAACCCCCGCCTAATGCAATAGCGATATGCGCGGCCTGTCTTCCCACCACTCCCGCACGGTCTCCGGCGGTATGAGGTAGGCAAACCGGTATGTGTTTTGTGTGTTTAGATACGGCCACCCGGACTTCTCGAACCAGTTAACGCCGTCGTTGGTGTACGCCACCTCATCGGGCCCTAGTTCTATGGCGGTCTGGTAGTCAAATGGTTTGTTTGGGTCTGTCTCCACGATCAACCTTAAGCCTTTTTCAAGGTCGGGCGGTTGTTGCTTAAACAGTTCGTGGATGTCCACCCCTAGTTTTTTGAATAGTTCAATCTTCATCTGGCAAGTTCTCCAATTCATTCTCTCTTTAGTTATGGGCTTCCCTGCCCGTCAACGCCATCAATCAAAACGCCATGTCTTCGTCAAACCCGTTGGATTCTTCCGCTTCTTCGATGGCGGGCAGCGCATCGGCGGCAGCGCGGCTTGCACCTCCAAACGAATCGCCATCTTTGGCAAACTGCACCAACACCAACCCGCACGACACGCCCTTGTTCACGTTGTCATACGCAAACGGCTCAACAATGGCATTGACATAACAACCGCCATATGGCGCACCGGGTTGGCCTTGGCCTACGGGGATATTGCGGGCGGTGACAATTTGCGGGGGGCCATCCTGCTCGTAACGGCCTGCGCGGAGGGCCATTTTGCCTTCAAAACCGTCGTAAATCTTTCCGTCACCAGAACGGCACATGTCGCCTTCGATGTAGCAGCATGTGTTGCTATTGCCCTTGATCTTGTCACGAAGAAATTGGGCATTGGCCTTGAACTTCTCATTCGTGGCGGCGACAATGGCTTTCTGGATGGCTTTGTCGTTGTCACTTCCCTTTTCGATTAGAAAAGTGCAATTAAACTTAGCCTTGGCCGACGGTGAGGCATTGGCGGCTTTGCCCGCTGTCCAAAGCTGCTGGATAAATGCGATTCGCACATTGCGTAAAACTACTTGCTTGCTTGTAATAGCCATTCTATTCTCTCTCGTTTCATTTTTCAACAGGCGGTAGCAAATCGCACGGAATTACTTCCGGCAAGGATGCCACCGATTCTTCTCTTTCGTCTTCCCGGATCGCTATTGTCGGCTTTCCGGGTTTGCGTTCGATGTTGGCTTGTAGCGCTTCCCAAATCTCTTTGGGTATCTTCTTAGCCTTCACCTTCTTTTCAATGGCCGGGGGGTCAAGCAATTCCATGGTGTATGCTTCTTCGCCTACCAAATCAACCACCAAATCCTTATCAGACCACTTGCGGTTCCCTTGCCGCCCCTCAACCAGCTTGTGGCGTTTCATCTCCGCATGCATGTCCGCCATGCGCATGTACATCTGCCATTTCACCGCTTTCACCCATTCGGCAACCAACGGCAGCATCTCGTACATTTCCTCTAGCTTGTTGTCGTCCATGTCAACTAACCGGAGTTCCCACCCCTCCACTTGCGGGGCCAACTCTTGCCCCAAAGCGATGTCGGCGTTGGCGACAACGCTAATGGCTTTTTGCGCAAGCCGTGGGCAATCGCCCTCAGCTTTGCAGTATTTGCATTGCGCCGCGCCGGGGTGAAGATACTCGTATTCCCACCCAATCTTGCCAAACTCCTCTTCGGCTTTAGCTATCCGCCGTATTCCGTTTGCGACCATAGCCCGGAAGGATTCCAAGTATTCCCGGCTACATGACCACACATCCTCCGGGCCGGATCGCCCTACCGCTTCCTGATAGATTGCCAACTCTATCCGCTCAATGCTGCCAGCGTCAAGCAACAGCCCCTCAAACGAGTCTAATATCCCCAATGCGTAGATCATCAAAGGGGGGTGTCCTTTGATTACCGCTTCGTCATCCCCCCCTTCCGCATATACCGGCTTCCCCCATGGGAATTTCCTGTCCGCTATCAGAATGGACTTGCCGTCCGCTCGGATGATGCCGAAGTCTAATGACCCAGAAGCACCGGGAACGTTTACTACACCCGCCGTGGACACCCGCTGCTCGATCAGTACGGTGTCGCCCGGATTAACCAACTCACGCGCCCAATCCACATACCCAATCACATCAAGCAACAGGTCGGCATCGGGTTCTTCTGTTTTCTCCCCTAATAACCATTTTCTTAATTCCAACTCGGCGGCTTTGTGCTGCCGGGAGCCTGTTTCCGCATACTCGCCTTGAGTGTCCGGCCTGCCGCGGGACAGTATGACACTGCCCGGACAGATCAGATACCTAGGGGAACTTGACGGCCTTACCTCAGAAGGCTGAATCGTCATCGGCCCCTACCGTTGCGTTGAGAACCTGATCCAACAACTTTGCGTACCCTTCTTTGTCGCTATCTTTCAGCGCCGGCGCGTTGGTGAGGTCGGCCTTGGCGATAGCGTCAAACGCTTCTATCAGGTCGCCCCATTTTGCCGGAGGAACTTCACCAATCTTTGCAGCCCCACCGACTACTTGGATTGCCACTTTTGCCAGCGGTAAGCCATGGGCATTTTGCTTTTTGGTCTGCTCCGCAGTTGTGGCCTTCGCATACTCCAAAACAACCGCATAGGCATCCTTGTACTCTACGG
>CAIOUR010000071.1 GCA_903861575.1 uncultured beta proteobacterium | reverse complement strand
GTGGTGTTTGATCGGACAAAAATATGCCTCAGTTGCACTAACAACTTGACTAGCAAAGGATACAACCCCAACACCATATGCACAGTATGTACAATGAAATTTTGAAATCCAATCTAAGTATCTAAGTTCTTGTCGATCAAATATAATAAAGTCTTTCCTTGCGAATTTCCTTATTCCATAGATTGGAAAGCATGACCATTGGTAAAAGCTCATACAAAAGTCCAGCAACACAATAGGAAAAATCATGCTATAGATAATAGGACCAGTAATTAAATTAATGGGCCTAGATCTTTTTACAAGCGCAATTAAACCGAGTTGATTGTTGGCAATTCTCATAAATTTTCCACCTACATTTTTCGGTTTGCTGGGATCAACGTAAACCGATTGGTTGAGTTAGGTCAGAATTTTTTTGTTTGGCGATTGGTGATGTCATATCCATTAATTCCAATTTTCCATTCCAAATCTAACCCGCAAGAAGCTCGATCTCCTTGTTCTAGATCAAACACCAGCCAGTTTGTGGGTTTTCAATCCAGACGTTCCGACATTCGGATTACACGTGTCGTATCTGTCACCGCCAAATTCATGCGTTGTTCACAGAAACGGAATTAGCCAAACAGTTCAACTCGGTTGAGTCCTTGCTGGCTCACCCGGGTATTGAGCGCTTTGTGGCGTGGGTCACGACCAAGCCCATCGATATGATGGAACGGACGCGCAAGAGCCAACGACTACGAACACGGTCTTGAAGTCATCACAATGAACCCCCTGAACCCGAAAAAACTTTTGTTGACCAAATGGACGGCGGTTGTACCGTTGGCCAAGCAAAAGCATTTTCTTGTAAGCCAGGTGATCAAACCGGAGTTACCTACCGATCCGGTTGAATTGGTAGAAATCGAATCTGTGTTTTCCAAAGCAACCCAGATCATTCCATGGCGCGATCTTCAAAACGATGAGGTTTGGCGGCAGGGCTGGGTCTAATTACCGCCTCCAAAGCCGGCATCCGTAAAACCAAGTTTTCTGAGGCTGTTTAGCAACAAACGTGGGCGCGCTTCAGCTGACCTGCACACCCTTCCAGAACGCCACATAGCCCTTGATATTGGCAGCCGCCTCTTTTGGATCGGCGTAGTACCACGCAGCGTCCGGGTTCACGTCTCCATTGACGATGAGCGAGTAATAGCTTGCCTGCCCTTTCCAAGAGCAGCTGGTTTTGTGGTTGCTAAAGCTGATGAACTGCCGGTTCACGGACGCCTCGGGAAAATAATGGTTGCCTTCGACCATGACCGTGGCGTCGCTCTCAGCGATCACCGTATCTTTCCAAACTGCTTTCATGCGGATGCTCCTTCGGGTATCTGTTGCGCCGGCCACGACGGTGTGGTGCTGGCGCGGATACTAGCCCGCCTAGCGCATGCAGCAAGCTAAGTCGGATGCCGCTGCCCCTGCTATTTCGAAATGTGTTTTGAAAGTTTCTGACCTGAAACTGCGATGACCAACGCAAGCAGGATCAAACCTGCTGCAACTGCGAAGGTAAATCGCATGCCAGACTCAATCGAACTTGGCGATGCCGTCAATAGGTTGGCGGTGGATGCTCCCATCGAGAAGACAGCGCCCATTACTGAGGCGCCAGTAATCAGCCCTAGATTGCGCGAAAGATTGAGCATGCCTGAAATGACACCGCGCTGGTCTGGCTGGATACGGGTCATCACCGCCGTATTGTTGGCGGCCTGAAACAATGCGTAGCTACCCGTGATAGTTACCAGCGGAATGACATAGCCTGCAATGCCAAGCCCGCTCGGCAGCATCGCCATAGCGCAAGCGCCGATCACCATGCCAATGAGTCCGGCAATGCCCATCCGGTATGCACCCAGCCCGTCAACAAGGCGTCCAGCAGGCGCACCTGTGATTGCCGCCATGATGGGGCCTGATGACATGACCAGACCGACATGCGCTGGGTCAAGTCCGAGTGCACCAGAAAGGTAGAAGGGGCCGACAACCAATGTGGCCATAACCACCGTAGTCACAAGCGTGCTCATTGCGAAGCCCGCGCTCAGCACCGAATTGCGGAATGTACCCATCCGAATCAAAGGGGCTTCCGTCCGAGACTCGGTGATGACGAACAAACCGATACCCAGCAGCGCTAACAGCAGCAATGCCATGTTGAGCTGACCAAAACTTCCATGTCCAATCGTCATGGCAAGGGCATAGGCGGCAAGCGTCATCACCAGAAGCACGGTTCCCAGTACATCAAACTTGGCTTGCGTCGCCTTTGTTACGGTGGGATCCTTTGGTAAGTAGCGATGCGTGAGCACGAGCGCAAAAAATCCCATCGGTACATTGATGAGAAAAAGGGCTGACCAACTGAAACCGGAAATCAAGACGCCCCCCAGCGTGGGACCGAGCGCCGTTCCTATCGCAGACATGGTGCCAAGCATGCCCATGGCACTGCCAGTCTTCTCCTTGGGGACGATCTCACCGACCATGGCCATAGCCAGAACCATCATGACTGCGGCACCTAAACCTTGTAGAGCCCGTGCGGCGATCAACAGTGCAAGCGTTGGCGCGATTCCGCACAGGGCGGAGGCAGCCGTAAATAGGGTGATTCCTAGCAGCATCAACCGCCTGCGACCCATCATGTCACCCAGTCGTCCGACGCTGACGATGAGCGTGGTAATCGCAAGCAGGTACGCAAGAACCACCCACTGGACTTCTTGAAAGGATGCATTAAACGCATGCCCCAGGGTCGGCAGGCCGACGTTGGCAATGCTGGTGCCTAAAGACGACAGCAACATGGACAGCGACAAGGCGAGCAGTGCCAAGCGGACAGGCGGTGCGTCGGGCGGGTCGGTGGGGGGTGGTTCAGATTTTGAAAGGGTTGACCGCATATGAATTCCTTCTTCTTCGCCCACGCTGTGGGTGTGGATGAAGCGTAGGTATCTATGGGGTTTTGCGGAAGACGCACGGGTTGCACTTTATTTGTGCGTTCAACGCCATACATAGGTCGGATTGCGCTATGGTGAAAACATGTCTGCACCCGATCTCAATCTGCTCCTTACCTTGGATGCGCTGCTGTCAGAGGGAAACGTGACGGGTGCCGCTAAGCGCTTACACCTCAGCCCCTCTGCGATGAGTCGGGCTTTGGCAAGGCTGAGAGACACGACGGGTGATCCACTGCTGGTGCGAGCCGGACGGGGTCTAGTGCCAACGCCCAGGGCACTGGAAATCCGCTCGCGGGTGAGTCAGCTTGTACAAGATGCCCAGGCGGTGCTGCGCCCTGCAGAAGCACCTGACCTTCAGCGCTTGGTTCGGACGTTTACTTTGCGAAGCAGCGAAGGCTTTGCAGAGAATTTCGGTCCAGACCTTATTGCGCTAACCCGCTCGCAGGCTCCCGGTGTGTTGTTGCGATTTGTGCAAAAACTCGATAAAGACAGCGCGCAACTGCGTGGTGGAGCCGTCGATCTGGAGACTGGCGTGATTGCCAGCGCAATGGGGCCGGAAGTGAGAACCCAGGCCTTGTTCAAAGACCGCTTTGTTGGCGTGGTGAGAGCGGGGCACGCGCTGAGCCGACGCAAGGTTACTTCCGCAAAGTATGCGGGAGGGCAGCATATAGGTATTTCGCGCGAGGGGCTCGAAATGGGCCCAATTGATGAGGCCATGCGCGCCCTTGGTCTTCAACGTGAGACTGCAGCCATAGTCGGAGGATTCTCTACAGCGCTTGCTTTGGCTCGTGCATCTGATTTGATCGCAACCGTTCCAGAACGCCACACTGGAAATTTACGAGCGGGAATGCATACCTTTGCGCTTCCGTTCGCTACGCCTGCGTTCACGGTGTCACTACTTTGGCATCCCAGGTTTCAGGCGGATCCAGCGCATCAGTGGCTTCGCAACATCGTTTTGGAGACTTGTGCGCTAAGCCCTTGACCTTGAACTAGTCGGCTCAATACTCACTGGGCAGCATGATCACCCAGTAGCCCCCATCCCAGCAGGCATATAGAGATATGGACTGCATTGGAAAGTCTGTGTAGGGAATTTCTTGGCGGGCGTGCTCAAGCCTATTGCCGTCCTCATAAATCATCGTAGCCCGGTTGCCGTTGACAGTCACGCGCACCTGGACGAACCAGTCTTCGGTACCAATCTCGCTGAGGTGGCTGGCAATGGCATCCATCATCCAAAAACACTCGGCCTCTTCAGCCAAGTACTTGGTGCCATCTGTCAGCAGGTGCCTGCGGCTGATTCGGTAGTACTTCGCAGTTCCAGTGAACTGGCTGAGTTGCGTGGGGTCGAATTTTTTCATCACTGCGTCCCTCTCTGGTTGAGTGACTGCAGTTTTGCTTCAGACGCGCAAGAGGACAACCGGCGCTTGGTAACCCGATAACTTGGACGGGTACCGAGTCAAGATCAGCATGGTGATTCGGCAAGTACCTCAGCACAATTTCTCGCAGCCCAATATTTTTAGATCTCTAGGACCCATTCGGGCTGTAGTTGGGTGAAAGCATTGCTTTTACAAATTTCACCGGCACAGCGCAAAAACTGACGCGCTAAAAAGCGCTACAGCCCATCGTTTGCCTGGGTCGAATACGCTGGGTGCTGGAAGCCCCGATCAACGCTTGCAGGGCTGATTTGGCGCCCGCACTTGCTGGGCACTAAATGAGTGCAGAAGCTGCGCCGAAATCTATGAAAAGTAGTATGGTGACCCTATACTACTTTGAACTTAAACAAAAGCACTAAGAATCTCTTCTAAGTGCTTGTTTTAAAACCAGAAAAATGGTGGGCGATGCAAGTTTCGAACTTGCGACCCCTGCAGTGTGAATGCAGTGCTCTACCCCTGAGCTAATCGCCCTGAATCCGGTTCAGGAAAGTCGGCGAGTGTAGCTTATCGGGGCCAGACGGTTTTGCCGCCGCTGGCTTTGTCAAGCTCGGTGAGGATGTTCTCGTGGGCGGCGATGTCGTGGGGCGTGGCCCAGAGCACAGGTAAATCCAGACCGGAGAAATCTGAGGTTAACGCGGGGCCGCTGCGCTGGGCGGGGGTTTCGATGTCGATCATCAGGCTGTTCTGGCCGCGCGTCATGTTGATGTAGACCTCGGCCAGCAGCTCGGCGTCCAGCAGCGCGCCGTGCAGGGTGCGGCCGGAGCGGTCCACCTCCAGACGATCGCATAGTGCGTCCAGGTTGTTGCGCTTGGCTGGGAACATTTCTTTGGCCAGCGTCAAGGTGTCCAGCACACTCACCCCCTGGGCCGTGATGGCAGGTAGCTGCAATCGGTTGAGCTCGGCGTTCAGAAAACCCAGATCAAACGCGGCGTTGTGGATCACCAGTTGCGCGCCGCGCACAAAGTCCAGCAGCTCCTGGGCCACGGCGGCGAACAGGGGTTTGTCGACTAAAAATTCGCTGGTGATGCCGTGGATGCGCAAGGCCTCTTCGTGGCTGTCGCGCTCCGGGTTAACGTAGCGGTGGAAGTGGCGGCCGGTGAGCTTGCGGTTAACCATTTCGACACAGGCGATCTCGATCACACGGTCGCCCTGATCGGCGTACAGGCCGGTGGTTTCGGTGTCTAAAAATACCTGGCGCATGGCGGGTGCTTCAGTGGTTTTCTTTGGCGTGGTTGATGGTGTATTTCGGGATTTCAATCACCACATCGCTTTGCGCCAAGATGGCCTGGCAGCTCAAGCGCGAATTAGGCTCCAGGCCCCAGGCGCGGTCCAG
>CAIOUR010000070.1 GCA_903861575.1 uncultured beta proteobacterium | reverse complement strand
GTCTGTTCGCTTGCCGTCCTTAGCATTCCTGTATATCCAATACTTAGCCTTTTCCGACTTGACCCAAAGGTGCAGACCTCTGTGCGTGTCGTAGATTCGACCTGGTTGATTGACCTTAGTGGCGTGAGCCTGTGTGATGTGAACTGGCATGTTTTGCTCCATAAGTTACCGCTTCAGTTACCGCACTTTGTCCGCGTAAGACGCTGTACGACCCAAGAAGGGAAGATAGAGAACAAGAACTGCTAGGTCGAGTTGTTTGCTAGCAAAACTCCATTTTTGTCCAATGGAGTAGCTGGTAAACAGGTTCTGAGATTTGCTGGCTTTGCCTCTAGTCTTCTACGACTTCTTCGAGCAGCCAGATTGCCTCCGTTTCCGCCAAGACAAGAGCCCAAGCATTGATTTGCTTGGGTTTTTTTGTTTATTCGTAAGCCACTTCGCACTTATCGGCCCGCCCTGACCCTGTGCACGAGGGAATGACCGCGCCAGAGGTTCTACAATAATTTGCAAGAGTTCAGTGAAACAGTACCCGGCCTGAATCCGCAGTGTTGGGTCTGATCCTGTCGGTCGATGCCCGGCAGCTAATAGATTGCCGGCACCATGAATTTTGCGACCGTATTCATGCATTTCTACTTTCCGCCACTGGGCGCGGCTTCATGCTGGCGAAGCTGATGCAGCGAAGCCGTAACTATCTTGGGATCTGCCTGCGACTTGCAGCATGCCTGCTTGCACTCGTCCTTACGTGTGGCGCGCAGGCGGGAATGATGAACCGTGCCGCCTTGGAAAAAGCTTTTCCATCGCCGTTAATCGTGGGGGAGAAAGATGCCGAACTGCCGGTCTGGCCCATCTACAAGCAGGACGCTACCAGCACGCCCATAGTGGCTTATGCCTTTGAGTCAATAGACTTCGCGCCCATTCCCGGTTTCTCGGGCACGCCGATGAATCTCCTGGTGCTGCTGGATCGCGATGGAATATTCATGGATGTCCGTGTGCTCTCCCACCATGAACCGGTGTTTCTAGAGGGCCTGGGTGAAAAGCCGTTATTGCGTTTTGTGGAGCAGTACAAAAACCTGTCGATTAAACAGAGCATCAAGATCGGCTTGGGACCGAGTACCAGCGGCAAAACTGGCAGCGCCAACGCCTATATTGATGGCGTGGCCAAGGCTACCGCATCGGTTCGGATTCTGAATCAAAGCCTTTTGGCTGCTTCACTGCGCGTGGCGCGCGCCAAGCTTGGCTACGGCGATGGCAAAGATCCGGACCTGATTGCCCGCATTCGTTCCGATGTGTATGAAGCACGGGACTGGAAATCGTTGGAGCGGGCGGGACTTATTACGCGCAAGATTTTCAGCAACGCTGCGGTGGAAGCTGCTTTTTCGGACACGGTGGCAGCCGGCCTTGACGCCGAAGGCCGCGCGCAACCCCAGGCACCTTTTGTAGAGATGGTGTTTGCGCACCTCAATGTTCCCAGCGTGGGTCGCAACATCTTGCCGCCGCAGACTTGGGAGTACCTGCAAAAGCGCCTCGACCCGGGAGACCACGCGTTACTGGTGATGACCAAGGGGCGCTATCCCTTGGTGGCGGATGACTTTGTGCGCGGTACGGTGCCGGATCGATTGACGCTCACCCAGCAAAAACTGCCCCTGGAACTGCGCGATCTGGACCTGGACACGACCTTGAATGTGCCGTCCGAACTGGCGGACGCACAGTGGCGCGTGTTTCGCGTGATCGCCCCTGCAGGGCTCGATCCTGCGCTGCCGCTGGAATTTGAGCTGCTTGTCACACGGACCAAAGGTCAGTTCAAGCCCGAGATTGTGCGCAAAGGCTTTCAGATGTCAGCGCAATTGCCGGAAGCTTATTTTCAAGTAGCTGACGCGGACAGTAAAACGTGGCGATTGAGTTGGACATCGCGCTGGTGGGAGCTGCTGTTGCTACTTGGTGCGCTCGCATTGTTAGCGTGGCGGCTCGCCAAACCCCAGTGGTTGACCGCTTCACCCGAGCGTCTGCAGCGCTTTCGCACAGGGTACTTGCTCTTCACGCTGGTCTTCATCGGCTGGTATGCCCAAGGCCAGTTGTCTATTGTCAACATCACCGCTGTGGTTCAGGCCTTGGTGGCGGGCAGGGGTTTGGGCTTTATGTTGTATGACCCGATGACCGTATTGCTGTGGGTATTTGTGATCGTGACGTTTTTCGTTTGGGGCCGGGGCACTTTTTGCGGATGGTTGTGTCCATTTGGTGCTTTGCAGGACTTGCTCAGCGGTGTGAGCCAGCGTTTGGGGCTGAAGCCTTTAACGGTTTCCGCAAGGTGGGACGCGCGTCTCAAACGCGTCAAGTTCGGCGTATTGGCGGTTATCTTTCTGAGCGCATTCTGGTCGGTGACGTGGACCGATCGCCTGGTCGAAGTAGAGCCATTTAAGACTAGCATTACGCTGAACTTTGTACGTGAATGGCCTTTTGTGCTGTGGGCCGTAACGACGGTGTTGGCCAGTACCTTGGTCTACAAAGGATTTTGCCGCTACGTGTGCCCGCTGGGGGCGGCCGTGTCGGTGCTGGGTCGCCTGCGCCGGTTTGACTGGATTGCGCGGCGGGTGGAGTGTGGCAGTCCTTGCCAGCGCTGTCGCAGTGACTGCGCCTACCAGGCTATCGAGCGCAGCGGCGCAATCGACTACAACGAGTGTTTTCAGTGCATGGATTGCGTGGTGATCCACGACAGCAAAACGCTTTGCGTTCCCGTATTTTTAGAGGAAAGAAGCCAGCGTGAACGCGGAGTCATACCGATTCTTCCTTTGAGCACGCAGCGGGGTACGGTATGACGCGTCGTAGCTTTGTGCAGTGGGGTTTGGGCTTGGGGCTGCTTTTCAGCTTGCGAGAGCTGGCTGTAGCGAAGGCGGGAGACCCGTTGCAATGGGCAAGTCGCACGCTCGATGCACTTGGCACCACCTTGCACTTGAGGGCAGCGCATGAAGACATGGCGCGCGCATCTGCCGCGTTGGATGCCGCAGTGGCCGACATCCGGCATTTGGAAGGTCTGATGAGCCTGTTTCGACATGACAGCCAAATTCAGCAACTGAATCGCGATGGCGTGCTGCGCCAACCGCATGCTGACTTGCTGGAAGTTTTGCGGATCGCCCAACAGGTATCACGGCGTAGCCAGGGCGCTTTTGACATCACGGTGCAGCCCCTATGGCGGGTTTTTGATAAGGCACGGGCTGCGGGTGAACTCCCGCCGACGGCTGAAGTCATGGCCGCGAGGGCGCACGTTGGATGGCGTCGCGTAGAGCTGCGTGGTGATGTCGTAGCACTGGCGCCGGGGATGGGCGTAACGCTGAATGGTATTGCCCAGGGGTTCATCGCCGACCGTGTGCGGGCGCGCCTGCTGCAGTTTGGGATACACCACGCGCTGGTGGATACGGGCGAATTTGCATCGCTGGGTCAACCGCAAGCGGGCCGCGAATGGACGCTTGGTCTTGCGAATCCGCGCAATTCCGATGCGCTGCTGGGTCGCCTGTCTATGCAGGGTTTGTGTATGGCCACGTCGGCGGATGATCAATGCACTTTCAGCTCCGATCGCCGACACCACCATATTTTTGACCCAAGAACCGGATATTCCCCTCCCGACATCGCCAGCGTTACGGTGCTGGCCTCCCGTTGTGTCATGGCGGATGCCATTACCAAAGTCATTTTCATGGCTGGCTTTCATCAGGCCCTGGCTGTGGCCCAGAAATGGGGGGTGCAGGCGGTGGTGGTTTCTAAGCAATCGGAATTGCGGATCTCCCCTGGCTTGACGTTGTTACAGGGGTGAATGTGTTCGCGCTTTGACGGATTGATTCAAATTGGAACAGTGTGACAACATGGCGCGCAAGGTCGAGGTCAATCAGGGCCAAGCGATTCAGAACGCCGATAAAACTAGTGGCTAACCCTGACACTGTCGCGTGTCGCCTAGGGTTTACCCGAAATGGCATGCAATTTGCGAAAAATGCGCACGGGTAACAGCCATTGCCTAGGGCAAAGCACTCCCGCAGACACCTGCCTCGGACGTCGAGGCAAGTGATTTCCGAAAACGAACAGAAGGAGACAACGCCGTGAAATTGAAATTACTGAGCCTGCTGATGGTGGTGGGGGCTACACAGGTATCAGCCCAGGTCACCGACGCCATGATCACGAACGCAGGCAATGACACGACCTCCGTGCTGAGCTGGGGTATGGGTACCCAAGGCCAACGTTATTCAACCCTCACCAACATCAACACCAGCAACGTCAGCAAGTTGGTTCCCGCTTGGACCATGTCTTTCGGCGGTGAAAAGCAACGCGGGCAAGAGAGTCAACCGCTGGTTTACAAAGGAAAAATGTTTGTTACCGCTTCTTACTCGCGCATTTTTGCGATTGACGTGAAGACCGGTGAAAAAATTTGGAAATATGAGCACCGCCTGCCCGAAGGAATCATGCCCTGCTGCGACGTGGTCAACCGCGGTGCTGCGCTGTACGGCAACCTGGTGATCTTCGGTACGCTCGATGCGCAATTGGTCGCTCTGGACCAAGACACCGGCAAGGTGGTTTGGCGCGAAAAGATTGACGATTACGCAGCCGGATACAGCCAGACTGCGGCACCGCTGATTGCTGAAGGATTGCTGCTCACCGGCGTCTCCGGTGGCGAATTTGGTGTGGTTGGCCGTGTCGAAGCGCGTGATCCGAAGACCGGCAAAATGGTCTGGAGCCGCCCGGTGGTGGAAGGCCATATGGGCTACAAAGACGGGAAGGAAAACGGCATCACGGGTACCACCAATGCGACTTGGCCTGGTGAAACCTGGAAAACCGGTGGTGCGGCAACCTGGTTGGGCGGCACGTACGACGCCAAGACCGGCCTGGCCTATTTCGGTACCGGCAACCCGGGCCCATGGAACAGCCACGTGCGCAAGGGTGACAACCTCTACTCGGCCTCCACGGTGGCCATTGATGTCAAAACCGGCAAGATCGCCTGGCACTACCAAACCACGCCGAACGATGCCTGGGACTTTGACGGTGTGAATGAATTCGTTACCTATGACCAAGATGGTAAGCGCATGGGCGCGAAGGCAGACCGCAATGGTTTCTTCTATGTGATTGACGCCACCAATGGCAAGTTGCAGAACGCCTTCCCCTTTGTGAAGGGCAACACCTGGGCAAAGAGTATCGACCTCGCCACCGGTCGCCCCGTCTTTGACCCGGCTAATCGCCCTGGTGACCCTTCAGGCCCCGGCGGTGACGGCACCAAGGGGACTGAGGTCTTCGCAGCGCCAGGCTTCCTGGGCGGCAAAAACCAGATGCCCATGGCCTACAGTCCTAAGAGCAAGATGTTCTATGTTCCGACCAATGAGTGGGGAATGGACATCCACAACGAGCCTATCAGCTACAAAAAAGGTGGTGCGTTCTTGGGTGCGGGCTTCACCATCAAGCCACTGTTTGATGACCACATTGGCTCTTTACGCGCCTACGATCCCAAGACCGGCAAGATGGCTTGGGAGGTCAAAAACAATGCGCCTCTGTGGGGCGGTGTCCTGACTACGGCGGGCGATCTGGTGTTTTGGGGTACGCCTGAGGGTTATCTCAAAGCCGCCGATGCCAAGACTGGCAAGGTGCTGTGGCAGTTCCAAACCGGTTCCGGTGTGGTGGCACCTCCCATCACATGGAATGATGGCGCTGATCAGTACGTGAGCGTTGTATCCGGTTGGGGTGGCGCTGTTCCGCTATGGGGCGGCGATGTCGCCAAGAAGGTGAACTTCTTGGAGCAAGGCGGTTCGGTCTGGACTTTCAAATTGAGCCACTAATCACCACGTGACCTGATAAACGGGAGGAAAGCGGAACGCACCGTTCGGCTTCCTCCCAATTTTTTGCCCAAAATGACAATGCGAAAAATTCTTTTTGTTCTAGCGCTGGGGTACGCAGTTGCCGCACAGGCAGCCACCGCACTCAGCGCCGCCGATGCCGCTGCAGCTTCGGAGCTAGCGAAAAATAGTGGCTGTCTTTCCTGCCACGCTGTGTCCGAAAAAATTGTCGGTCCGGCCTACACCAAAGTAGCCGAAAAATACCGTGACGATAAAGACGCGGTCGCCACGCTTACGCAGTCCATCCAATATGGCTCCAAGGGTAAATGGGGACGTATTCCCATGCCCGCACATCCGTCCCTCAATGCGGATGACATCAAGACCCTGGCGCGATGGGTACTGTCGTTCGACAAGTAATGCAAAACGGCCTGTCAAATCGGTGGCATGGCCGCGTTGTGCTGCTCGGTTTTGTGATGGCGCTGAGCGCTGCTGTATCAACGCTGGTTCAGGCGCAGGACAGCAACCGCAGCGACTGGTTACGGAATCCCGCCATGGGGAATTACAAGGCTTATGCGGAATTCAAAATGGCGCACTACGATGCCGCCAGAACCGTATGGGAGGCCCTGGCTGGGGTCGGCAACGGTGATGCGCTCTTCAATCTTGGGGTACTGGCGGAGGACGGTCTGGGCGAGCATCGCGATTTAGCCAAGGCGGAAGCGCTGTACCGAAGCGCAGCTGGAATGGGTAACTTTAAAGCCCAATACCGGCTTGGGTTACTGTATGCAGCCGGACAACTGTTGCCGCGCGATACGGCGCAAGCGCGCATCTATTTAGGCATGGCTGCCGCGCATGGTGACCGGGACGCGGCGGTGATGCTGGAAAGTCTGGGTCACACGCCAGACAACCTCAGCGACTTTGTTCGGGCGGAAATTCTCAGCGGCAGTGGTGCGTATGCCGACGCCGCTGCGCTGTACCAACGCTTATCGCAAGACGGTGATATGCGGGCGCAAACCCGGCTCGCCTGGCTTTATGAGGCTGGCCTGGGGGTAGACCAAAGTCTGCCTGAGGCCGCGCGACGATTTGAGTTGGCGGCGAATGCTGGTATCGCCGATGCCCAGTACGCGATGGCAGTCATGCTGCGCACCGGCAAGGGCCGGGCGTCGGACCCAGCCGCCAGCATGGCCTGGCTTCGAAAAGCGGCTGGTCAAAACCACCCGGCAGCCCGCGCCGCCCTCCAGTCGGCCACGGATGCCGCACAAGAAGCGCAAGAACCTTAGGGCCTAACGCCAGACATCTTCCGGTAACTGGTCCTTTTTACGATAGATCGTGTTGCGCGAGACGCCCAGCATCTTGGCTGCCACCGACACATTACCCCGTGTGACACGTAAGGCCTGTGCCATCGCTTGCAAGGCCACTTTTTCAAGCGAGGTGCTGTCCTCAGTGGTTTTTGGCATGAGCGGCTCGGGGGATCCTGGTGCAGTCGTGGGGGACTGCAGCGTGTCGGCCACCTCCGCTTCCATCCGGGAACCCGCGCTTTCCAATGAACCCGCATCGTTGAGTTCCTCCATGAACTCCTCCGGGAGATGATTTATTTGGACTGAGGGGCTGTCACCAGCCATAACTACCGCAGTGCGTAATAGGTTGAAAAGCTGCCGCACATTGCCGGGCCACGGATAGCGCCGGAACAGCGCCATAACCTCGGGCGCAATGTCCAGGGGTTTGCCGGTAGGGCATACGCTGGCCAGTATGTTGCGCGTCACCATTTCGATGTCCTGGCGCTCGCGCAGTGGAGGCAGTCGGACGGCCATGCCATAGATTCGATAGTACAAATCTTCCCGGAATTCACCGCGCGCCATCATGGCCTTCAGATTCTTGTTGGTGGCACAAATCAGGGCCACATCCACGTCGACTTCTTTGCCCGAACCTAAGGGGTTGACTTTGCGATCTTGCAAAACCCGTAACAACCGGGCCTGAAGGTTGCGTGGCATGTCGCCAATTTCATCCAAGAACAATGTCCCGCCATTGGCCAAAAGCACTTTGCCCACGGACCCCTTGCGACGGGCACCTGTGAAGGCACCTTCTTCATAGCCGAACAGCTCGGACTCAATCAATGTTTCGGGAATGGACGCACAGTTGACGGCCACAAAATTGTTGTGTGCCCTGGGCGAGTCATTGTGTATGGCGTGCGCCAGCAAGTCTTTGCCGGTACCCGTCTCGCCCAAAATCATGACGGGTATGTCGCTGCCCCGCATGCGGTAGAGCTTCTGTATGACGGCAGAGATTTGCGGGTCTCCAGAGTCGAGGTAGCGCAAGCTGGAGAGGGCCTCTTTGCGGTACGCGGGCACCGTGCAAGATGCCGACTCTGCTTTTCGCGCCGGGGCAGCACGGGTCTGCTGGACATCTGTGTCCATGCCCTTGCGCTGAAAGGTTTCTGAGTGGTGCGAGGGCTTGTGGTCACAGACGCAAAAAACCTTCACGCCGTTGTACAGCACAAAGGTCGCTGCACGGTCCAGGGGGCTGCGCAGGCGGTCGTAGAGTTGGGACAGGCTGTGGCCAAAAAGCGATGAAAAGGTGTGCGCCGTGAGCGAATTGGCGCTCAGGCCTAATTGAAACTGGGCGCTTCGATTGGCGGTCAAAAAACGGCCATCGGCTGAGAAAACTGCGACCCCTTGCATCAGCGTACCGATGAACTCCGGGCGAGCATGAAAGCGCACGATCACATCGTTCGGGAAGATGTCGGCAAACATCTGGTTTTCGATCATCTGCGCTGACATGCGCGCTAAGGCCATCGTGTGCTGGTGGTAGCTGCGTTGGTCGCCAGTCACATCCAGGGCCCCAATCACCTTCCCATACGGGTCAACAATGGGTGTGCATGAGCATGTCAAAAAGCGGTTGGCCTGCAAGTAGTGCTGCGCCCCGTGAACTACCACAGGACGCTCTTCAGCCAAGGCGGTTCCAATCGCGTTGGTACCTTTACTTTTTTCTGACCAATCGACGCCGGGTCGAAGGGCCACACGGGAAGCTTTTTCAAGAAAATCGTCATCACCCAGAGAATGCAGAATCATGCCGCTTCGGGCGGTTAACAACACCATGCTGTGCGTGTTGGCAATCTGATGGAAAAGGGTTTCCATGACAGGGGCTGCATGCTGATACAGGAAGCGGTTTTCCTCTAACGCCGCGTTCATCATCCCAATCGCAAGGCTGGAAAAATCCGGCTCATCGCTTTCTGCCACGCCATAAGAATAGGAGCGGTCACGCGAGGCGTGGATCAGCGATTCCTGCTCCTCGCTGTGCAGCGGAGGAACGTTGGCTGGACCCGCTGCCAGCACACCAAGTGCGGCTGCGCTAAATTGATTCATGTTGTCTCCATGCGCCACGTTCAATCCAGGTGAGGGAACCGCTCAATCCATGGTGAAACGGTGGCTAAGGGGGCCGTCTAAAAACGTGTGCTCCTTTTTCTCACACAACTTTGAGCAGAACACGAGGAAGGTCTTCGGGTATTCAGCCAGTTGCCCCAATTTGTAACACCCCATCGCCCACAGCGACCTTACAGACCCGCAAATTTCGGGTTTTCCCTAGTTATTTGGGTCGAGTGGACTGGCTCGAATTTTGCAAACTAGACGGGACACAATATTTTCTTTGAGGTCTGCATGATTCCGAAATCTGAATGGCGTTCCGTCACAACCTGGGTAGCTGCTGTCGCGGTCGCTGGGCTTTCGTTGGTCAGCATTCTCGCCATGGCGCATGGCGACGTAGTGCCACAGTCGGTGGACACCCATACGCTGCCGCAACTCGGACCTCAGTGGCTTGACACCAACCCGTATTCCACGGGTCCGGCACATGACGAAGCCCTGCGCATTGGGAAGTCGGCATACAACCAGAACTGCGCACGTTGCCACGGCCTTGAGGCGATCTCGGGCGGCATCTCGCCTGATTTGCGCAAGTTGGATAACGACTGCACGGACATGGCGGACCGGGCTAAAAAAGAGGCTTGCTATGCCGAAATCCAGGAGTATTTCCTATCCACGGTGCGCCGCGGTCGCGCGCGGGATGGACGCGTCTACATGCCTCCGTTTGAAGGGATCTTGACGCAGGAAGCGATGTGGTCCATCAAGACCTATTTAGAAACGCGGCGTGAGTCGCGGTAGCATCGAGCCAGATACCCAACGGCATGGAGTTCCTTGTGAGATCTACACACGACAAGCCTGTAGCAGGCGCTATGCAACGACGCATGTTCTTAGGTACTGTGGTCCCCGGATTTTTTCTGACGAGTTCCTTCGGCTATGCGCAGGAACTGACGGCGATGGAAAAAATACGGGCCAGAGGCACCTTGAAAGTTGCCCTTTACAAGGACAACGCGCCGTACTCCGATGGCAACGCCTCCAACATGCACGGAGTGGACGTTTCGGTCGCCGAAGCGTTGGCCCGGGAAATGGGACTTGGGATCAGCTTTTTGCCATTTGACGCTGGTGAAAACATGGGTGACGATTTGCGCAACATGGTGTGGAAAGGTCACTACCTGGGCTACGGTCCGGCCGATGTGATGCTGCACGTTCCCGTAGACAAATACTTTATGCAGGAAAACCGCCAGGCCTTTATCTTCAGCCCTTATGCGCGCGAGCACCTGGTTGTTTTCCACAGTCCGAAGACCATCCCTCAGGCCTACAACCCTGAAGACTTAGTCGACGCCCGCATGGTGGTGGAGCAGGGCACGGGGGCTGCCAGCGCATTGCTGGGCTACAAAGGTGGGTTGCTGCGCAACAAAATTTCTATCTTCAAAAATGGTATCGCGGCTGCGCAAAGCGTCATCAAGGGCGACCATGACGGTGCCTTCATCTCACTGGCGCAGGCAGAGGCTGCGGTATTCGCGGCAGGCTTGAGCCGTAGCGACTGGCGGTTTTCGAAAATCGTGCTCCCAGGTGTTCCTCCCACCGGTTGGCCGCTGGGGATGGCCGTGAAGGCCGATAACAAAGAGTTGGCCGCGCTGCTGGACAAAGCCATGGATGCGCTACGTAGCCGTGGCGATTTACTGAAGATCTACCAATCGCACGGGCTGACATTGGCGGCACCGTGAGCCAATTAACGATTGAATTTGTAGCCCCTCCTCGCCGCGAGACATCTGTTCCGAATCACTCAATAAGCAGATGGTCGATCCAGCGCGTACCGGGACGAACATCGTCACGCATATCGGGTGAGTAGGGCGGTAGGTCCGGCGTGGCCGAAGGGGCGCTGATATGGTTCAGATCAATGGCCTGTGGGTGACCCAGGAGAGCGCTACCTTGTCGCTCAAGGCGGTAATAGCTGCCGTTCCATAGCTTGGCACCAAAGTCGCGGGGCTGCTTAAACAAGAACAACAGACTATGCTCTAGCCACACCAGGTTGCCGTCTTGGATAGTTTGCGGATTGCGGTAGGGATAAGGCACGTGGCAGCTGATTTCGATGACGCTTTCGAGGCACTTGAATTCTTTCATGGATAGAAAGTAGTCCGTAAAGCGTGTGCTGTCCATGCTGACTTTGAATTGAACCAGCCTTGCATTTACCGGTGTAAACAACACAGTGCCAATGGGGATGCGCGTTCCATCGCGCGTAACGGCCTGCACGGTTCTGAGGCCTTCAAGCGCAGAGTCCTGGGCGTGCAAGCCTTGTAGCGACGCAATAGACAGTGCCAGAGCGATCCAGCGTACAGCCAATAGTCGATGCATCCGGCCCATGGGTTGCGCTTTCATGAGCAAGCGCATGCGAGGTCCGGTGCCGGTGGCACTGGATACCTCGCAGTGTCTCTAGTCAGCTTAAGCCTGCGCGATAGCCTGGGCCGTCAAAGGCAGCTTACGCACGCGCTTGCCGGTAAGCGAGGCCACGGCATTCGCAATAGCGGGCACCACCAAAGCCGTTGCAGGCTCTCCGATGCCGCCAGGCTTCTCGGTGCTGGACACCAAGATCACCTCAATTTCCGGGTGATCGCTCATGCGCACCACGGGGAAG
>CAIOUR010000069.1 GCA_903861575.1 uncultured beta proteobacterium | reverse complement strand
GCGGCGGCAGTGCTGCGCGCGTTGCATCCCGAGCGGGTTCTGACGTCGGTAGACAACACCGAGCCGCTGTCGCGCCTGGCACCACTGACCCGTTGCGCAGCCGGGCAACGCTGGGAATGGGATGGTGTTCAGTTTGCGTTCTTGCATCCCCAGTTTGAAGACTATCCAGTGGCGCACGGGCGTCGCGTGAAGCCCAATGCCCTGTCGTGCGTGCTGCGCGTTTCTAACGGGCGCAGTAGCCTGCTGCTGACCGGTGATATCGAGCGCGCGCAGGAGGCGGCTTTGTTGCGGCAGCCTGACGCTTTGCGCGCCGATGTCTTGCTGGTGCCGCACCACGGCAGCAAGACCTCCAGCAGCGAGGCGTTTATCGACGCTGTATCACCCCGTTGGGCGCTGGTACAAAGTGGCTACCGCAACCGCTATGGGCATCCGGCCGCGCCGGTGGTGGAGCGCTACCGGGCGCGCGGTATTGCGTTGGTGGACAGCCCGTATTGCGGCGCGATGCACTGGCGCAGCGCAGATTCCACGGTGCTGGAGTGCGAACGCCAGGTGCAGGCACGCTATTGGCAGCATCGGCCACCCTGAAGCCGCCCCGGATTTAAGGTTGGGTTTGCGCAGCCGCTTCAATGGCCTGCGCCAAGTCGATGACCGCCATGGCGTACTGGCTGCTCCAGTTGTAGCGGGTGATCGCGTAGAAATTGTCGGTGCCCAGCACATAGTGCGGCGCGGCCGATTCGCCCATGGGGAGCGCTACCAGCGCCAGCAGCCCTGCATGGTTGTGCGCGGCAGCGCTGAGCACGACGCCGCGTGCCTCGAGCTGCTGCGGCGTGAAGCTGGGCACGATGTCGGGCTCCAGCAGCGCGGTCAGATCGGCGGGTAGTGCGTCAGCAGCCAGCGCGTAGTGCGTGGGCATACCGCGGCGCCATTGAAAGACAGAAAAATAATGCGCTACCGAACCAATGGCGTCGGCCGTGGAGGCGAATAAATCGATCCGGCCCGACCCGTCAAAGTCCACCGCATATTGCAACCAGCTCGAGGGCATGAACTGTCCCATCCCCATCGCACCGGCGTAGCTGCCGCGCAGGGTAAGCGGGTCGTAACCATTGCTGTGGCAGAAGATAAAAAAGGCCTCGAGCTCGCTCAAAAAGTAGGCCTGGCGCGAAGCTTTTTTGGGGTGGCTCTCGGGGAAATCAAAGGCCAGCGTGGCCAGTGCATCCAGCACCCGGTACTGGCCCATATTGCGCCCGTAAATCGTCTCCACGCCCAGAATTCCTGCCACTATCGATGGCGGCACGCCGTATTGCGCTTCGGCGCGCGCCAGGGTGCTTGCGTGCGTACGCATGAAGGCGGCACCGGCTTCGATGCGCTGTGGCGTGACCACCCGCGCCCGGTAGGCCGCCCAATCACGGTTACCGGGCAGCGCGGGCGGGGTCACGGCGCGGATGACGGCGGGCAGGAAGCGGGCCTGCGCGATGACCTGGCGCACCCATGCCGGGTCCAGCCCATGGGCCTGGGCTATTTCCTTTGCTGCCTGCATAGCCGACGGATTCCGCTCATACGTAACCGTTTGCGCTACCTTGCCTTGCTGCGCGCGCTTTGGGGCGGCTTTGGGTGCTGATTGTTTTTTGGAGCTGCTGCGGTGGATCGACTTTTTGGCCGGATGTTCCAACTTCTTCGGGGGCTGAGCACGCAGCCCCGGTGCAAACGCAAGTGCCAATAAAGCGGTAAGGAGAGCGGCGGACCTTCGCAGGGGATGCAGATCGCGGCACATGGCAAAAGTAACTCGGTGCATGCGGCCAGTGTATGCAATAGGATAGGCCGATATGAAAAACTGGTTCGACGCGCCATCGCCGCTACCCTTGGAAGACCTGGGTAGCTGGATGAACGCGTTTTTGCAGATTTCGGTAGCCTGGGAGCTTGCCACGCTTTTGGGTTGCTGGGTGCTCAGCGGATGGCTGGTGCGGGCGATTCGAGGGCGGTTTGCCGGTGCCGATTTTGATGCCAGTCGCTCGGTGCTGTTTGGCGCGCACGATATTGACGGAGCGCTATTTCCGGTCTTGGTTTTGTGTCTGGCCGAGCTAGCGCGTATCGCCCTTGCCAGGGCTATTCCGTTGGCGATTTTTCAGCTGGCGCTGCCAACTTTCATGGCGCTGGCGCTGATCCGCCTGACCGTCAAAGTTCTTCAAATTGCCTTCACCCGCTCAAGTTTGGCGCGGGCGCTGGAGCACACGGTTTCGTGGGCGGTATGGTTGGTTTTTGCGCTGTGGATCAGCGGCCTGCTGCCGGCTTTGATGAACGAGCTGGATGGCATTGGCTGGAAGGTCGGCCATTCCACTTTGACCTTACGCACCGTTATTGAAGGGGTCCTGACGGCCGTCGCGGTGATGGTGCTGACTTTGTGGTTGTCCTCGGGTATTGAGGCGCGCTTGCTGCGATCTGCAACCGGCGGTGAGTTGTCGCTGCGCAAAGCTGCCAGCAACGCCACCCGGGCATTGCTGGTCTTCGTAGGCTTGATGGTGGCCCTGTCCGCCATTGGCATTGATCTGACCGCTTTGTCGGTTCTGGGCGGCGCCATCGGTGTGGGTATCGGGCTGGGCTTGCAAAAACTGGCGGCCAATTACATCAGTGGTTTTGTGATCCTGACCGAGCGCAGCATCCGCATCGGCGACCATGTGCGCGTCGACAGCTTTGAGGGCGAGGTGCGCGAAATCAACGCCCGCTTCACGGTGATCCGTTCGCAAGGCGGGCAGGAATCGCTGGTGCCCAACGAGTTGCTGCTGAGCCAGCGCGTGGAGAACTGGTCTCTGGCTGACCGGCGGATTTTGCAAACCTGCGCGGTGCTTGTGGAGCACGCGTCTGCCCCCGTGTTGGTAATGGAAGTGTTGCTGCAAGCGTTGACGGCGCAGCCGCGCGTGCTGCGTGATCCGGCGCCGGTCGTTTTGATGACCAGTTTGGACAAAGGCGGCATGGAATTCACTTTAAATTATTGGATCGAAGACCTGGAACAGGGTCAGGGCAATCTGAAATCCGACGTCCTGCTGGCGGCTCTGCAGGGCTTGCGTGCGCAGGGAGTTGCGTTAGCGGTGCCGCCCGCCGTCTCCCTGGTGCCGCGCTGAGGCGGTTCGCCACCGGGCAAACAATGGTCGCCCGCATAGAATGCTCCGCTGGCGGTACGCCTGAAAATTCCCGAGTTCAGGCGGCAGATTACCCACAGTTATTGGAGTGTTCATGAAGATTTTGGTACCAGTGAAACGCGTGGTGGACTACAACGTCAAGGTTCGCGTCAAGAGCGACGGCAGCGGCGTGGACATTGCCAACGTCAAGATGAGCATGAATCCGTTTGACGAAATCGCCATCGAAGAGGCCATGCGCCTGAAAGAAAAAGGCGTGGCCACCGAAGTGATCGCCATCTCCTGCGGACCGGCCGCCTGCGGTGAAACCCTGCGTACCGCCATGGCTATCGGCGCAGACCGCGCTATATTGGTTCAAACCGACGATGAACTGCAGCCCCTGGCGGTTGCCAAAATCATCAAAGCTTTGATGGACAAAGAGCAGGTTGGCCTGGTCATCCTGGGCAAGCAGGCCATTGACGACGACTGCAACCAGACCGGCCAAATGCTCGCCGCCTTGACCGATCGCCCCCAAGCCACATTTGCCAGCAAGGTTGAAGTGGCCGATGGAAAAGTCAAAGTCACCCGCGAGGTGGACGGCGGTTCCGAGACCCTGCACCTGACCCTTCCCGCCATCATCACCACCGACTTGCGCCTCAATGAGCCGCGCTACGTCACCCTGCCCAACATCATGAAAGCCAAGAAAAAGCCGCTCGACACCATGAGCCCGGCCGACCTGGGGGTGGATACGACACCGCGCATCAAAACCATCAAAGTGGTGGAGCCGCCCGCCCGTGCAGCCGGTATCAAAGTGGCCAATGTGGCCGCGCTGATCGACAAGCTGAAAAACGAAGCCAAAGTCATTTAATTCGCCTGCAAGGACACCCATGAGCTCCCTCGTCATCGCTGAACACGACAACAGCAGCATCAAGCCCTCGACCCTCAACACCATCAGCGCGGCCCAGGCCTGCGGTGGCGATGTTCACCTGCTGGTGGCTGGCCACAACGCAGCAGCAGCAGCGGCCGCCGGTGCGCAGATCGCCGGTGTGGGCAAGGTCATCCATGTCGACCACGACAGCCTGGGCCATGGACTGGCCGAGAACGTGGCTGCGCAGGTGGTGGCGCTGGCCGCCGGCTACAGCCATCTTCTCTTTCCGGCGACCGCCTACGGCAAAAACATCGCGCCCCGCGTTGCCGCCAAGCTCGATGTGGCCCAGGTCTCTGACATCACCAAAGTGTTGGCCGCTGACACCTTTGAGCGCCCGATTTACGCCGGCAACGCGATTGCCACCGTGCAAAGCCTGGATGCCACCAAAGTGCTGACGGTGCGCACCACCGCCTTTGACCCAGTGGCCGCCACGGGCGCAAGCGCGTCTGTAGACGCTGTTTCGGCACAGGCCGCCAGCGCCGATGTGCAGTTTTTGGGCTCTGAGATTGCCCGCAACGACCGCCCGGAACTCACAGCCGCCAAGATCATCGTCTCGGGCGGCCGCGCTTTGGGCAGCAACGAGAAGTTCATGGAAGTCATGACGCCGCTGGCCGACAAACTCGGTGCGGCCATGGGCGCCAGCCGCGCTGCGGTCGACGCCGGGTATGCGCCCAACGACTGGCAGGTCGGGCAGACCGGCAAGATCGTCGCGCCGCAGCTGTATGTCGCCTGCGGCATCAGCGGCGCCATCCAGCATCTGGCGGGCATGAAAGACAGCAAAGTCATCGTCGCTATCAACAAGGACATAGAGGCCCCCATCTTCAGTGTGGCCGATTACGGATTGGAGGCTGACTTGTTCAGCGCAGTGCCCGAGATGGTCCAGGCCCTGTAAGCTGCGAGGGGCGGGTGGCCGCTGCCGCCCTGGCATTTTTTTAGCGCAGGAGACTTATGAGTTATTCCGCTCCCGTGAAGGACATGTTGTTCAATTTGGAACACATCGCCCGTATCGACCAGATCGCCCAGCTCCCCGGTTTTGAAGACGCCACGCTGGAGACCGCGCAAGCGGTGCTCGACGAATCGGCCAAATTCGCCCGCGACGTGGTGGCCCCGCTGAATTGGGAGGGCGACATCCATCCCAGCACCTGGAGCCAGGGCGTGGTCACCGCAACCCCCGGGTTCAAGCAGGCTTTTGAGCAGTTTGTCGAGGGCGGCTGGCAGGGCTTGCAGCATGCGGCCCAGTGGGGCGGGCAGGGCTTGCCGCGCGTTATCGGTGCGGCGTGCAACGAGATGCTGAATGCTGCAAGTCTGAGCTTTTCGCTCTGCCCCTTGCTGAGCGACGGCGCGATTGAAGCGCTGCTCACCGCCGGCTCCGACGAACTCAAAGCCACCTACCTTGAAAAACTGGTCGCTGGTACCTGGACCGGCACCATGAACCTGACCGAACCGCAGGCCGGCAGCGACCTGTCGCTGGTGCGTACGCGCGCTGAGCGGCAAGCTGACGGCAGCTACAAGGTGTTCGGCACCAAGATTTACATCACCTGGGGTGAGCACGATATGGCCGAAAACATCGTCCATCTGGTGCTGGCGCGGGCGCAGGGTGCGCCCGAAGGTATCAAGGGCATCAGCCTGTTTGTCGTGCCCAAGGTGCTGGTGAATGCCGACGGCAGCCTGGGTGCGCGCAACGATGTGCAGTGCGTCAGCATCGAGCACAAGCTGGGCATCAAAGCCAGCCCGACTGCGGTGCTGCAATACGGTGATGGCTTGACCGGCAGTGTGGCGGACAAAGCCGGTGCCGGTGCGGTGGGCTACTTGGTGGGCGAGGAAAACCGGGGCCTGGAGTACATGTTCATCATGATGAACGCGGCCCGTTTTGCCGTCGGTATCCAAGGCATCGCGGTTGCCGACCGGGCCTACCAAAAAGCGGTGACATTTGCCCGCGAGCGCGTGCAAAGCCGCCCGGTCGATGGCTCCATGAACTCCGGCGCGCCTATCATCCACCATCCCGATGTGCGCCGCATGCTCATGACCATGCGCGCCTACACCGAAGGCTGCCGTGCCATGGCCAGCGCGGCGGCCAGCGCCTTTGACGTCGCCCACCACCACCCCGACGCCGAGACCCGCAAGGCCAACAACAGCTTTTATGAGTTCATGGTGCCGCTGGTCAAAGGCTTCAGCACCGAGATGAGTCTGGAGGTCACCTCGCTAGCCGTGCAGGTGCACGGCGGCATGGGTTTTATCGAAGAAACCGGCGTGGCCCAGTACTACCGCGACGCGCGTATCCTGACCATTTACGAGGGCACCACGGCCATCCAGGCCAACGACTTGGTGGGGCGCAAAACCGCCCGTGACGGCGGCGCGGTCGCCCGTGGTATTGCGGCGCAAGTGGCGCAAACCGTGGCTGATTTGCGCGCCAGCGGCACCCCCGATGCGCTGGCTGTGGCGAAGCGCTTGGACAGCGCGCGCGCGGCTTTGGTTGACGTCATTGACTTCGTCGCGGCCAACACCCGCAGCGCGCCCAATGCCGTGTTTTCTGGCAGCGTTCCGTATTTGATGCTTGCCGGCAACGTGATGGCCGGTTGGCAGATGGCGCGCAGCCTACTGGTTGCGCAAACGCTGCTCATACAGGGTACCGACGCGCTTTTCATGCAGGCCAAGATCAGCACCGTGCGTTTTTATGCCGACCACATCCTGCCCAAGACTGATGCTTTCCGCGCGGCCATTGTGGAAGGCGCGGACAGCGTGACAGCGCTGGCGCTGGACGCGTTTTAGGCCAGGGACTTGCCTGTGCTGCCGGCGGTGTTGCGCGGCTTGCCCTTGCCGGTCATCGCCGCGCCGTTGTTCATCATCAGCACGCCGCAACTGGTCATCGCCCAATGCAAGGCCGGTGTGGTGGGCTCTATGCCCGCGCTCAATGCGCGGCCTGTTTCGCAGTTGGACGATTGGCTGGCCGAGATCACCGAGACCCTGGCAGCCCACAACCGCGCCCACCCCGAGTCGCCCGCCGCGCCTTTTGCCATCAACCAGATCGTCCACAAAAGCAATGACCGGCTGGAGCAGGACATGGCGCTGTGCGTCAAATACCAGGTGCCCATCATCATCACCAGCCTGGGCGCGCGCGAGGACATCAACGCCGCCGCCCATGCGTACGGCGGCGTGGTCTTGCATGACGTCATCAACAACCGCTTCGCCCGCAAGGCGGTCGAGAAGGGGGCAGACGGCCTGATTGCCGTAGCCGCTGGCGCGGGAGGCCACGCGGGCGTCAAAAGCCCATTTGCCTTGGTGCAGGAGATTCGTCAATGGTTTGACGGCCCCTTGGCGTTGAGTGGCTCCATCGCCACCGGCGGCGCGGTCTTGGCCGCGCAGGCCATGGGCGCGGACTTCGCCTACATCGGCTCGGCCTTCATCGCCACGGTGGAGGCGCGCGCCGCGCAGGAATACAAGCAGTGCATCGTGGACAGCAACTCCGACGACATCGTCTACAGCAGCCTGTTCACCGGCGTGCACGGCAACTACCTGGCACCCAGCATCCGCAAGGCCGGCATGGACCCGGCGCAACTCGCCGAGGGCAACCCCGCCGCCATGGATTTCAGCGGCGACAAAACCAAAGCCTGGAAAGACATCTGGGGCTGCGGGCAGGGCATAGGCGCAGTCACATCCATTGACAGTACTGCTGCATTGGTGGCGCGGTTAAAGCGCGAATACGCGGCTGCGAAAGTGCGGATCGCCTAAGCCACGCTAGCCGCGTCACCCGGCCAGACTGGGTGTTTTTCCATCACCTGCGCAAAAGCGGGGGATGCTTCAAAGTCTTGCAACCACTGCGTCAGATGCGTCCATGTTTGCGCGGCAAACCACGCGGTGTCGGTGTGCGCGAACTGCCGCACAAAGGGCGCGATGGCGGCGTCGGCAAGCCCGAAGTGCGCGCCGGCCAGAAAGCCGTGCTGCGCCAGCCGGGCTTGCAAATGGTCTAAGAACCCGCGCGCCAGGTCGCGGTGCAGAACGCCGTCGGCCAGGCCGTAGCGGTGCGGGTATTTGTAGCGGTCGAGGTGAAATTTGAAGTCGCCGTCGTTCTGCGCGATCAAGTCCGACACCTCACTGCGGTATGCGTCATCTCCGCTCAGCCAACCTTGCGGATCATTGCGCCCCAGGGCCCAGCGCATGATGTCCAGGCTTTCCTCCAGCACGGTTCCGTCTCTCAGCACCAACACCGGCACGGTTCCTTTGGGCGAGGCGCGCAGCATCTCGGCAGGCTTGCTTTTGAGCGCAATTTCCCGGTGCTCCACCGCCTGCCCGGCCGCCTGCAAAGCCAAGCGCGCGCGCATGGCGTAGGGGCAGCGGCGAAAGGAGTAGAGGATCGGGAGGGCAGATGACGCGCTTGCTGGGGACATCTACGGCTTCTGCTTCTGTGCCCGCACCTTCGCTCGCTCCCACTGCCTTTGTCGTTCGCGCGCGCCGTCTTTTTGCGCGGTGCTGGTGCTGGCGTAACAGCGCGGGCAGCTCACGCCGAGCTCGAATTCGGCGGATTTGAGCGCGCCTTCGGGCAGGGGCTGGCGGCAGCAGCGGCAGAGTTGGTGCGGGCCGGCTTGCAGGCCGTGGCCCACCGATACGCGCTCATCAAACACAAAGCATTCGCCTTGCCACAAGCTGTCCTCAGGCGGTACGACTTCCAGGTATTTCAGGATGCCGCCCTGCAAGTGGTAAACCTCGTTGAAGCCTTGCTGGCGCAATAGTGCGGTGGACTTTTCGCAGCGTATGCCACCGGTGCAAAACATCGCGACCACGGGACGTTTGCCATTCGCGGGCTGCATGAACGGCGCGTTGTTCACCCAGTTGGGCAGCTCGGCAAAGCTGGCGATCTGCGGGTTTTTCGCACCTTGAAAAGTGCCCAGTTCCACCTCGTAGGTGTTGCGGGTGTCGACCACGACCACGTCGGGGCGGCTGATCAGCGCGTTCCAGTGCTCGGGCTTGACGTAGGTGCCAGCCTGCTGGGCCGGGTTGATGCCGGGCACGCCCAGCGTGACGATCTCGCGCTTGACACGCACCCGCATGCGGCGAAAGGGCGGCTTTTGCGACCAGGACTCTTTGTGCTCCAAGGTCTGCAGGCGCGGAACAGAACGCAGAAATTCCAGCAGCGTGGCGATGTTGTCCGGCGCGCCGGCCACCGTGCCGTTGATGCCCTCATGCGCCAGCAGGATCAGCCCTTTGATCTCCAAGGCCTCGCAGCGCGCCAGCAAGGGCGCTTGCAGCGCGCCGCAGTCGGGCAGTTCTACGAACAGGTAGAAAGCTGCTGTGAGGTAGCCGCCGCCCGACATGCCAGGCGTTTAGCTGAAAAAGCCCTTGAGCTTGTCGGTCCAGCTGTCACCAGTAGGCGAGTGCTTGGTGCCGCCCTTTTTGAACGACTCGTCCAGTTCTTTGAGCAGCTTGCGCTGGTGCTCGGTGAGTTTGACCGGCGTCTCCACCGTAATGTGGCAATATAAATCGCCAGGGTAGCTGGCGCGCACGCCCTTGATACCCTTACCGCGCAGACGGAATTGCTTGCCGTTTTGTGTGCCCTCGGGCAGGTCGATCGCGGCTTTGCCGTCCAGCGTGGGTACATCAATTTCGCCACCCAGCGATGCGGTGACGATGTTGATGGGCACCGAGCAATGCAGGTCATCGCCATCACGCTCAAAAATATCGTGCTTTTTGAGGCGGATCTCGATGTAGAGATCGCCTGGTGGCCCGCCGTTGGTGCCGGGTTCGCCATTGCCCGCGCTGCGGATGCGCATGCCACCGTCAATGCCCGCGGGGATTTTGACTTCCAGGGTTTTCTGCTTTTTGATCTTGCCTTGACCGGCGCAGGGAATGCATGGATCGGTGATGGTTTTGCCCATGCCCCGGCAAGTGGGGCAGGTTTGCTGCACGCTGAAAAAGCCCTGGCGCACTTGCACTGCACCAGCGCCCCCGCAGGTGCCACAGGTCTTCGCTTGGGTGCCGGGTTTGGCCCCGGTGCCGGAACAGACTTCGCAGTTCTCGTGCGTGGGGATGCGGATTTGCGCATCTTTGCCTTTGGCGGCTTCTTCCAGCGTGACTTCCATGCCATAGCTCAGGTCGCTACCGCGAAACACCTGGCGTCCGCCTCGACCGCGCTGTTGCTGGCCGAACATCTCACCAAAAATATCGCCAAAGGCTTCGGCAAAACCCCCCATGCCTTCGCCCCCTGGGCCGCGCATATTCGGGTCCACGCCCGCATGGCCGTGTTGGTCGTAGGCGGCGCGCTTTTGCGGATCGGACAGCATCTCGTAGGCTTCTTTGGCCTCTTTGAATTTGACCTCGGCTTCCTTGGCTGCTTCACCTTGGTTGCGGTCGGGGTGAAACTTCATTGCCAGCTTGCGGTAGGACTTTTTGATGTCCTCATCCGAAGCGTTCTTGGGCACGCCCAAGATCTCATAAAAATCGCGTTTTGCCATACTTAAAACGTGCCCTTGAGAACAGAAAAAGCCGCGTTGACCACCCGGGGGTGTTCAACGCGGCGCGTGCACAGCATCAGGGCTGTGCTGAAGTTCAGCCCTTCTTCACTTCTTTCACTTCCGCATCGACCACGTTGTCGTCTGCGGGTTTGCTTTGCTGCTCGGCGCCAGCGTTGCCGCCGCCCGCTTCAGCCGCCTGCTTGGCTTGCATTTCGGCATAGACTTTTTCGCCCAGCTTTTGGCTGGCTTCCATGAGTGCCGCGCTCTTGCTGGTGATGCTGTCTTTGTCGTCGCTTTTGATGACGCCTTCGAGCTCTTTGATAGCAGCTTCGATTTTTTCTTTCTCCGCAGCCTCGAGTTTGTCGCCGTGCTCAGTCAGGCTCTTCTTCACACTGTGGATATTGGCATCGGCTTCGTTGCGTGCCTGGATCAGCTCCAGCTTCTTCTTGTCGTCCGCCGCATTCAGCTCGGCGTCTTTCACCATCTGCTGGATCTCGGATTCGGTCAGACCCGAATTGGCTTTGATGGTGATTTTGTTTTCTTTGCCGGTGCCCTTGTCTTTTGCGCCCACGTGCAAAATGCCGTTGGCGTCGATGTCAAACGACACTTCGATTTGCGGCGTGCCGCGCGGCGCTGGCGGAATGCCCTCCAGGTTGAACTCGCCCAGCGACTTGTTGGCCGATGCCATCTCACGCTCACCCTGGAACACCTTGATCGTCACGGCGGGTTGGTTGTCATCCGCGGTCGAGAAAGTTTGTGCAAACTTGGTGGGGATGGTGGTGTTCTTGGTGATCATCTTGGTCATCACGCCACCCAGGGTTTCAATGCCCAGGGACAGCGGCGTCACGTCCAACAGCAACACGTCTTTGCGGTCACCGGAGAGAACCTGGCCTTGGATCGCAGCGCCCACGGCGACCGCTTCGTCGGGGTTCACGTCTTTGCGTGGCTCTTTGCCGAACAGCTCTTTGACCTTTTCCTGCACCTTGGGCATACGGGTCATACCGCCGACCAGAATCACGTCATGGATGTCCGCCACGCTGACGCCTGCGTCTTTGATGGCCATACGGCAGGGCGCAATCGTGCGCTCAATCAGCTCTTCCACCAGGCTCTCCAGCTTGGCGCGGGTGAGTTTGATATTCAGGTGTTTCGGGCCGGTGGCGTCTGCGGTGATGTAAGGCAGGTTGACATCGGTTTGCGAGCTGCTGGAGAGCTCGATTTTGGCTTTCTCAGCCGATTCCTTGAGACGTTGCAACGCGAGCACATCTTTGCTGAGGTCCACGCCTTGTTCTTTCTTGAACTCGGCGATGATGAAGTCGATGATGCGTTGGTCAAAGTCCTCGCCGCCCAGGAAGGTATCGCCGTTGGTGGAGAGCACTTCAAACTGCTTCTCGCCGTCCACATCGGCAATCTCGATGATAGACACGTCAAACGTGCCGCCACCCAGGTCATACACCGCAATCTTGCGGTCGCCTTTTTCGTTCTTGTCCAGGCCAAATGCCAGCGCGGCAGCAGTCGGCTCGTTGATGATCCGTTTCACGTCCAGGCCGGCGATACGGCCCGCGTCTTTGGTGGCCTGGCGCTGTGCGTCATTGAAATAGGCCGGCACGGTGATCACCGCGTCGGTGACTTCTTCACCGAGATAGTCCTCGGCGGTCTTCTTCATTTTGCGCAGGATGTCGGCACTGACCTGTTGCGGCGCCATGCGGTTACCGCGCACTTCGACCCAGGCGTCGCCGTTATCGGCCGCAGCGATTTTGTAGGGCATCAGGTCGATGTCCTTTTGCACTTCTTTTTCCGAGAACTTGCGTCCGATCAGGCGCTTGACCGCATACAGCGTGTTCTTGGGGTTGGTCACCGATTGGCGCTTGGCCGAAGCGCCGACCAAGACTTCGCCATCTTCCTGGTACGCGATGATGGATGGCGTAGTGCGTGCGCCTTCGGCGTTTTCAATGACCTTGGCCACATTGCCTTCCATGATGGCCACACAACTGTTGGTGGTGCCCAGGTCAATGCCAATGATTCTTCCCATGGTGAACTCCTGCTGAAAATAAATTCGGTTGCTATTGCGTGTCAGCGGCACCCGCCGCTAACTGATGAATGCCACTTGGGGATGCCGGTTGGCAAATTCAAGAGGCGGCGTGGATGTTGTGGGTGTGTGCGACCCGCTTATTTGGGGGCGGCTACCGTGACCAGGGCAGGGCGCAACACCCGGTCCGAGATCAAATAGCCTTTTTGCAGCACCGAGACAACGGCATTGGCTTCGTGCTCCGAGGGAACTACGCTGATAGCCTGGTGCTGGTGGGGATCAAATTTCGCGCCGGGCGCCGGATCGATGGCCACCACCTTGTTGCGCTCCAGTGCGCTGGTGAGTTGGCGCAGCGTGGCCTGCGCGCCTTCGCGGATTTGCTCAATCGTGCCGTCTTTGATCGCCAGACCTGCCTCCAGGCTGTCGGCCACCGGGAGCAGGCTCTCGGCAAAACTCTCCACCGCGAACTTGCGTGCCTTGCTCACCTCGTCTTCTGCGCGGCGGCGTCCGTTTTCCACGTCAGCTTTGGCGCGAAGGAATTGGTCGGCTAAATCGGCGTTTTTGGCTTGCAATACCGCCAGTTCTGCCTGCGCCTGAGCCAAAGGGTCTTCCAGAAATGCAGGTTCTGCGCCTTCTGCGTGTGGGTCCTGGGGCGGGTTGGGTTGGGGCGTATCACTCATAGTGGGGTCCGGTGCAGGTAAAAATCAATTGATGAACTGGAGGCAGCTGCCCCGGTTTTCAAGCCCGGGGCCTCAAAAATGCTGCAACAGCGCTGGTCGGCGGGCTTGCTCAGCGCACGCCGAGCAGTTCCACGTCGAATTTCAGGGTTGCGTTGGGTGGAATCACGCCGCCAGCGCCGCGCGCGCCATAGCCCAGGCCTGCGGGAATGATGAGCGTGCGGGCACCGCCCACTTTCATGCCGGCCACGCCTTCGTCCCAGCCCTGGATCACCTGCCCCGCACCCAGGCGGAAGGCAAAGGGGTCGCCCCTGTCTTTACTGGAGTCGAACTTGGCGCCTTGCTCACCGTCCTGGTAAAGCCAGCCGGTGTAGTGCACCGTGACCTGGTGGCCGGAGGTGGCGACTTCGCCCTCTCCGAGGACGGTGTCTTCGTATTGCAGGCCAGAGGCGGATGTGTGCATGGGGATTCCTTGAGGTGGGGGGTGAAAAAAAAGTGAAGGGTGGTTACAGGGTGGCAGTCACCGCTGCCCACAGCGCGGGCGTGGTCTGCGGCAGCACGCCAAACCAGGCTTCAAAGGCCGGGCGCGCCTGGTGAATCAGCATGCCCAGGCCCTGCGCCGTCGGGTTACCCCGGGCGGCTGCGGCCTCTAGCAGCGGGGTTTGCAGCGGGGTGTAGACGATGTCGGTGACCAACGCGGTTGCGGGCAGGGCATCCAACTGGATATCCAGCGGCGTCTGGCCTTGCATGCCCTGGCTGGTGGTGTTGACCAGCAGCGCCGCACCGTCCAGTGCGCTGTGGCGCTCAGTCCAATGAACGGCTTGCAGCCGCGCGCTACCCCAGCCCGCGAAGTCCTGTGCGAGTTGCTGCGCGGTCTCCAGCGTGCGGTTGCAGATGCGGACTTCGGTTGCGCCCGCGTCCAGCAGACCGGCCAGCACCGCACGGGCCGCACCGCCTGCGCCCAGCATCACGGCCGGTCCCGCATCGGCCCGCCACTGGGGCTGTGCTTCAAGCAGGTTAGCGATGAAACCAAAAGCGTCGGTGTTGCGCCCCAGCAGCGAACCGTCAGGCCGCACCACGATGGTGTTGGCTGCGCCGATGCGCCGGGCCAGCGGCTCCAGCGCATCGACGATGTCCATGGCGGCGATCTTGTGCGGAATCGTCAGATTACAGCCTGCAAAACCGAGCACCGGCAGCGCCCGTAAGGCTGCCTCCAGCCTGTCGGGTTGCACCGGCAGTGGCACATACGCACCGCGCAGGCCGTATTGGGCAATCCAGTGGCTGTGGATCAGCGGCGAGCGCGAATGCGCCACCGGCCAGCCCATCACGCCGGCCAGCACAAAGGGCTGGGCGTGGTCGCTCACAGAATTACAGCGTGTCGGTGAAGCTGCGCAGTTTGTCGCTGCGGCTTGGGTGCTTGAGTTTGCGCAGCGCCTTGGCTTCGATCTGGCGGATGCGCTCGCGCGTCACGTCAAACTGCTTGCCCACTTCTTCCAGGGTGTGGTCGCTGGCCATCTCGATGCCAAAGCGCATGCGCAGCACCTTGGCTTCGCGCGGCGTCAGGCTGTCCAGGATGTCTTTGACCACATCGCGCAGACCCGCTTGCATGGCCGCTTCCATGGGCGCGGTGTTGGCGCCGTCTTCGATGAAGTCACCAAGGTGGCTGTCGTCGTCGTCGCCGATGGGCGTTTCCATGGAGATCGGCTCTTTGGCGATCTTCATGATTTTGCGGATCTTGTCTTCCGGGATTTCCATGCGCTCGGCTAGCACGCTGGCGTCGGGCTCGTAGCCGAACTCCTGCAAATGCTGGCGGCTGATGCGGTTCATCTTGTTGATGGTTTCGATCATGTGCACCGGGATGCGGATGGTGCGCGCCTGGTCGGCAATCGAGCGGGTAATCGCCTGGCGGATCCACCAGGTCGCGTAGGTCGAGAACTTATAACCCCGGCGGTATTCAAACTTGTCCACCGCCTTCTTCAAGCCGATGTTGCCTTCCTGGATCAGGTCCAGGAACTGCAGGCCACGGTTGGTGTATTTCTTGGCAATCGAGATCACCAGGCGCAAGTTCGCCTCGATCATCTCTTTCTTGGCAGCGCGGCTGGACGCCTCGCCCTGGTTCATGCGTTTGTTGATGTCCTTGAGCTGCTCCAAGGGCACCACCACCTGCGCCTGCAAGTCGGCCAGGCGCTGCTGGATTTCCTGCACGGGGGGGATGTTGCGCGCCATGATCGCGCTCCAAGGCTTACCGGCTGCGGCTTGCTTCTCAATCCATTTCAGGTTGAGCAAATTGCTGGGTGCAGGCTGGTTGTGTTTGTCGCGGCCGCTGAATTCGGCGATGAAGTTCTCTTGGCTGTAGCCGCACTTGTCCACCAGAATCCGGCGCAATTCGCGCTCCTTCTTGCGCACATCGTCCACCTGGCCGCGCACCATGTCGCACAGCTTTTCAATCGCCTTGGCGGTGAAGCGGATCGTCATCAGGTGCTCGCTGAGCGCACGCTGGGCTTTCACAAAGTTGGGGGTTCCGTAACCTTCCTTGTCGTAGACCTTGTGCACTTTTTCAAACTGGGTGCGCAGCAAGTCAAAACGGCGCAGCGCCTCGGCTTTGAGCTCTTCGAGTTTTTTGGTCAGGGCCTTGGAGCCGCCTTTTCCGTCGTCATCGTCAGCGGCGTCAAATTCATCGAAGTCTTCTTCGGCCACATAGTCATCGGCCTCATTGGGGTTGGAAAAACCATCGACGATTTGGCTGATCACCGTCTTGCCTTCGCGGATCTCTTCGCCCAGCTCCAAAATCTTGGCAATCGTGGCCGGTGAGGCCGAGATGGCCTCCATCATGGCCATCAAACCGCCTTCAAT